>CAZRWX010000212.1:0-5876 GCA_964603925.1 uncultured Bifidobacteriales bacterium | reverse complement strand
TTGGTTATTACTCTGCTTTACATATACATAATTTAATTACCCAGCCCTCATTACATGAACAGATTGTGGTTTCAAAGCAAATTCGTCCTTCAACTATCAACATCAAGAATATTCCATTTCAATTTATTTACCACAATGAAAAACACTTTTTTGGGGCTACATCAGTTTGGATTGATAGTTACAACAAAGTAATTTGTTCTGACATTGAAAAAACTATAATTGATTGTTTATTCAAACCTGATTATTCCGGAGGCATTGTGGAAATAGCTAAGGCGATGTATATGTTACGTGATATGATAAATTATGATAAACTTCTTGCCTATGTCGAAAAGTTTAATTCTCAAGCTACTATTAAGCGTCTAGGATTTTTATTAGAAGCGCTTAAAATAGGCAATAAAATAATTGGTGAACTCCATAAAGCAAAAACCGCATCCTGTGTTATACTGGATACTGAACTGCCCAAAACCGGGAAAATTAATAGTCGATGGAGTATTCAAATAAACCTGGAAATTGAAACTATAAAATCCGCTATATATACATGATTAAACCTGGTATAATACAGCAAAAAGCGCGTAATGTTGGCGTTCGAGATCAACAAATAGAGAAAGACTATGTATTATCCTGGATTTTACAAGGGATAGCTCAACTGCCCTATCCGGGTAAACGTCTGGGTGACGTACTTATAGCCCAAGGGCTTTTAACCCGGGAGCAGTTTAACCAGGCTATTGGGAAAAAAGCTGAAAGAGGAATACAAAGCCCTAACCTGAACCCAGGTCTCTGAAAATTATATTCTAAATTGTGGCTTTGCCCTTGGATGCTTTATGATGCGGACATGGTGCGGCTTTAGTGTCAGCCTTTTTGTGTTTGTCGCAATTGGGTTCACCTTCAGCTTTTTTATGGGGGCAAGGCTCGCCGTCTGAATTCTTACCTGACTTGTCGCATTTTGCCTTACCGTCTGAGCCTTTTTTAGCGCAGCAGGGTTTGCCTTCACCGTGATTGTGGCCAGCTTTCCCCAGCTTGTCACAGTCTTTATCGGTTTTTACACAATCGAGTTTGCCGTCACCGTCTTTATCCTTGGTAAAAGGGCACTTAGGTTTTGCGTCATCGCCTGACTCAGCGCCTTTTGAAAAAAGCAAAGGTGAAAGTGCCAGAGCTAAAACAGCTGTTAGCAATAAAATTTTCTTCATAATAATGTCCTCCTTAATTGATAATTGTATAGTCTACAAATTTTATGTCTTCATTACATAGAAATCGGCAAAATAGCGAAATACCGTCGAAAATATTTTAATAATGCCCCGGTTTATAACTGCGCTCACGTTTTAATAAATTCTAGCACGATAGGCGCCCACTGCAGAAGCTTCGCCATCAAAGACCGCTGGGGGAAATCCTGAAGAAATAAAAAAAGAGTGTGTGGACTCTGGCTCCCCCTGCCTTAGCAGAGGGCGGGCTCAGGCCGGAGTGACAGGATTAAGCCCTGAGCAGGACGCCCACCTCCTGCAGCAGACTTAAGGCCCTTTCACAAGTGGCCTCGGATAAATTGCCCAAACCGCAGGCTGGAGTAACCAGTGCCTGGGTCATAAGCTGCTCCAGAGGAATACGCTTACCGGTAAAAACCTTAATGAGCTGATCAAAGCGCTGTTTGAGGCTCTCTGCGGTTTCGGTCTCTAAAAGCTCGGGGTTGTCGGTGGGAACCAGACCCCAGGCCAGGTAATCGCCCCTGGCCAGGTAATTCTTAAAATCCTGGGCATAAAGAGCCACCTTTTCTCCGAACTCGTAAGCGTCGAAAGAGATAATATTGACATTACTGCGGGACAACAGCCCCCAGTCCATATTACCACAGCAATGCACGCCTACAGCGGCACCCTCGGCCTGGACCTCGGCAAACACCTCATTAAGAGCGGCTATAACATCGTCATCGGAAATGCCCATATAAGCGGGCGTGCCTAAAGCCGAAAGAATAGGCTCATCAAAGAAAATAACGATGTTATCGCCATAAGGCTTGAATTGCTTAAACTGCCACATGGCCTTTTTGGAGAGCCCCTTAATGATAACGTCCTTATACTGCTCATCAAACCATAAGGCTCGACCCTCCTGGTCGTTAACACCCAGACCCAGGGTAAAGGGGCCGGTAACCTGACCTTTAAGAAAAGGAAAGCGCTCTTTGTGATGAGGAAGAGCGTTGATATAGTCTATAAGACCTGAAGCGTTTTCGGCTGTAATAGCAAAGGAGCTGAGATCGTCCCCCATAACATTTTCATAAAATGAGCCAATGGACTCCAAAAGAGCATCATCACGCTGCACCCATACCCGTTTTTCAGCCTCATCAACCTTAATGCCCGGAAACCCCTCATTATACTGGGCTGTCATAGCCTCTTTAAAGGACCGCGCAGGCAGCTGGGGCCATACGGGTATGGACAGGGGATATTTATGCAGGCACTCCAACGCCAGCGTGCCGGTGGTTTGAGGCATA
This sequence comes from uncultured Bifidobacteriales bacterium, assembly GCA_964603925.1. GTDB lineage: Bacteria > Fibrobacterota > Fibrobacteria > UBA11236 > JADFYW01 > CAZRWX01. The sequence continues at coordinate 3,406 of CAZRWX010000212.1, read as the reverse complement.
CTGCCAATCATGGTGGTGGAAAACGGGGGAATTTTAAACATGGCGGCGTCCTTTGGGGTCTGTGTCTTTTTTATGATTCATGGGAATGATAAAAATTGAGAAGGCTTTTATAAAATCCATTTGGTTTCAGCGGTATTTACCTGGTTTTAGCTCTCTCTCAAAAATCTCCAGGGAATCCCTTGCCAGGATACGGCCTTGCGCAAAGTACTCAGTAATAATCTTAATTTGGAAAATATGATTTGACCTTTTAAGGACACCTTTTTTTGAGATAAAATGATACTCGCCATTATCGGTGGTAATATTGTCTGCGCCACAGTTAGAAAATGGCTTTAACATGGAGCTGATTACGCCAGGCAGGGAGTGCAGCCTGTCAGCAGCTGTGGTACTGTCTATGAGACTGTCACACTTAAGCCTGACAGTTACTGCCACAATCCCCTCATAAAAAACTTCGTACAGTAAGTTGCCATCAAAATTCTGCAGCCATTTTTCCTGGTTCTTAGAAAACTTCATTTTAAATAATTTTGAGTAGGTATTGAGTTTTGTTCCCTCTGGAGTAACCTCATAGGCAGCCCAGCCCAGAAGACGGTTTTTCATACTGTCCAGACAGTTATGTACAGCTTTTTTTTGCCAACTCTCCGACCCAGGCTCCCCGGCATAAGAAGGCCGACCACACATTAATATAATGAGTGCTGATAAAATAACATGCGGAAATAGAGAAGGCTTTATACTCATGATTTAAGTATAGTCATAAAACCCGGACAATTATTGAGAAATTGAAATAACCGTTATCCCTTAAATATCCGCGCTGGTCTCCAGTTTATGAAAGAACCTGTCCAGGTTTGGGGCCAGGCCGTTATAGAGCTTGATAATATACTCACCTGCCTGTTCAGCACTGACCCAGGAAGGCTCAACCTCCAGGCCGCGGGAGCGGGTAATGACAGGCGAGAACAGGGCGACTTCGTATACACGCACATTTGAGCCGGCAGCCTCCTGAAAAAGCACATCCGTCATCATTTTTTGAGCGGCCCCAATTACGCTGACTATACCAGCGCCGGGTATAAGCTCCTCGCAGGTGCTGCCGTTGATGTTGACATACATACCACTGCCCTGGCTGTGAAACAGGGACATGAATTCCCGGGCAAAAATAAAGTGGGTGTTAAAGTTGCTCCCCATAACTGAATCAAAATCCCCATAAGCCAGGGTGTGCAGAGGTCCATTTTCAAACCAGCCGCCCATGGTGGCTACGGCAACATTAACGGGGCCGTAATCGGCGGAGACTTTTTTTACAAACGCCCGTCCAGATTCCGGATCGCTGAAATAGGCCGGTTCGCAGATAAGTTCGCCGGCATCAACATCGGCTGTGTAGTCTTTAAGACCCTGAGCCTTAACGTTGTCCCTTACAGGCACTATAACCCGAAGACCACATTTTAAAAAATGGCGCACAATGCCCTCGCCCACAGCGCCGGAGCCCCCGCCGATAACGGCTGTTTTACCTAGTAATTCAGTCATAGTATTAATGTAACCAAATCTAAATGCGTGCACTTTTCCTGAGACACTTATAAGTTTATTGAACCGCAAAGGCCGCGAAAAGCGCGAAGGGTTGTTTATTATAAATAAAGCAGGTATTATTCTTTATTATATAATTCTTTGCGTCCTTCGCGTCCTTTGCGGCTCAAAAATAAATTAATCCCATTACATTATATGCTATTTAGGTCTAAATCCGGGAGTAAATGTTTCTGTGAATTTTAAGAAGTTCCAGCCGCCTGCCATAACCCGGGACCTTAAAACTGTGTCAGCTTTTAGACCGCTCTTGTAATACCAGGAAATTACCCGAAAGAATTATCAGCACACCTATAATAGAAAGCGGCGTCCAGATGTAGGATTCAAAAACAGTAGACAGGCCCAGGGCTATCACAGGGAAAACCAGGGTGACATAGGAGGAACGGGAAGGGCCGATATTTCCAAGTAGTTTTAAATAAGCGGTAAAAGCCACGATAGAGCCAAATACAACCAGGTACAAAAAGGAAACAGCATAACTTATGGAGAACTGCACTGTAAGGGGAGTATGTGTTACTATAGCAGCCAGCAGCATGGATATAGCCCCATAAAGCATACCCCAGGCATTGGTCTGCATAACGGGGCGGCCCTGCTTTTGATTGTAGGCCGAAGTAATATTACCCAGAGAAGCAAATAAGCTGGCCAAAAGACACAGCAGCAGAGCGCGGCTGCCACCACGGGCAAAATCGAAACCAGCAATTTGCTCATAAAATACACATACCAGCCCCGTAAGCCCCACCAAACCGCCCGACACAACTGACACCCGTACCGGTGACTTTAAGAACAGGGCGCCGTTTATAACATTAAAAAATATAATGACAGAAAAGATAACGGCAACCAGCCCGCTGGAAAGCGACTGCTCAGCGTCGTACACAATCCAGTAATTAACGCCAAACATGAATACGCCCTGCAGAGCAAAAAAGAGGTGGTCATTAACACCATACCGCAGCGGAAGTCGGCGCAGCACACACCAGCCAAATACCAGAAAAGAGGCCAGAAAAAACCGCCATGTTACTGAGGCCAGGGGATGAGCCCCATCCAGTTGATAACGAATAGCCAGCCAGGTGGAGCCCCAGATAAAGGTGACGAGGATAAAGAGAGAGGTGTTCAATCAAGACCACCGCTTTGTCGCAAGCCCCGCTTTTCCATTATATATATAAGTGTGTTCCTTGATATATTCATGTACATTGCTGTGCGGCTTTGATTCCATTCATTTTTCTTTAAAGCCATAATAAAGATTCTGTCTATCCATTCTTCCAGGTTAAAGCCGGAATCGGGCAAATCAGTTAAATAATTTCCTTTAGGCTTACTGTTGGTAATATTATCAGGCAAATCGTTTAAAGTTATTTCACTATCTGTATTTAAGGCCACAATGCGCCTGGCAAGGTTTTCAAGCTCGCGTACATTACCAGGCCAGCTTATTTATCTGTTAAAACTATCTGTTTTCGCTTTAAAAGGCCAATATTAGCTAGAACTCGAATAATAAAGCCTGGTACCGTTGAAAATACAACATTACTGTGTTGAATAACCAACACATAATTGCTGAATTCTGCTTATCTATTCATTTAAGTGCTTAAAACAACTCATTTCAGACGTTTACTGGAATGGCACATTGTTTGCGAGTAACTATTTGTGTTTGCATTTGTAACAAAGGAGAAGGAATGAAAATCATAATTAACGTACAGATATCAGCAGTCATAACATTAAGTCTGCTAATTTTTTCCATGGGATTTGCTGAAGGCAAAGGCGAGCATATGCATTCAATGGATCAGATGAAGTCCGCAAAGTCTGAAAAGTCTGAGCAACATGCCAATCACATGATGACTCCCATGATAGAAAAGGAGTTACT
>CAZRWX010000211.1:0-5902 GCA_964603925.1 uncultured Bifidobacteriales bacterium | reverse complement strand
TACAACTTCCACGGCAATAGAATATTATATCACGGAAAAACAAGCCGGAAGAGCGCTGGCAGGCAGCTGGCTGCTCATTCCCATAGTGGCTATTAATGACTATGCGGATCCTGCTCAGGATTATGGCTTTTTTATAAGAAAAATCCATCGGGTACGGCCGGCCCAAAAGGTGATCATTTATGGGTCCAGAAAGCACAAATTATCTGTCCTGCAAAGGCAGGTCTATGAGCAATACAGAGCTTTTGTAAGGCAGCATCGGGCTACACCAGATTCTCTAATGGAGGAAATGAGGGGTATTACAGATACCAGGATTTTACTGGCTCCGGTTATTTACAGCCATACGGTTTATCGATCGGAAGAGGGATATTATCACAGGCGGGTTGTTTTACATCTTACCGGGTGGGACAATGAGAATATGGAAAAGATATTTAAGGGCAGCTGTGTGGCCATTCACAGGGCCTACAAAAAGGAAGGTCTGATAAGCGGTAAAAGGCTGTTAGCAGCCGCCCAGAATGCATTTGCCGAGAAGGTGATAGTCAATCCTCTTTCCAGTCTGGAACCTCAATCAAAATCAGATTTTTAACGCCGGAGCTGTACGGGAAAAAATATCAACTTGGCTATGAGACCCTAAGTTCGTTATAATAGGTATAAATGAGACAACTTAAACAATCCATATTAAAATTACCAAATTCTCTGGATGCCGGGCAGACCCTGAAGCAGGTGGAGGCGGAGGTTAACAAGTACTGGGACCAGGGTTGGGTGTTTGTTAAGGCCGAACCAGACAGTGTATTTGAGTCCGTGTGTCTTTATTTTGAACGGGAGATTCATGCAGAATAAATATTTGTTATTGCTGTGCTGTTTTACATGTTATCTGATATTGACAAGCTGTGCGCCGGCTTTTGTAATCGTTGACCGCACGGGCATGACTTTCAACCTGGATAATGTTCAGCTTAAAGAAAATGAGTATTTGGAAATATTGGACGGGGAGGCGTTAAGAGAAATCCCTCTGAAACTTGTAGCTAAACTGGTTTTAGATCCTTCCAAAACATTCTATCGTGATGACAAACTCTATTATCATTCTGTAGTAGAGCTGCTGGACGGCACCAAAATCAAGCCTAGAAAAAGCGGGAATGAGACTACTAAATCATTTGTTAATATTCATAATACCATTATTGGCAAAGGCAAAACAGGTTATGTACAAATTCCTCTTGAGGATATTAATGTAATAAGTCAGACCAAGCTGGATTAATATTAATGGCTCCCAGGTATAAAATTGTTATCCGTGCTGCCAAACCGGGAGCTGATTATACCCAGGCTGCCGGCAAACTAAGTCATTTAATGGGGGCAGACCTTAAAGAGTCAAGAGAAGCTCTTAATTATCTCCCTTTTACTGTTACCCAGCAAGCCTCGGAGTCCAATGCCGTTAAGCTAATAGATACATTCTCTCAATTTGGTTTTCAGATTGACTCAAACCCCCTGGTACCCATAGAAGAGGTCCGATTACCCCGGGAAACCGCTATGCAGGAGCGGCTGAATAAATTCTCCAATGTCTCAGTGGTATCTGCCGGCACCAGGGCTTTTTCCAAATCGTTTATCTGGCTTTCTGTTATTTTTTTTATAATAACCCTTATCTTTGGAGTTACTTTATTTGTTGCGTTTAAGGCCATAAATAACCATATACATCCAAAGCTGCAGCAGGTTGATAACCTCATGGAACAGGGTAAATTCAGTACTGCCAGAGATATTTTAACAAGGGAAATTGACAAGGGCAATGCCACATCTCAATCTTATCTGCAGCGGGCTATTTCTCAAATCGCCAGAATCCGCCGGCAGGGCTATCGCAGTAACTGGTCAAAGCATTTAACATCCCGTTACTGGGGTGAGGATCTTAATAAACTTGCCAATTATTATCGTTCGGATGTCGGGGATAAAGCCTTGAGTGATCTGCACAAGGCGCTGACTTTATCACCCAACAGCGCAGATGTCAATAAATGGCTGGGGCTTCTTCATAAAGAGCGCCGCGAGTATCTCGAAGCGGATATTTATATGCAGAGGGCGCTTAAGCTTGAGCCTGGTAATATTGAAACCTTAAATTATGCCGCAATTATTAAAAATGAAACCGGTCAATATGCACAGGCAGAGTCATTGCTGATGCGGGCTCTTAAAGTAGAACCAGGGCATGCGCTTACTCTTAAGAATATGGGGGCCCTTCAGCTCTATCAGGCAGGTGATACGGCCCGGGCTTTGCGGTATTATTTAAAGTATATGAAGACTAAAACAGTCATGGATTTTGATCGTCCCGTTATCAGGGAGGAGGTTACACGGTTATTATGGAACAAGTATTACAGCTATCAGTTAAACCCCCGCTTTAATCCGGCCTTTGATTTTAGCATGTTTGAATCTTCCAGGTTAAAGCTCATCGATCAGCTGAACAAAACACAATCTGCCAGTCTTTATCTCAAGCTTGGAGAGTTGTATGAAAAACGTGGTATGTATGAGGAGGCTTTTATACAATGGGACAAAGGTATCCGCTTATCTCCGGAGATGTCTCAAATTTATCAAAAGATGTTTATGGTGCAAGGTGCCCTGGGGAGGTATGCTTCTGCCAGAGGTACCATGTTAAAAGCTGTTAAGAATAAGGCAGCCACTGCCGAAATGTATATGGCTTTAGGCATTCTTTATAAATACTTTGAGGAGATGCCGGATAGATCAAAAAGGTTTCTGAACCAGTATCTTAAATTCCCCAATGCCAAAAGGCCTGAGATTGCCAGGCTGGAGCTCGGGGAGCTGCAGGGCCTGTAAGGGGGCCAACAGGAGTTGGAGTCTTGTCGGGTTATTTTGAATAATCCGCCGCTAATACTTAGTTTTAAGGGCCTAGTCGGAGTGTAGCTCAGCTTGGTAGAGCGCAGCGTTCGGGACGCTGAGGTCGTTGGTTCGAATCCAGTCACTCCGACCACCCTATTGCCGCGGGTCCGGCCTACAGGTTATTTATAAAACTTAGCGCCGTTTTGTATACAGTGTCCACCCTGGGGTCAAAACCCTCAATATCCAGCACTTTAACCGGATCATTATGTGATAATTTAGATAGTAATTTTCAATAATACATCCCGCTATTCTTTGACCCTTTCTCCTTGGAGATGTCGCTTTAACAGCATGCAAGTGCACCACTGTCATTTCGACATATTCTGGTATTGTGTAAACGAGAGAAATCTCCTTGCTATTCCAAGGAAACTTCTCACTTTACCTTGAAATTAAGTAGCTGTTCGAAGTGACAGGAAAAGACCATTGCAATTGCCATTTTTTGGCATTTTTGTAGCATTCTGGCTTAAATAGGGGCTCCTAAACAGGCTCAAAAACATTGAGCGCGGGATTATATTTTATGCAACGGCTGGTTTTATAGCCTTTAAAGGTCAATGTGTCTTCCTGGATTAGATTAAAAATAGCTTTTGAAAAAGGCAGGCCATGATGCTCGCGGGACGTAAACCAGGTTCCAGTATTTAAAATTTGCAGGGCGGGTTTAAAATAGAGGCTTTGGGTCCCCTTACCGGAGTCCAGACCTTCTTTGATATAATTAGCAACCCGTGCCAGCTTAAACAGAGTGAAAATATCCTGGCGGGTAAAAGTTTCTGTTTCTAAATCCATGGCAGTCAGACGGGCGCATAAAAAGCTGTCACCGTCCCGGGAGGCAAGCTTTATAAGGGGGTTACCGCTTTCCTTTTTATGCAGAGGCGAAAGCGGTGTAAAATAATAGGGGGAAGCGCCTAACAGGCATTGAGTACCGCACAAATGGGAAAATGTATGCCACATATCGGTCACATTCTGTCCGGGCATGCCTATTATGAAATAGGCTATGCAGGGGATCTTTAGCAGGCCGGCTTCATCTATAATGTAATCAAAATGTTTAAGTGAATGGGGTCTGCGGCATTTGCGGCAGACTTTATCTTCGGCGCTGACTAGCGATAAATTTAAACCCGTAAACCCGGCTTCTTTCATTTTTTCCAGCAACTGTTTATCCAGAGTCATATAATTTATGCCGTTCATGGCGCTCATGGTCAGGGGTGAACCCAGACGGATGATTCGTTGCAGGAGCTCCATTGCATGGGGCTTGTTTTCTGTAAAAGCGTCATCTTCAATATCAAAATGCTTGATATCTTCGTTTAAACGCTGAGTAATTTCTTTTATGATATCATCTATGTCTCTAACTCTGTATGGTGAGCTGAATACAGAGTGTATGGAACAAAAACTGCAATGATACGGACATGAACGGCTGGTAAGTAAAAAGGCCATTTTACCCCCTTTAAACCGGTAATTCAGCGGGTCCAAAGTTGATAGGTCCGGAATTAATTTTAAGTAATTGGGGATATCAGGACTTTGTGCAGGCGTTTTTAATTTTCTGGATATTTTTTCTGAGTCAGTACCGACAGGTTCCCCGCTTGCCATAATTATCCGGCTGGTAACCTCCTCGGGCGCAATCTCCCCTTTTATAAGCTTTGCCAGTTCGCAAATTCCAATTTCGGCTTCACCAGGTATTATATAATCACAAAGGGCCAGATTTTTCCTGTTGACACTCTGCGTTTTCATTAGCGTATGCGGATGGAGTGTGGCATGGCTCCCGCCCATGACTACGGGTACTTCCGGGAAAATACTTTTACATATTCTGGCGCATTCCAGGCTTTGACGGTAATAGGGTGTAAACAGACTGGATATTCCTATTAAAAAGGGCTGGTATCCGGATATGATTTGCTCAAGCTCCTGCCGGGACTTGCCGAAACGATAATACTGGTTAAAAAGGGCAAAAGGGCCCTTATCATGCCGGCCGTAATATGGCTTTAAGTATTTAAATTCCTGGGGCCAGGGGATAGACTTTTTCTTCTTACCAGCCAGGGCATCAATAATTATTACCTCAATATGTTTTAAGGTGAGTTTAAGGCTGGCGGCCAGGTACCCTAACCCAATTGGCTGAGTGCGGCAGTCAGTGGTATAAAAGTCTTCTATCCACGGCTGAATCAGCAGTATTTGTGGAGCGGTTACAGGATTATGCGGCACTGGGCTGATTTTTTGGCTGATTTATAATTTTTCAGGGAAAAATAGTAACCGCCACCAATTGGCCAACAGGTATGTGGGGTCTGTTAAAAGACCAAAAAAAAGGGCACCCATCTTTACTCCAGGGGTGGAGATGAAAGATTAGTGCCCGTTGCGCGAGTATGGTTTCATTTTACCCTAATATTCATTAAAATACTGTGATCTGGATCACATTTGTCATTAATGCAAAAATGGTGTTGACTTTTTCAATATTGTCCAATAGATTACTTATACCTTCGATTAGTGTCCGTTGCGCGAGTAAATACGGCCTAATTATAAAACGGGCTCCTATAGTTGGGAGTCCGTTCCTCTTTTTAGCCTTTAAATTAATCGTTTAAGCGGCTTTCTGAGGCCTCTTGTTGTATCAAAAGCAGAGAATCTTTTAAATTTTTTAATAATTTATTACCAGGAAGCCTCATAAGGCCCTGACTGCAATACTCCAGGGCTCGGGGATAATCGTGGTTATTCAGTGATTGCAGGGCCCTGTTATAATACTGATCCAGTTGGGATAAGGTCTGAATATATTTGAAGGCGGTATCAGGCTGGAATGCTTCATTACCAAAACGGCATATTTCTTCCACTTTTTCAAATTCTCTCATTTCAAGAAGATATTTAGCCTTAAAAAGAAATGCATTGCGAATATTAGCGGCAAAAAATGATTTACCGCTGGAAAACGAGTTAGCTTCTGACAAATATTGGGCGGCCGTGGAATAATCCCCCTCTTTAACAGCATTTAGCGAAAGGTTATTAAAACAGGCCATAATGTTTTGGGAGAGATAATCAGATTCCGAGTCAAAATAAAAGGCTTTTTTGTATTTGG
>CAZRWX010000210.1:0-5978 GCA_964603925.1 uncultured Bifidobacteriales bacterium | reverse complement strand
TGCCCGGGTGGGTGGTAACCAGGCTGGCTAGAAAATTGAATAATTTTTTTCTCATGGTTTACTCCGTGGTGTGTATTCAAATAGTTACGATTCATGAATCGTAACTACAAGTACGTATTTAAATTAAAAAACATTCAATTATTTCTCTTGTGATAAATTTGATGCTGCCCTCCGGCGCGCCCAGGACCTTCTCGATGCTGTCCTGGTACATACTGTACAATTCATATAAATAGTCTACGTCATTCCGGGTAAAATCTCCCCGAAGAAGGATGTCGGCGAATTCGTCTTTGATAAACAGCCCCATGCCCATTAACATATTGATAATGTGTTGGGGATAAGCGGTAGTAAATAGACCCTCTTTTACGCCTTGATGAACAATGGCTGTCAGAAGAGGTATCTCGCGTTTGATTATAATGCGGGTGAGTTTGTCGCGCAGGAGCACGTTCTCGGGAAGCTGCAGTGCTTTTGACGCGGCAATAACAGCTTCCTTATGCTCAAACTTATAATGGCCGGCATCATCGAAGTATTGGTTGAGCTTCTGGACTGCATTGAGACTTGAATTTGCGACAATTTCCTCAAGCCTGGCGTGGACACCATGAGCTATCCCCTCAATTATTTGATCTAAAAGGTCTTCTTTGGATTTAAAGTAATGGTAAAAGGTGCCCTTAGCGATGCCCACCTTCTGGATAATCTGGCTAATGGAGACCTGCTCATAGCCCTCAAAATAGAACAATTGCTGGGCTGCCTGGATTATCTCCCCGCGCCTTTCATCGGCTGCTTTTACTATTCGCGTCATCAGTCACCTTTTTATCGACCGACCGTCGGTCTATTTATAATATGCTCAATTTTCAGGAAAATCAAGTGATTTTTTAAAAATGTCTATTTATAAGGTGCCGGGTCTGTCATTCTGGTAAAGAAGCAGAGCTGGATTCCTTATTGGAGGTTTTCCGGGGCAGTAGTTTCTTTGTTTGGTCTGGAGTGACAGGAGCCTTATTCTCCACCGGCTTATTTGAAAACTCAAACTTGGCCTCAAAGCTGGAATTAAATTTTACAGCTGCATCAAAGGTTTTGCCGGCTTTACTTTTAAAACCTTCAATTACCCCGGTTTTACCCGTTGTAAGAAGCTGCTCAATCTGCTCTTTTGTTAGCTTCTTCTTCGCCATGGTAGGCCAGAGAATAAAACCACAGGCAGTGTCGGGGCACTTGATAATTTTGGGGGACTGAATAAGCTTATTGACCTTGCATTTAGGGCAATCCCTGCCATCCTTATTTATTTCATTGGAAAATGCCCTGGCCTTGGGGGAGGTGTAAGAGGGCGTAAGTGATGTAATGTAATTGGTTATACCCGTATAGAACTCTTTATAATCGTATTTGCCTTTAGCGATTTCGTTAAGTTTGAACTCCCATTCGCCCGTCATCTCCGGGCTTTTCAGGTTTTCATCCACCAGGCCTATAAGGCCCCTGCCTTTTGCGGTGGAGATAAGGTTCTTGCCTTTTGATTCGATGTACTTAACCTTTTTAAGCCGCTCGATAATGGCGGCCTTTGTGGACGGTGTGCCCAGGCCTCGCTCCTTCATGGCCTCCTTCAGCTCCTCGTCCTCTATGTTTTTGCCAGCCGTGCTCATGGCAGTAAGAAGGGTAGCCTCGTTATAGTGGGAGGGCTTGGTGGCTTCTACCTTTTTTATATCCAGAGATTGAAACTTATCTACATCGCCGGGTTTAAAATTATCATTATCGAAACTTTCCACAGTGGTATCTTCATCCTTTATCTCTTCTTCCTTTTTATTCTTAGTTTCCTTAGGTGGTTTATCCAGGCTCTTAAAACCCTTTTGTAATACCTCTTTTACCCGGGCCTTAAAATGATGGCCCTCACATATAAGCTCCAGGGAATGCTCGTTATATATGTAAGGCTGCATAAAGGCTTTTACAAACTGCTCCCTGATAAGGGCGTAAATGCTCAAATGGTCTTTATCCAGACTGGAGGGCTTGATGCCTGTGGGTATTATGGCGTAGTGGTCGGATACTTTGGAAGTGTTAAAAAATACGAACTTATCATCCTTGTTTTTAAACAACTCCTTTTCGTAATCTCTGGCCACTTTCCCCAGTATTGTGAAGGCTTCATCCTTCATGGTTTCCGGCAGATATTGGGAATCGGTTCGGGGATAACTTACCAGTTTTTCTTCATAGAGCTTTTGGGTAATAGTTAAAGTCTGCGCAGCTTTCATGCCAAACCTTTTATTAGCCGCTTTCTGAAGTTCTGTCAGATCAAACGGCTTGAGCGGGTTTTGGCTTTTCTCCTTAACATTATGGGAGGTGAGTTTTGCGTCTTTATTTGTACAGGCCTCTTTGATTTTTTCCAGAGGTTCGGATTCCTTAAATTCGGTTTCCTTATCTTTGTAATATTGGAAGATAACGCCTCTCCACACCCCTTCCAGCTTAAAGTTATGGCTGGGTTTCCAGTTTTCTATTTCCAGATCCCGCTCTACAATTAATGCCAGGGTGGGGGTTTGTACGCGCCCCACAGACAGTGCGTGTTGGCCCGTGCCCACGGAGTACCCCACAGTAGCGCTCATTCCCACCATCCAGTCTGCAAAGGACCTCATGGCGGCCGCCGCACCCAGCCTTTTATACTCAGATGCCGGTTTCATTTTTTGCCAGGCCTTCTCGAGTGTGGGGGAGTCAAAGGAATTAACCCATAATCGCCTTTGCGGTTTACCCTTACAACCCGCCATCATAATAACCAGGTCGGTAATAAGCTGCCCCTCCCGGCCGGCATCTGAGCCGGAGATGATTTCCTCAGCCTCTTTGCATAGATTGGCCAGGATCTTGTACTGTTTTTTGGTATCGGGTAATATCTGATACTTCCAGCTGGGGGGTATAAAAGGCAGGTCACTCAATCGCCAGCCCCAGCCATAGTCCTCGGGTTTGGCAAGGCCTACCAGGTGACCCACACACCAGCTGATAACAAATTCTTTACCCTGAAGATAACCGTCTTTACGTGTAAAGCGCTCCCCTTCGGTTTTTTCCAGGAGTTCTTTATACGCCTTACAGGCAACAGAGGGCTTTTCGGCTATTAATAGTTTCATGTTTCAGCTAAGGAATTAAATAATAGAAATAGTAATGATCACTCATGGACGTGGACTATTTAAATCAGTATAATGAAGCCTGATATGACATCCTGGTTGGATACTTTTTGTTATCACATGGTTGACCCTGCCAGGCGGTGCGGGGCGTTTCACAGCTGTCGTTGTGACCGTGAATTGCGCCTTTTTCTTCCGGTTCAAGAACCTTCCTGAGCTTTTCGGGGTCCTGTTCATTTCTAAAACGGTAACAGACCAATTAACAATGCTTGTCTTTTAATAAAAATTATCAATATTTACTATAAGCACACATTTTTATCCAGGAGTGTCAAATAATGAGTAACGAGATTCAAATAGCCGTCTGCGGAGATATTTTAAACGCGGAAACTATAAAAAGCCTTTTAGAAGAAAATGGGGTTACCGCCTGGCTGCAAAGGGACGATGGCAGTGACACCATACCCGGTCAGACTTTTGTGAATGGCATCAAGATTATGATCCATAAAGAGGACAAGGAGCTGGCAGAGGATTTGTTAACAAAGGCCACCGCGGATGCCTCCAGCAATCCTCCCTGGAAGTGCCAAAAATGCGGGGAAGAAATTGAAGGCCAATTCTCAGATTGTTGGAACTGCGGAGCAGCTAAGGAAAATACCCAACCAGCTTAATATTTAAAACGGTTATCAATTCATCATCACCTCTCGGGAATCTCATTCAATCTTGTTTCCAGGCTGGACTAATTACCTTTGATATTATGAAAGCGGCCCTTTATCATGAATTTGCCAAACCCCTTATTCTTGAGTCAGTACCAGACCCATCTCCTTCTCAGGGCGGTGTTGTCATCAAAGTTATGGCCACGGGCCTTTGCCGTAGCGACTGGCATGGCTGGATGGGCCACGATCCCGATATTACCCTTCCCCATGTTCCCGGCCATGAGCTGGCCGGTATTGTGGAGGCTGTAGATAAAGGTGTCAAGCATTGGAAGGCTGGGGACAGGGTCACATTACCATTTGTGGGCGGTTGCGGCACTTGCCCACAATGTTCATCAGGCAATCACCAGGTATGCGACCATCAGTTTCAGCCCGGTTTTACTCACTGGGGGTCTTTCGCCCAGTATGTGGCCATTAATCACGCCGACATTAACCTGGTTCGTCTGCTTGAGGGTATGAGTTTCGTTACTGCCGCCAGTTTGGGCTGCCGTTTTGCCACATCTTTTCGAGCTGTCGTTCATCAGGGGCAGGTGCGGGAGGGGCAATGGGTGGCCGTACACGGATGTGGCGGGGTAGGGCTTAGTGCCATTATGATAGCGCAGGCATTTGGGGCACGGGTGGTGGCAGTGGATATAAACGAGTATAAACTGGCTTTTGCCCGCTCTATTGGGGCCGACGTTTGTGTAAATGCTGCTTCATCATCAGATATAGTTAAGGACATTATGAGCATTACCCATGGCGGCTGCCATATATCTTTAGATGCCCTTGGCAGCTCTGCTACCTGCTTTAACTCCATAGCTTGTTTGCGTAAACGCGGCAGGCATATACAAGTGGGCCTTATGCTGGCCGGTGACAGTCGCCCTCAGGTGCCCATGAGTCAGGTTGTAGCCAATGAACTTCAAGTATTCGGCAGTCACGGCATGCAGGCGCACAAATATCCTGAGATGCTGGCTATGATTGCCTCAGGCAGGCTGAAACCAGATTCTCTTATTGGCAAAACCATTACGCTGGAGCAATCCCTGCAGGCGCTTACGCAAATGAATTCGTTTGCCGGCACAGGTGTTACCGTTATAAACGCCTTTTAGGGCGCTCCAAAGGTGTATAGGGGCATTATTGTTTGACTCTGTCTTAAAAAGGCAGGCACCTAAAATTAAAATTGATATGGCGATGTGCACAAATAGTTTTACTCTCCTTTGCCATATATTTAATCCGGTAATTTTAAGGTACATAGTTACAAAATCAAAACAGAAATTAGAACAGAAACTCACCAACCTGTCCGGCGTAGTACTGCAAAGCTGGATGATTATTAACCCAAAGCCAACTCTGGGCTCAGCAATTGCCAGTTACCACAAATCGTCTTCCTTTTTTTCGGCTAACTCGGCCAGAAGCCGCTCTTTATCGGCGTTCAGCTCTTCTATTGCCTGAATATAGCTGTCTGTCTGAGGGGCTTTTTCTTTGAAAAAACTCAGGATCTCCTGGCATTGCTCATCAGAAAATGTGAGCTTCATTTGTCTGGCTACGCGGCCTTTATAGCCCCAGCTTTTCATTACCTTTTCGGTGAGAGGAAAAGAGTCTTCGGGGGAATAAAAATTCATCTCTTCTGAATAAAAGGCCGTACATACCTGAGTATCTACACAACCGGGAGACTCTGTTTGCTGCTCCATCCAACTGCGGGTGTGTTTTTTGCGGGTATCTATAGTTTTGCTGGGCCGCATATAGCCTATAATAAAAAATTTGCCTTTGAACTCCTCATTGGTGCCCTGATAATTGGTTCCGAAAAATACATGGCGGCGCCGGTTATTAAAGGCCGCAGTCCTGAGCCTGGAATTGCTGCAACTGATAAAACCCCAGGTGCCGGTTTCATAGTTGGGTTCGGTTTGCTCCCCTTTGCCCAGCTCATTTAGAATGTCGCGCACTGGCCAGGAGGATTTGGAGGACGTATCGATATAGACAAAAATGCCACCCTCGCGGCCCCGGTAATCCTGCCAGTTTTTTAAGGGAATTTGTGTTTTTGCCATAATAAACCTCTTTCGGTGGGCTTTATGCTGTTAAATGTTATGCGGACTCAATTTAAAATGTGCACATATTTTTAGTTAGTTCTTGTCTAAAATGTTTTTTCTAACCACAGAGACGCAGAGGACACAGAGAAATTCGGTTAAATATTTTAAACTAAGCTTTGCTTTATTGTTAAAAA
>CAZRWX010000209.1:0-5995 GCA_964603925.1 uncultured Bifidobacteriales bacterium | reverse complement strand
TGAGACATGCTCCATCGGATTATTAGAACGGAATTCTACAAATTGGTGAGTTACCGTTCTAATAATTACAAAATATACATTATGGCCGGGTCAGAAGGTTATTTTTCAGGTAATATTCGGCTTAAAAGGCCAGTTTTACATATTAGGGGCCGTTTCACAGCATAAAATTTTAATATTAATTAATGCTCCATTATCTCTCTTTTTTATGTAACGATGTTGGCTTAATAGCCAGACTTAAATATTGCTTTTTGTCTCTTTCAGTTGTAAAGTTTTGGTTGGTTTCAGCTTTCATATTAATTAACACCAGCCTGTATGCTCTTACAGATAGTTTAGAACGGCTGCCGGCCAAGGTTATGGCGGAGCTGGTTGATTCAGCTCTACAAGCCGCTAATATGACATCTGATGATTTGTGGCTGCCTTCAGATGTCCTCAGCTTAGACTCCTTCAGGCTACCTGTAGTTACCGATTTATTTAAGCAGCCGCTTATGTCAAGTGCGTTTGTAGCCGCACATAATAAGGCCATTGAGGGCGGGGTAAAAACTTATACTCCCTTTATTTTAAAAACGCTTAACTCCTCAACAGGCTCAGTATCAATCCAGATACCAGCGAACCAAAAAAACTTTAAATCCCTTTTTAGAAATATGCCCGAGGCATTAATACCTGTTTTAGTAACATGGCTTGAGTATTCTAAAAAGGTTAAAAAGTGGCGTGGTAATATCAATCTGGACGACTACAATACTGTTTTACGCCAGGCGGAGACTTTATTGCTTTATTCTGGTGAATCTAAAGATTTAGATGTATTTTCCCTGAAACAGGCCGAGGTCACAGAACGTCAGGAGGCCCGTGAGTTCTTCAGGGCAGCTGCCAATATAAATGTAGATGATGTTATTGTATTGGCGCTAGCCTATTTTAAAAGCCTGAATGGCTTTCTGAAAGATTCAGCAGGCATGGGGTGTGTCGTTGTTCAAAATACCATGGAGTGGGATACACCTTTTGGGTTGGTAGCTTTGGGCGGTTCTGGCCCCGATATTTATAATAAACCTTATGCTTTTATTCTGGATTGTGGAGGTGATGATGTCTATTTACTTCCCCCGCAAAAATCTGCAGAAGCTATGAATATTCCCTTGCGCGTAGTTATAGATTTGGGGGGTAGTGACAAGTATATATCCGGTGATTACTCCCTGGGTGGAGGCTTTTTTGGTATCTCAATATTAGTGGATAAAGCCGGTGATGATACATATTCTTCGGGTAATTTTTCTCAGGGCAGCGGCTTTTTCGGTGCCGGTATTCTGCGTGATGATGGGGGCAATGACTCCTATACTTCTCGTGTATGCACGCAGGGCAGCGGGGCTTTTGGGTTTGGCCTTTTAATAGATTCTGCGGGTAATGACGTTTATGTATGCCAGGGGCAGGCCCAGGGCTTTGGCTTTACAGCTGGTTACGGCGCTTTGCTTGATCATTCTGGTAACGATAATTATATCGCTTCCAGCCCATATCAGGACTTCCTGCGCTACGAAAGCCATTTCCTTACTTTTACACAGGGTGCGGGTTTAGGCTACAGGCCATTAGCTTCCGGCGGTGTGGGGGTATTATGGGACGCGTCGGGTAACGACAATTACGTTAGTGATATTTATGGTCAGGGTACTTCTTACTGGTACGCTCTGGGGGTTTTAATAGACAATGGTGGTGACGATACCTATAAGGCTTATCAATACGCCCAGGGGGCAGGCGTTCATCTGGCTCATGGGTTATTATGGGATGCCAGCGGTAATGACTCTTACAACTCTCATGGCGTATCACTGGGCTGCGGGCATGACCTGGCAACCGGTTTGCTGGTTGATCTTGAGGGTGATGATAATTACAGGGCGTACGGGCTTTCCATGGGTGGGGGGAATGCCAATGCGGTTTCAATTCTGGCAGATGTCAAAGGCAACGATTCCTATACAGGCAGAACTTTAAATAATATGTTGGGATATTCTGATCTGCGTCGTGATTATGGTATGGTGGGTGTATTTGTTGACGGGGGAGGGGGGGACAAACACGGGCGTTTTATATCGGATAATTCCATATATACCAAATCAACTTATGGCGTATTTGCCGATTTTAATATTTATCCAGATTTAAAGCAGGTGGTCACGGTACCGGAGCTGACACCGCCAGATTCAGAAAAAATATCGTTGGCTTTATCGCTGGACAGTCTGTTTATCCAGGCCTCAGCTGCTGCCCAGAAGTTCCAATATAATGTGGGTCCGGCACGGGACTCCATAATTGCCAGGGGGGCGGCCGCTCTGCCTTTCTTAGGCAGTAAAATGAATACCGAATTTGCTCGTGAAAGTCATGCTCTCAGGTATTTGCTGGAAAATAATTATGAAAAACTGCCCTCTCTGATAAGCTCTTTTTTAGCTGATTCGGTTAAATCTGATAATAAGTTTACACGTTCAATGGCAGCCGATATCTGCGGACGTAAAAAGTGCACACAGTGTCTCCCACCCCTGCACAGCCTGGCTGGTGACAGCAACTGGAATGTAAGAGCCCTTGCCGTCTGGAATATTGGCAAAATCGGCAATTTATCATCTCTGGATACACTCGTTTACTTTCTGGGCGATCCTCATCCTCATGTAATAATGCGGGCCGCTTACGGCGTAGGGTTTATTTTCCCTGATAACATTATAGACCATTTCCCCATAATTCTGGACCATAAGCTCCAAATTGTAAGAAATAGCTTTATTCAGGGCATTATTAAGAATGGAAAGCCTCTGGACATAAAATTTATATCCAGGGGGATGGCAATATTACGGACAGAAAGGGGCAAACGTGCTTTAACTCAGCTGCTCACTCAATTACCTGAGGAAAAAAGTACTCGAAGCTTCCTGAAAAAATTTATAAAGAAAATGCCTTTTAATATACGGCAATCTGCCTATACCGGTATCAGGTCGCAAAAAGGGGCATTTTGGCATGAAACACTTGGATATTTGCTGAAAAATGAGAAATCGGCCAAATTTAAGTATTTATTGTCAGATTTTTATCCCGGCGAAAAGGATAAACCATAAAAATGTGTTAGTGTTTGTTTTATACCTGACTTTGTCGAATTTTATATTGATTTGTAATTAAAAAGGTTAACGTTATACCTGCGGAGATATGGGTATTGACTGAATTAAAATATTTGCATTTACCTTATAAGGAACTCACCGGTCTCCCCGGGCAAATCAGCGCTCTTACAAATTTAATTAAAATGGCTTTATCCCATAACAAAATTTCTTCTCTACCCGCTTCCATAGTCGGGCTTACACCGGACAGTGTGCTTAAAGGCGCCTGCCCTATGCGAAGGCATCGGGGTGAAAATACCCATCGGGCATTGTCAGGGTTTAAGTGTGAAATATCATAATGCCTGATTTTGATGATATAATCGGTAAACGTATTGGTAAATGCCTAATTAGTAAACGGCTCAGTAATGGGGGGTTTGGCTACTCGTTCATAGGTTTTGATGATGAGATTAAAAAAGAAAGAGTAGTTAAAATATCGCGTATTACTTTAGATGGCGGAGTTGGTGATATTGATGCTCTGGAGAATTTTAAACGGGAGGGCATTATATTAGCGCGGCTTAATCACCCGCAAATTGTGAGTCTTATTGAACAGGGCGAAGCCTTTGGCTATCGCTATATGATAATAGACTACATAAAGGGTTTTGACTTTACCAAAGTGCTTTCCATTTTAAAAAAACGGCGCAAAAAGCTGGGCTGCTCCTGGCAAAGTATTATAGATCCTGCATCGGCTTTTGCCATAGTACTATCGGCCTTAAGCCCCCTGGCTTACAGCCACAAGGTTAAAATTGAGTTACCCGGGCAAAAAGTAGTTAAAGGACTCGCCCACAGGGATATCTCCACTGGCAATCTTATTATCGGTCATGGGCATGAGCAGGAGGGGTATGTACATCTTATAGATTTTGGTATAGCCAAAACAAACATTAATATATCCTCTACTATTAATGCTAATTTGATAGGCAGCCCCATATATATGAGCCCTATGAGGCTTAAGGCCATGAGCCGGCATAAACCAGAGGAAATTTACTGGAACACTTTCCAGCAGACTAAACATGATATTCACTCTATAGGGTGTTTTCTTTATGAGCTGCTTACGGGTGTGCCTCATATTCAAACCACTGACGTGGCCTCATGTGTAGCTCAAATACAAAGCCCGGATACATATAAAGATTTGCAGGAGACCCTTAAAGTAAGGGGCTTTAGCCGGGATATCCGGGACGTTATAAGTAAATCCATAGTATTTCCGGACTTTAAAAAGAAAAATACTCCATATCAATACTCTGACGCAGGGGAGATGATTCAAGATGTCCAGGCAATATATGAGGAACTTGCAGGAGATGTACCTGTTAAAGATTTACTTATTAAACTTTCTTCAGAAATAGATAACCCCGGCATTATCACAGCTGATTCGGGTACTACCCGTATTGGGGCTTTGTCAAAAACCGGCAAGTATAAGACCGGGTTTTCCGGTAAACATAAAAGCACCAGAATATATTTGCTTTCAGGCGCTTTCATTGTTGCAGCGCTAATTTATGCTGTTTATGTTTTATATATTCAACTGTCTGCCAGGGCGTCAGTCAAATCCGACTACCGGGAAATACATACCGACTCATCATATTTAAAATCAACTGTAACTTCTGCTCCGGTTCCTATGGGTGCTTCAGTTAAAAATAGTACAAATAAAAATATGGATTCATCATCTATAAGACTGGTTTATGATTCCAAAAGAGATAAAAGCAGCCTTAAATCCAAAGTTTCTTCAAAAACCCGGACTATCAAACCAGTAACCCCCAGGGCAGCAGCACCCCATAAGCCCATAACAACAGCCTTTAATGAGGTACAGCAGCTTATTAAGGCCGGTAATACCATGGAGGCCTACAAAAAGGTAAATGCCGCCATTGCGGCTTATGATGACGCAGCTTTTTATGTAATACAAGCCGGGCTGCTTAAACGCCGCAATCCTAATTCCAATAAGGTGACCGAGCTTCTAAATTCAGCTCGGCAGAAAAAGAGCCGGATTTGGACAAAAGAAGAACTGTTGTCCAAAATATCGGATCTTGAACTGCTGTAATCTGGACTGTATCATACCAAGGTATTACCATATTGTTTATTTGGCTTATGAACATCAGGTTAAATGGCAACAGGCTTAGGATATGTGGAAGCAAATATTAGAATGGAAAGCTCCGCTTTGCATTCTAATAAACCGATGGAGCGTGTTTCACCTGTCATCCTGATAGCCTGTCCTGAGCCCTTCGATTAAGCCTGTCCTGAGCCCTTCGACTACGCTCAGGACAGGCTCTTAGTCGAAGGGCTCAGGACAGGCTTAGTCAAAGGAGAGACGAAGGATGTGAGAATGCTCATCAGACATTAACTGCAGACCCGCAATATCCCGGGATCCGGGCTAAAATTCAGAAATATCTTGATGCTCACCAGGCTGCCCAGGCGCCAAAATAGGGAATTAAGCTGGTTTTATATATTTTTAAGGAAACAGGAGGATTTAACAAAATGAAAAAATTAATAATAGCTCTGGTAATAATTGTTGTACTGGCTCTTGCTGGTAAAATCTCCTACGCGGTGCTCGATGCGGGCGAGGCCGCAGATATTGCTAATCCTAAAACCATTAGCTGTTCATTTTTGGAATTGTCTTATCCGGGTAACTGGGAAATTAGCGATATAGATACTTCCTTTAAGGACAGTGCCTACGTTATCTTTAACGCCAATGGGGGGGCCTGGTATACTATCAGCATGCAAAAGCCGGTAAATAAACCCGATATACTGGCAGGGCAAAGGGCCAGGAAGCTTAAAACCCGTATAGGTTCCGATGTAAAAGAGGCTAAATTCACCGAATGGGGAGGTTTACGGGGCTTTGGCCGGAACGTTGAGGGAAATAGTATGTTCGGCGGGGAGAAGGGCTGGGTGTTCGTACATCAGGATGAAATTGTATGCCTGGTTGT
>CAZRWX010000208.1:0-5997 GCA_964603925.1 uncultured Bifidobacteriales bacterium | reverse complement strand
AAAAAATAATATGGCGATTTTGGGCTAAAATGGCTGGTCGCAAAATCCTATGACCGTGGTCCTAAATGTTGGGTTATACCCACTATTCATTTTTTTTAATACCTTTATTCTATCACAATAAAAGACCCTATTTCATGAAAATCCTTTTTATTACCCAAGATTATGCCCCAAAAACCGGTGGCATTGAGACATATTGTGCAGAGCTTTCCCATACCTTACAGAGCAAAGGCTATTCTGTAGATGTAATATGCCCTAAGCATAAAAATCAAAAAGAGTATCAATCACCCTTACATATATTCCGAATCCCTATACACTCATCATTTCTTTTTTTACCACTTCTCTTTATGATACCCTTTTTGCTTCACAGAAAAAAGTATACCCATATTGTATACGGCCAATGGCAAAATGGATTGTGGCATTTTTTCTATCCATTTCTTGCAAAAAAATATTGTAAAGTAACACTTGTTCATGGGCGTGAGTTATTTACTTCAGTAATGAACCCATTCACAGGTTTTTTACTGAAAAAAACATTCAAGACAATGAATCACTCACTCCCTAATAGTTCTGCAGTATTAGAACTTCTAAAAGAAAAAACTGTTTCTTCTATACCCGTTACAGTTGTACATCCTGGAGCAAATATCAATACCTTTTTCCCTCTTGAATCAAGTGAACTCAAAAATAAATATGGCATTGAGAATAAAATAATAATTGGCCATATTACTCGTCTGGTAAAAAGAAAAAATAGCATTCAACTCATTGAACTTCTTCCTGAACTCCTAAAATCAAATCCTAACATACATCTTGTTATTGGTGGAACAGGCCCAGAAAAAGAAAACCTCATACAAAAAGCTGATGAGCTTAACTTACATGAGCATATCACTTTTTTAGGCTATATCCCTTTTAATGAGATTAATGCACACTTTAATCTGGCTGATGTATTTGTTTTACCAAGTACCATTTCCGATACTGATATAGAGGGGTTTGGCATTGTGTATGTAGAAGCTAATTGCTGTGGCATACCAGTTATAGGGTATCGGTGCGGAGGAGTAATAGATGCTATAGAAGACCGTAAATCTGGGCTCTTATGCGATATGAATGTTCCCAATGCACTCTTTGATGCAATCATCTCCTTAGTGCAAGATCCTGAATTTCGTACTACCCTAGGAGCCTATGGAAGAGAACGAGCCTTAGCTCAATTTTCATGGGATATAAATGCTGAAAAAATTATAACCATCCTTAAATCACTATAATCAGTCATTCAAGGTAGAATCCCAAATCAAATCCTTCATAAGCAAATAGCGATAAAAATTTGCCATTCTGTTAATTGATGCTATAAATACAGAATCAGCTGAACCCGTACTAGAAACAAAAATACTGTCTTTCTTTCGATACACAACATTTTCGCCTAATTCTCCATATACATCCTGAATCTTATCATGAAAAGAAAATGTTTTATCCTTAAAGAAGAAAGCAGCGCTTTCATTTCCTTGCTGTTTTCGCAGGTCTATTCCCATAAAATGATTCGGTTTATCAATCCCTGTAACTCCTAATATTGTTGGCGCTATATCAATCTGAGAAACAACAGCATCACTTACAACAAAACTATCTAATACACCAGGGGACTCAGAAAGTATCGCCATAGCAATTCTATTCTTTTCACTTCCATATCTACCAGGATAATTATTCTCATAGTCAGAAAGGGCAAACCCATGATCCCCTAATAGTATAAATAGTGTTCTTTTATAATCTTCCCGTGAGCGAAGCTTGGTTATAAGCCTTCCAAATTGAGTATCAAAAATCAATATATTCGCCTCTAGTTGCTGCTAAAACCACTTTAAAGCCGAATCCGCAGACCAAAGCTCTGCCAATAGCGCATTTATTAGATTTTGCTTAAAATCACAACGCAAACCCCTTAATTTGCAGTTTTTAGGAGACCTGGAAAAATGCCTCGAAGAGCGGTTTTATCCATTGCCGAACGTAGCAGTTTGACTGCCTTGCCTGAGAGTCAGGAAGAAATATTTCGTTATTACACCCTAAGCGAACAAGATATCTCAATCATTCATCAACATCCAGGAGCACCTAATTACTTGGGTTTTGCCGTTCATCTCTGTTATATGCGTTATCCTGGCATAACCATTGGTGTTGGCGAGTTTCCGTTCTAATAAAGAATATTATTATAATTTATGAGATATTTCAAAAGTCTTTCCCACTAATAAACCAATGATTTTTTGCTACTTTTAGTTCGTTGCAATAGCTGGCTATCCACGTTTCCTGAATTAATTGCCTTTAACTATATATCACTTATCTCAGCCAAAGCTACAGCCTGAAACATTATTAAATACCCAAATACAGACATTTATAAAGGATCTATCATGGACAAAAATTTAAAACTCCCAGATGACATCCGAGCTTCTCTGGCCCGCGGTGCAGTACTCTATAAAATGGCTGAGGAAGGTGTTGATATAGATTCTGAGCTTTCCGGCGCTAATCGCGCCCTGGCCGAGGTTATGGAAGCAGGCCTTAAAGACGAAGCTTGGAAAAAGGGGCGTAAAAAATTTGAGCTTACCAGAAAGGGTGAGCTTATGTGGGAAAATTGGAAGGCCAAGTGGTGGGACTTCCTTGCCAATTTTGACGTTTTCGCCGGTGTAGATCTACAGGAGGGTGTGTTTGCCGGCTCAGATGCTGATTGGGATGCCGAAGACGACAATGGAAATCTTATATGGGAAGATTTACGGGTGGCCGTATGTCTACGCAAAATACAGCTGGCCGAAAAACAGGGCCGTAAAACCTCCCTTAACCCCTTTACCATAGTATTCCTGGCCCAGTTGTCAGAGGGCAGGCTGGAGGCTGCCGACCAGTGGCAGTTTGACATAGCTTTTGATTCCATTTTCTGGGCTGACATTCAAAACATTGTCAACAGCCAGATGTGGCCCCAGGAGCTTAGCTACGAAGATACCCCCTGGGAAAAGGTCATTGACGATATTATCACCCAGGGCATGACAGCGGCTAAAGAGCACTGGGATGATGATGAACAAGACGATGATGAAGTTGTGCCTTCAGAGGCCTATGAGTCCGAAGAAGAGGTAAAAGGCGCATATGGTAACGACATATACACCTACGGTTATGAACCCGCATACTTCTACTACAGCCCTTACTGGATGATGGCCGACACAGCTATAGCTGTAGGTGCTATTGGTATGTGCTGGGCCATGTTTTAGCTTATGCACAGGTCATCAAGGTTATTTTAAATTAAGAATCAGTAATTGTTAATTTTAATAATACCGCTAAATGGCAGCATTTTTTAAGGTTACTGGTTCCATAAGGAGATCGTATGTTCATTGTCCATGTTTTTGTGCAGGTAAAGTCTGCCTCTATAGAGGCTTTTAAAACCGCCAGCATCGAAAATGCCGCTAACAGCATCCAGGAGTCTGGTATAGCGCGCTTTGATGTAATTCAGCAAAAAGACAATGCCTGCAGTTTTGTCCTGGTGGAGGTTTACAAAACAGTAGAGGATGCAGCCAAACATAAAGAGACATCCCATTATGCCAAATGGCGGGACACCGTCGCCGATATGATGGAACAACCCAGAAGCAGCATTAAGTATGACAACGTATTTCCCGGTGACAGGGCCTGGGGGTAATTCAGTATTTTTTTGCCCGGTTCACAAACCAGCAGCAAAGGCAATTATAAAAAGTCAGGCATCTATGGATTTTGAATTCGCTACATCTAAAAGGATACTCTTCGGCAGCGGTGTATTAGCCCGGGTCCCCAAAACAGCCGCTGCCATGGGCCGCAAAGCTCTGGTAGTCACCGGTGTCAGCCCCGGCCGGCATCTGCCTTTTTTAAATCAGTTGCAGGCAGCGGGCATTGAGTGCACGGTTTTTAAGGTTGAAGGTGAACCCACCACCTCAATTATATTAGCCGGTATTAATAGGGCCAGGCAGTCAGCGTGCGATATGGTAGTTGGCATTGGGGGCGGCAGCGTTATAGATACCGGCAAAGCAGTGGCCGTTATGCTCACAAACAAAGGCCAGCTTTTAGATTACCTGGAGGTTGTCGGCAAAGGCCTGCAGTTAGCCAACCCTTCCGCTCCTTATATTGCCATCCCCAGCACAGCGGGTACCGGGGCGGAGGTTACACGTAACGCAGTAATAGAGTCCACAGAGCACAAAGTTAAAGTCAGCATGCGCAGCCCTCATATGCTGCCCGCTCTGGCTGTTGTAGACCCGGCCCTGACACACACCATGCCGCCCCAGGTCACTGCCAGTACCGGGCTGGACGCCCTCACCCAGCTTATGGAGGCATTTGTCACCCATCAGGCCAACCCCCTTACCGATGGTATATGCCGCGAGGGCATTAGCCGGGCGGCGCGCTCTCTGCAGCGGGCTTTTGAGCAGGGCGCCGACACCTCCGCCCGGGAGGATATGGCCATTGCCAGCTTATTCGGGGGCCTGGCCCTGGCCAACGCCAAGCTGGGGGCAGTACATGGCTTTGCCGGACCGGTAGGCGGTATGTATCACGCGCCCCACGGTCTTATCTGCGCCCGCCTTACGCCTTTAGTCATGGAGGCTAATGTTAACGCTATAAAAACCAGGCAGCCCCGTTCAGCCTCGCTCCTGCGGTACCATGAGTTGGCCCGCATCCTTACAGGCAATTCTCAGGCAGAAGCCCGCCACGGGGTGGAGTGGCTAAAAGATCTGTGCCTGATACTTAATGTACCCTCCCTGGGCCAGGTTGGTCTAAAGGCCAGTGATATCCCCGAGATTGTAGCCAAATCTGCTGCCGCCAGCAGCATGAAGGGCAACCCCGTGGAGCTGACCGCCAGCGAGCTTACAGCTATTCTGGAGCAGGCACTGTAGCCAATTGCTATACAGCCATTTAGTGACACGTGAAAAGAAAAAAGCGATAATCAGTGTTATATGCTGCTTAACCTCTTTTTACTTATCACTTTTAACTTTTCACTAAATGGCTGCTCCCCAGCTCGAAACAACACTGACTTCTGTCAGCGCCACCCTCTGGCATCCGTCCTCCATTGTGGCTAACTTTAAGGGCCTATGAAAACCAGCGGTATCAAGGCCCTTATTTTTGATTTTGACGGCATTATCATGGATACCGAAGGTGCCGCATTCCGGAGCTGGGCAAGTATCTACAAAGAGTACAGCCTGCAGCTGCCGGTAGTTGAATTCTGCAGTAATATGGGCACCAAAGATACCTTCTCTCCGGGGGGCCATTTACTGGCAAATACCCGCTGTCCCCATAGCCTGGGCGATTTAGACAAAATTTATAAACAACGGTTTAAGGCTTTAACACAACATATGCAGGCTCGTCCCGGCATAGCCTCTTATATAGAGAGCGCAAAAAGCGCGGGCCTTAAACTGGCCATAGGGTCCAGCTCTTCCCATAGTTATGTTACGGGCTTTATGGGCAGACTGGGCTTGTATAAGGTCTTTGATTTGTTTTGCTGCGGTGACGAGGTAGAGCAGGTAAAACCCCATCCAGGTATTTTTCTTAATGCGCTCAAAGGTCTGGGGCTGCCCGGGGGGGCGGCTCTGGTTTTTGAGGACTCGGTCAACGGTATACGGGCGGCCAGGGCAGCAGGTATACCTTGCGTCGCTGTTCCCAACAGTATCAACGGTTTTGTAGATTTCTCAGAAGCCGATCTGCGTTTGGAGTCTTTTACAGAAAAGCCCCTGAGCGATGTTTTAAGTTTTTTTAAATAAGGAAGATCGCTATGGCATTTACCCCAGTGCCCTGGGCCCCGAGCAGCTTAAAGCTCTTAGAGCGACCTACACCTCGGCATCCAAGCCTGCGAAGTGCGCCCACCCCCCCCAAAAACAGCTCCCACATGGAGCGCCAAAACTAGCCACTTTTCACTTTTCACTTTTTACTTTTTACTTTTTACTCACCACTCACCACTCACCACTCACCACTCAAAACTCACCACTCAAAACTCACCACTTTCCCACTCATTCCCTGAAAAATTCCCCTTACCTCACC
>CAZRWX010000207.1:0-5999 GCA_964603925.1 uncultured Bifidobacteriales bacterium | reverse complement strand
CGTGGGTCATGCCGCCATAGGAGGGCGTAAGTTTCACTATTTCCTCAAAAATAGCGCTGGCGTTGTCGTAAGACATTTCGTAACCCATACGGCGCGCGATATCACATGTTATATCCCAATCCTGCCGAGCCTCCCCAGGCCCCTTTATGGCTGTATTTACCGGCAACACTTTGCGCTCGGTATTGGTAAATGTGCCATCTTTTTCCGCAAAGCAAACAGAAGGCAATACTACATCGGCCAGCATAGCGGTTTCGGTAAGGAAAATGTCCTGCACCACCAGAAACTCGAGCTTTTTGATACATTCTTCTGTGTGGTTAAGATCCGGATCGGATACCATAGGGTTTTCACCGATAATGTATACGCCTTTAACTTTACCTGTTTCGGCGGCGTTCATAATTTCCACCACAGTAAGACCTTGTGCGTCAGGCACCTGCACACCCCAGGCTTTGCTGAATTTATCCCGGGCAGCGGGATCTGCTACTTTTTGATAACCTGTATAAACAACAGGTAGTGAACCCATGTCACAGGCGCCTTGTACATTGTTCTGGCCCCTGAGAGGGTTAACGCCGCCGCCGGGGATACCTATGTTACCGCATAACATTGCCAGGTTAGCCAGGCTTTTTACGTTATCGGTACCTGTGCTGTGCTGAGTAATACCCATGGCGTACACAATGCTGCCGGCTTTGGCGCCAGCATAAAGGCGGGCGGCGGCTATAAGGTCTTCTTTGGGAATGCCGGAGATTTGCTCCCCGTATTCCGGTGTGTATTTAGCTACTTCTGCCTTAAAAACTTCAAAATCCTCCGTGCGTTCTTCAACGAACTTTTTGTCATAAAGGTCTTCTTTAATAATAACGTGCATCATGGTGTTTATCCATGCTACATCGGTACCTGGCTTTTGAGACATGCGTACATCGGCAAAACGCCCGATACCAATTTTACGAGGGTCGACTACAATAAGTTTTGTTTTGCCGGATTTGACCGCCCGCTTAATGTAGGTGCCCATAACGGGGTGATTTTCTGTAGGATTACTGCCTGTGATAAGTATTACATCAGAGTTTTTGGCATCGCTTATGCCATTGGTCATGGCACCGCTGCCAAAGGCCGCTGCCAGCCCGGCAACTGTGGATGCGTGACAAAGCCTGGCACAGTGATCGATATTATTTGTATTTAACACGGCACGTGCAAACTTTTGGGCGATGTAATTCTCCTCGTTAGTAATGCGCGCAGATGCCAATACTGCCAGAGATTGGCTGCCATTGTCTTTTTTAATGGATGTCAGCTTGCTGGCAACCAGGTTAAGAGCCTCATCCCAACTGGCCTTGCGGAACTCACCGTTTTCTTTAATGAGGGGATGTGTAAGCCGCTCGGGGCTGTTAATAAAATCGTAACCAAAACGACCCTTTACACACAGACTGCCATAATTTGGAGGAGCACTCTCTACGCCTGTGACCTTAACAACCTGCTCATTTTTTACATGGAGATAAAGCTGGCAGCCCACACCGCAGTAAGAACAGGTAGTGCGGATTTTTTTAGTCTCCCAGGGGCGTACAGCATAGCGGGAATCCTTTTCTACCAAAGCACCTGTGGGGCATGATTGTACACACTCTCCACAAAAAACACAATCAGAATCTTTAAGCGCTCTGTCGCCACCGGCAACTATTTTTGACTCCCCACCTCGGTAACCTTGAGATATGGCGTTGTTGACCTGGACCTCGTTACACGCCTGCACGCAGCGGCCGCAATGTATACAGCGGGAGAAATCACGAATTATAAAAGGGTTTACGTCCTCAGTAGGGTAAGGGCATTGGGATTTATTGCCTTTGTTGAGAGAGATCTTATATTGGCGTGCATAATCCTGTAATTTACAATCACCCTCTACCGGGCAGGCGGCAGGGTTGCATTTTTTGTGTGCAGCAACATCGCTCCCATTTAAATCGCAGTTATGGTTACCCGATGCCATCACTAATGACAGAGTTTTGCGCCGGGACTCCAGAACACGGGGTGAATCTGTAAGAACCACCATACCTGCACCTGCAGGTGCAGAACACGAAGGCACCAGATTGCGCGCACGCTCCACCTCTACCACGCACACCCGGCAGGCGCCGGTAGGTATAGTGCCTGCTAAATGACACAATGTGGGGATAAAAATGCCGTTGCGCCGGGCTACAGTTAGAATAGTTTCGCTGGCTTCAAAAGTATACTGCTTGCCGTTAAGGCTGATTTGATTGTCGCTCATAATATCCAATATAATAATTCGCTTAAATATTCAATTTGTTGGGGAAATGTTAGAAGGTCTTAAGTTTGATTTTTGACACACGCTTTTTTATGACAACAGATTTATTCGCAACATTAATGAGCGAACGAAGAGCATCATTAACAGCCTCTTCTGTAGAAAATACTTTGGCAATATCCGGATTCAGCAATACCAGATTACTACCCTTTTGGTAGGAATTTAAATATTTACTGCGTGCACATTTTCCAAGTATTGAAAAGGAATTATCAGAACGCGATGTATCAGTATCAGGTTTCTTTGCCATAATACCATTCTAATATAGAATTCACTCCCCTATCTATATTAATTTCCGGTACATCCTTTTTATCTAAAATGGCAAAATCTATCAGGATCTGACCATATCTCTTTTTCTCATGCCTAATTCGGGACCCAGCTGCTTTATTACTCCACAAAATTTATGAATATTTTAGGAATATCATCCTTGGACTGGTGCAGAGAGGGCAAATATATGGTGGTCACCGCTATGCGGCAATAAAGATCTTCACGGAACTTGTTTTCTGCTCCCAACTGGGGCAAATCCTTATTGCTGGCAGCAATAAGGCGGAAATTTACCGGTATTTCATCATTTTCTCCAAGCCGTGTCATAGTGCGGGATTCTAATACCCATAATAGCTTAGCCTGGAGCTCCAGGGGCATTTTCACAATTTCATCAAGAAACAGAGTGCCGTTATTGGCTAATTCCAATTTGCCCTTTTTCCCCTCTTTAAGGGCGCCGGTAAATGCCCCCTTCCCATAACCAAAAAGCTCGCTTTCAGCTATATCTCTTGGTATGACAGCGCAGTTTAAGCTTATGAAAGCGCCATTACGGGCTTTGCTTTGATTGTGAATGCTCTGAGCGAACATTTCTTTACCTGTACCACTTTCCCCAATAAGAAGCACATTTACTGAGGTGGGCGCCACCTGCCTGGCCAGGCCTTTAGCTCTATTGATAGAGGGTGTATCCCCAAGGATATCCGAGAATTTGTATTTAGCCTCATTAGTAGATACGGTCATCGGTCGTGCCTTGCGGCTTTCCTCTTCCATAACGAGTATTACACCGGCAAACTTGTCTTTTTAGGTGTAGATGGCACGTTTTCGGCAGCACATCTGGATTACTTTATTTGTCTTAAATATGAGAATTATTAAATAGAGCTTATATCAATCAACTCATAAAACCCTATTTTATATGATGTTATAGACTTGTCTCATAATCGTCTCATAATCTCAGTAATGAGATACTTTTGAGAAACTGAATTTGCCTATTAAACTTAAATGAACCCTGGCCAGGATATTCTTAAATTTCCTCCTTATAAAAAAAGGAGAGTTCATGAAGCCATCTAACAGTTTTATCGGTGATATGCTGGATCCAATCACTGAAGGCGAAAACAGCACAGTCTGGTGTGCGGGTTTCCCCACAGAGGTAAAGGAGCATAATGGTGACATTTTATTAACCGTACCTTTTAATCCGGTAAAAAATTACGAGTTTAAAACTTTTGCGGGCAATTCCAGGTCCTATGAGGTCAGGCTTCGTGCCTGCGGTTCTCAGATTCTTCGGGTATCAGTTGTTTTTCAAGGGGAGCTTTTACCCGACGACAACGAAATGCTTTCCTGGCACTCAAGCACTAAGCAGGAGCCTCTCAACTTTAGGAAAACAGAAACAGGATATAACATAATTGACAACCGGAATAATATCCGGGCGGCCATAAATAATACCAACCCCGATGTACACCCCTGGAGAACGCCTGATGAGGTGGGCTCTAATGATACTCCCGAAATGCTCAATATCGCCTTCTACCCCGATTCCCATGTAAAGGTTAACCTTGCTTCCGCAGACAGGTTTGGGCCCGAACACCCTGAATCACTTCCTCTGGCCTTTGTCGAAAAAGACGGCACCCCCCTTTATTCTCTTTACTCTTTTGAAGCGTTGCTGGATGAAAAATTCGCCGGCACAGGTGAGCGCTTCCGTAAAATGGATCTTTCCGGCGGCACATATTTACTTGAAAACAGGGACGCCCTGGGCGTTAATAACCAGCGCGCCTACAAAAATGTGCCCTTCTATGTATCCAGCCGCTTGTATGGCCTCTTTACTCATACATCCCGCCATATGCGCATTTCCCTTGCCGACATTTCCACACGGGCCGCACAGGCTCGGATAGAGGAGCCTGTTGTAGACTTGTTTATAATTGGAGGTGGCAGCGTAGAAAAAGTCCTGTATAATTATAAGTGTATAACCGGTTTCCCTGCCACCCTCCCGCTCTGGAGTTATGGCATCTGGATGAGTCGCATGACTTACTTTACAGACAAAGAAGTGCGCGGCATAGGCCAAAAGCTGCGCGATGGCAAATTCCCCTGCGATGTACTTCACATAGACACCGGCTGGTTTGCCAAAAACTGGGTATGTGAATGGGAGTTCGGCACAACAAACTTCCCTGATCCAGCCAGGTTTATGGCCGATATGTTAAAGCAGGGGTTTCGTATTACACTTTGGCAAATGCCCAATATTAGCAGGGGTAACAAGCTCCTGGAAGAGGCCAGGCAAAAACGCTATCTCGCTCCCATAAAAGGCGCGGAAATTTCCGGATCAGATTTCAGCGCCCTGGGGGCTGCCGGGCAGATAGATTTCAGCAACCCCGAGGCAGTCAAGTGGTACCAGCTCTTACTGGCCAATCTTCTAAAAATGGGTGTCTCAGCTATCAAAACCGATTTTGGTGAAGAGCTTAATATGACTGGGGATTATCTCAATATGCCCGCCGAACAACTGCACAACCTTTACGGCCTGTTATATCAGAAAGCGGCCTGGGAGGTTACCAAAGAAGTAACGGGTGATGGCATAGCCTGGTCACGTGCCGGCTGGGCGGGCTGCCAGCGCTACCCCCTGCACTGGGGGGGGGACTGCACATGTTCCTGGGAGGGCCTTGCAGGCTCTCTTCGCGGCGGTCTGCATCTGGGGTTATCGGGTTTTGGCTTGTGGAGCCACGACGTGCCCGGTTTCCTTGGTACCCCAAACTTCATGTGGAGCCGGCCTTCCAACAACCTTTATGTGCGCTGGACTCAGTTCGGAGTATTTACCTCCCACCTGCGTTATCACGGAGCCCAGCCCCGGGAACCTTATGAATATCCGGAGATAGCCGATATAGTCCGTTCCTGGTGGAACATGCGTTATGCCCTTATACCATATATAATAGACATGGGGGAGAAATCCACCACCACGGGCCTTCCCGTTCTGCGGGCTCTTATATTTAACCATGGCGATGACCCCACTTGCTGGCACATAGACGACCAGTATTATTTTGGTGATGCCTTTATGGTAGCACCTGTCTATAATGATGAAGGTGTGCGGGACGTTTACCTGCCCGAGGGTGAATGGGTAGACTTCTGGACAGGTGAGGGCCTTAAAGGCTGCCAATGGCTGCGGGGCGTTACAGTACCACTGGAAAGGATGCCTTTGTATGTTAAAGCTGGTTCCAAAATCCGCCTTTATCCAGAGGTGGTGCAATCCACCGCGGATATGGACATGGATAAATGTAGAGAACTTGTATTTGATGATAATTATCAGGGCTTTTCCAAATCAATACTCGGGGATGTTTCCGGGCTTGCAGTAGCAAAATAACATATAGCCGTGAGCACAAATTAAGTGGAATGTTAAATATGTAAAAAGACGAAACAGAACCTTACAAAGAAACATTCAACTGTTCGCCACACTGTGCAACTGATAACATACCCATGT
>CAZRWX010000206.1:0-6006 GCA_964603925.1 uncultured Bifidobacteriales bacterium | reverse complement strand
TGGGGCCGCAGGCTTTGTGGATTTTGCTTTTTTAAACTTAGTGGAGTTTTGGACAGGCAGCAATCCTCTTGCTATGGATGAGGGCAAAATCGAGACTCAGATTGTAGAGAAAGACGGAGTTCAATACAAAATTATTGCCGAAAAGAACCAGTATCACATTTCCAGAATGGAAGACGGTGTGTTTAAGGCTAAAGTTAATTTGGAGTATAAGGCTTCAGATAACGCATGGTACGCTGTTTCCAAAGGGGAGACAGTAAAATTGGCTGAGTCAATGGATGACGCATCCCTGGTGCTTTATGGTCCTGAGGGTGAACGGTTTATTTATGATTTGGAGCAGAAAAAACTAGTTAATTAGTATCTGTTCAGCGTAACCAAAAATGTCTCCTTCGACTCCGCTCAGGATGACATTTTTAGAAAAATTTGCATGTCATGCTGAGCGGAGTCGAAGTATGGCATGTAAATTCTTCTTATCCTGAACAGATACCAATTAGTTTTTTCCAAAATACAGCATCATACTTAGTCCCGCAAAGAGGATAAGCATGATGTCTGTGTTACTTTTTGTGGATAAAGTTGTAACAAAAGCCTTTATTTATATAATTATATGATGGAGTTAGTCTCCATGGAGGTTTTTATGCCAATTTATGAATATGCCTGCCAAAAGTGCGGCAACGAATACGAAGAGCTTGTATCCAGCAGCGCTCTTAAGCCTGCTCCTTGCCCTAAATGTGGTTCCGGGGAGGTAAAAAAGAAGTTTTCTGTCGTGGGCAGTATACAAAATGGTAAAAGTTCCCAGCCCATGGGTTGCCCCTCTGGTGGTTCCTGTGCATCTGGCTCCTGCCCTATGGCGCAGGGCTAATTTCACACGTTAAAACCCAATTTACCAAGCCTGTTGCGTAGATCATCCTTATCAGCGGGGATATCCGTTACTGTATACAGTGGAAATTCGTGACGCGGGGCGTAGTTTTTGCGCAGGGCGTCAAAAGCAGAACCGGGATCTTGTGATTTTAGTGATTTTCTAAGGTTAGCGTCATCCTGCATAATGGGATAGGAGCGGTGTACGCAATGGAGAATAAAATCATCATCGCTCATAGGGCGGTAATTTATAAAGCCCTCTTTGGGAACGGGAGCATTGAATGACTCCGGTAAATCCAATTTAAAACAAGTGCAAAAGGCCTTTAAAACTGCCAGAGTACCGTTGTATTTGCCCTGCTGACTGTAGCCGGCAATATGGGGGGTGGCTATGTCGCAGATAGATACAAGCTCCGGGTCTATGACAGGCTCATCGGGGAAAACGTCTAATACCAGGCTGGTTATCAAATTTTGCTGCTTTGCCTGCATTACGGCACTTTTGGAGATTACGCCCCCCCTGCTGCAGTTAAAAAAAATCAGGGGTTTGCTGAACGTTTGAAGAAATGATGTGTTAACCATCTCCAGAGTGGGGTGGGGGCCGCTTTTTGTAAGCGGTACATGAAATGATATTATATCGGCCTCTTTTTGTATGCCAGATACAGGTACCAGGTCGTCTCTATGTTTATCGGCATCCTGCAATGGCGGGTCGTTTTTAAGCACGCGCATACCCAGTGCCAGGGCCTTTTTTTCCACCTGTTTGCCGGTATTACCATACCCAATAATGCCAAGTGTAAGCTTTTTGGGAACCAGCTGGTATTTTTGCTGAAGGTTAAGCAAAGCCGCCGCCCAGTATTGCCCCACAGATGGAGCGTTACAACCCGGAGCGTGGGCAAAGGTAATATTATTGCGGCCGAGGAATGCCTGGTCAATGTGATCGGTACCAATGGTGGCAGTGCCTACAAATTTAACGAATGACCCGCTAAGCAACTGCTCGTTAACTTTTAAGGTGGAGCGGACAATGAGCGCATCGGTATTTTTAATCAGATCGCCGCCTAGAGTACGCCCGGAGTAGGCTTGAACAGCCCCGTACCGGGAAAACACCTCTGTTCCACCAGGTATATTGCCGTCGATGAGTATTTTCAAAATCTGCCTCGGTACCAAAGTCACTTTCCTGAGAATTATGGCAATATTAGTTAGATTTACCAGGCATCCCAAACCTGGAGTATTGACTAATGAGTAAAGACCCAAAAAACACTGTGCGCCCTTCCTGGGACCAATATTTTATGGAAGTGGCCAATACTATATCCAAACGGTCTACATGTGACCGGGGGCGCAGCGGGTGCGCTATTGCCAGGGACAAACACCTGCTGGTTACCGGCTATGTGGGTTCACCGGCTGGTTTACCCCATTGTGATGATGTGGGCCATCAAATGAAAACAGTAGTGCATGAGGATGGCAGTCAGACCCAGCATTGTGTGCGCACGGTTCATGCCGAGCAAAACGCCATTGCTCAGGCAGCCAAGCTGGGCGTATCCATTAACGGAGCTACCATTTATACACGTATGACCCCCTGCCGGGTGTGTGCCATGCTTATTATAAACTGCGGCATCCATCGCGTGGTTTGCGAAAAAAAGTATCATGCCGGGCTTGAGTCGGAGGCTATGTTTAAAGAGGCAGGCATTAAGCTCGAATATGTAAGCCGCGAAGTCCTCCAGTACAATAATCAATAAAATGATTCTTTTAATTAAGAAAAGGACCTGACTATGCAATACAGTACACTTGGAAAAACCGGACTTAAAGTGTCCAGGCTTGGTTTTGGCGCCATGCGCCTGCCTATGGTTGGGGAGGGGGAGGCTAGCCGTGTGGACAGGGAGCTCGCTATCCCCATGATACACCGGGCCTTTGATGCTGGCGTAAATTATATAGATACAGCAGTAGGTTATTGTAACAGCGACAGCCAGGTGGCCGTGGGTGAGGCCCTCAAGGGGTACAGGAACAAAATTATTGTATCCACCAAAAATCATGATTACGGTGAAAGTGAAAGCCAGTGGTGGAAGAACCTGGAAGACAGTCTGCAGAGGCTGGATGTGGGTTATATCGACATATACAATCATCATGGTATTAGCTGGGAGAGCTTTACAAAGAATGTGGAGCCGCGTATAAGCAAGTGGATGCAAAAAGCCCTGGATCAGGGCCTGATCAAGCATATATGTAACTCTTACCACGACACCGGGGAAAATTTGATAAAGCTTATAGATGCAGATTATTCTGAGTCCATCACTCTCCAGTATAACCTCTTTAACCGGGAGATGGAAAAAGCTATTGCCTATGCTAAGGAAAAAAATATTGGCGTTGTCGTAATGGGTCCTGTGGCCGGCGGCAGGTTGGGTAATGCATCTCCAGTATTAGAAAAAATCCTGCCCGAGGTTAAGCGTGTGCCGGAGCTGGCTTTGCGTTTTGTGCTCAGTAATCCCGGTGTCACCATCGCCCTTTCGGGCATGAGCACCATGCAGCAGGTGGAGGAAAATTTAATAACGGCCTCCGATGAGTCACCTTTATCTCCAGAGGACTCCAAAGCAATCGATACACATATGAAACGTCTTAAGGCCATGGCCGATTTATATTGTACAGGTTGTGGATATTGTCAGCCCTGCCCCAATGATGTCGCCATTTCCACAGTTTTTGAGCGTTATAATGAAGGCAGAATTTATGGATTATGGGATTTCGCCAAAAAGGAGTACAATCTTATCGGTGCAGTTTA
Source organism: uncultured Bifidobacteriales bacterium (assembly GCA_964603925.1). Lineage (GTDB taxonomy): Bacteria > Fibrobacterota > Fibrobacteria > UBA11236 > JADFYW01 > CAZRWX01. The sequence goes on along the minus strand of CAZRWX010000206.1, from coordinate 2,396 downwards.
CTGGTATAAAGGTGCTAAGGCGGACGCCTGCATAGAGTGCGGTGAATGCCTGGAAAAATGCCCCCAGAATATCCCCATAATAGACCAGCTTAAAGAGGCACATGAGGCGTTGGGTGGTGGTGCTTGAGCTGGGGAGCTGGCATTTAGTAAAAAGTGATAAGTAATAAGCGAAAAGATATTTAGCAGCAATTTAAGCTGCTTATCGCTTTTCACTTCCCACTTTTCACTGTGTTCTGTGCCCCAACCCAGCCGTCAACTTTAACTATAATTTACCCCATAACCAAACTCACGAGGTAAACCATGAATCTGGCTTTTTTTGCTTCTGGCAGCGGCAGTAATATGCAGTCCATCATAGACGCTCATAAAGATGGTGTTCTTAAATCTGTACCATCTGTCCTTATCAGTAATAACAGTAAATGCGGCGCTATTGAGAGGGCGAAAAAAGAGGCCATAGCCTGGTACCACATCAGTGGCAAAACTCATCCTGATGAAGGCGTCATGGAGGCCGCCATGCTGGAGGCTTTAAATTATCATAATGTGGATCTTATAATTTTGGCTGGTTATATGAAAAAAATGAGCCCCGGCATCCTCAAAGCCTATCATAATCATGTTCTCAATATTCATCCCGGCTTGTTACCCAAGTTCGGCGGGCATGGCATGTACGGCCATTTTGTTCATGAGGCCGTTCTGCAGGCAAAAGACGTTATCTCAGGTCCCACAGTACATCTGGTAAATACTGAGTACGATAAAGGCCCTGTCCTTGCTCAAATTCAGGTGCCGGTTTTGCCGGGGGATGACGCAGAGTCACTCAGTGCCAGGGTGCTTAAGCAGGAGCATATAATATATCCTGATACCATCAGGCGTATTGAGTCAGGAGAAATTTCTTTAGATATTTAGGGCCAATTCATGAATTGGCCTTACATATAGATGGGGCGCTGAACTGGCCCACAAGAGAAAGGAAATAAAATGAAAACCATGGCCTTAACCGGCATTCGCAGCATGAAAATGATGGATGTACCGGCCCCCCTAATTAAAAATGATAACGATGTATTAATATGTATGAAAGCGGTGGGCGTATGCGGCTCAGATGTTCATTATTACAGCACTGGTAAAATAGGTTCTCAGGTAGTGGAGTATCCCTTTACGGTGGGCCATGAGGGTGCTGGTGTAGTTGAAGCTGTGGGTGCCGGGGTTAAAGGTCTATCCCCTGGCACCAGGGTGGCCTTCGACCCGGCTGTATATTGCGGTAAATGTGATCAGTGTCTGGCAGGCAGGCCCCACACTTGCCGGCAGTTGGTGTTTCTAGGCTGTCCGGGCCAGGCAGAGGGGTGTTTGTCTGAATTTATTGTACTGCCGGATTTCTGCTGCTTTCCCATTTCCGGTAATCTGTCCTTTGATTATGCTGTACTCTCAGAGCCGCTGGCCATAAGTATTTACGCCGCCCGGCAGTCTATCAAACTCAAAGGGGCCTCAGTAGCTGTTCTGGGTGCCGGGCCCATTGGTTTGGGCGTGCAGTTGGCATGTATTGATGAAGGTGCCAGACGGGTTTATGTTACCGATAAAATTGATGAGAGGCTTGAAGCCTCGTCTGGCGCCGGGGCCTTTTGGGCAGGTAATCCTGATAAGGCGGATATTGTTTCTGAGATTACCTTGAGGGAGCCCCTTTTAATGGATGCTGTATTTGAATGTTGCGGTCAGCAGGAGGCGCTCGATCAGGCCGTTCAAATGCTTAAACCCGGCGGTAAACTCATGCTTATAGGCATACCGGAGGTGGATCGTGTAGCTTTCAACATAGATGCGCTTCGGCGTAAAGAAATCTGCATACAGAATGTGCGCCGTCAAAACGGCTGCACGGAGGTGGCCTTACAAAAAATGTCAGATAAAAAAATTGTTCCGGATTTTATTGTTACCCATCATTTTAAATTTGAAAAGACTCCCGCAGCCTTTGACTGTGTAGATAAATACCGTGATGGTGTAATAAAGGCAATAATTGAGTTTTAATTATTATGTGTAAATACTCATCTTTATTAATTCTCGGTCCCACTGGTTCGGGTAAAAGCCCCCTGGGTGATTATCTTCAAGCACACGGTCTATGGGGCCGGCGTGTACATCATTTCGATTTTGGCGAGGCTTTACGCCAAGCGGCAGCGGCTAAAGGGGTATCAACTTTCCTTTCTGATAAAGATCGTCAATTTATTAACGAAGTGCTGGAAAAGGGTCTGCTTTTAGAAGATGAGACATTCTATATAGCTCTTAATGTGCTCAAAGAGTTTTGCGGGTTACGGGGTGTGAACAACGATGATATTCTACTTTTAAATGGTCTGCCTCGTCATAAAGGCCAGGCAGCAGGTCTGGAGGGTGTAATTAAAGTTACGGGTATTTTGCATCTGGACTGC
>CAZRWX010000205.1:0-6046 GCA_964603925.1 uncultured Bifidobacteriales bacterium | reverse complement strand
AGAGAATTGTTCAAAATGACATGTTTTGGTTCCCAAGATACCTGAGTAGTTACAAAAGTTTAACATAAAACAAATATATGTATGCCTCATAAGAAGACCGAAAATAAAGGTATATAACCCCCTGTAAAGTCGATATAACCATTCATCAAGCCTACAATTCCATGGTCAACAAGCAATTTTCACCATATAAATCGGCATAAATGCCTTAGATCAAGCATTTAGTCAAAAAATATTTAAAAAAAATTATATGAGGAAAATGGCCAAATAAGCAAAAAAAGGGGATATTTTTACTTAGCAGAGAAATTTTAAGAATAAAATAGCCCTCAACGCCTTAACTCTTTTACTGATTTCGGCAAGCATTTGTTATTATTGTACCCGAACTTTATGTTCAAATTATTTTTTAATGGAAGGTTAAAATGGCAACAGGAAAAGTAAAATGGTTTAATAGCGAAAAAGGTTTTGGTTTTATAGCTCCCGATGACGGTAGCAGCGACCTTTTTGTACACGCCAACAATATCGAGGGCGGTATACTTCGGGACGACGATCAAGTTAAGTTTGACATAGGTCAGGGCAAAAAAGGCCCATGCGCAGAGAACGTATCTTTGCTTGGGTAATTTATAATAGCGTTCTTTAGAACGTTGTTATTACGGCAGGCGTATACGGGCGTGCACCAGCACGCCTAACGCATGCCTCTCCTCAGTATCTTCCCTAATATCCTCCACAGTCAGGTTCGGCCCTATTGGGTTGGTTTTTTTGTCGTACCTGGCTTTAAACAATGTCAGCATTGTTGTAACTACTCAGGTATCTTGGCAACCAAAACGTGTCATTTCGAACGATTCTCAATATATGTTCCAGTGAGAAATCTCGTGAAACAAATCGTAAACGGGATTTCTCCCTTGAAAACAAATGAGGAACTGGTCGAAATGACAAAATTGGAGCATCTATGGTACCTGAGTAGTTACGCATTGTTACATATAATTACAAACTTGCACGTTATATATAATCAACGCACGGGTCAAACGGTATTGGAAATACGTGGGCATGGCACACGTTCTTGCAGAGACGCACGGCCGTGCGTCTCTGCTGGGACGGGTGCCTTTATAATCCCTGTTGTTTTTTGATTTCCTTGATGCGTTCTTCCCGTTTTACCTGATTGTTGTGGTGGGCCTTGGCCGAAAGGTACCATTTGTCCTTACGGGCATAAGCAGGGTGAACGGGCAGGGGGTAATTAAGGCCCTCTTCTATATTGCGCATTTGTATGTATTCATCTGGCCCTGCAAAGCTCAGGCAGCGGCCGGTACGGCCTTTACGGCCGGTGCGCCCCTTGCGGTGTATGTAGTCTTTGGCATTCTGCGGTAAGTCGTAGTTTATAACCAGCTCTACGCCCAGGGTGTCCAACCCACGGGAAGCCAGATCGGTGGCGATAAGAACGCGGCTGCCGCCTTTTATAAAATCGTTAAAGACTTTAGCTCGTACTTTTTGATCCAGCTTGCCGTGTAAGAGTTCATTATCGATATTTTTAAGTTTAAGACGGCCATGCAGGTGGGTGGCCTTTTCCCGGTTACGGGTAAATACAATAACCTGACCCGTAAAACCCTCCAAAGCCTCAACAAGCAGCACATACTTTTTTTTAGGTGACTTTAAAAAGTAGAAAACCTCAACCCGGGTCTCCCTCTCAGCTGCCGGGTCTGGTAATACACGCATGGCGCTTTTACGGATATGGGGGAGTTCACCCTCATCGGGGGGAGTGGCCGAAAAACACAACACCTGCCGGTGCTCAGGCAGGTGAGATTCAATGGCCTCAACCTGCCCGGCAAAACCCATTTTTAAAAGTTTGTCAAACTCGTCCATTACAACCATGTGTACATCATTCAGAGCATCCGTTTTACGATCCAGTAAATCCAGCAAACGCCCCGGGGTGGCAACAAGCATACTCCAGAACCCGGCCAGGTGGATGCGCTGCCGCTCTACGCCCTTGCCGCCAATGGCAATAAGTGCTGAGCGGCCCATGGCTGGGTCTAATTTGCTGAGCATTTGGGCTACCTGCAAAGCAAGCTCCCTGGTGGGAACCAGAACCAGAACCTTGGAGCGCTTTTGGTCCCAGAAATGGAGGGCGGGCAGAAGATAAGCCAGGGTTTTACCCGAACCAGTGGGAGACACAGCTACAATATCCTGCCCCATAAGAGCAGGGGACACTACTTTAGCTTGAATATCCGTAGGATAACGAAAGCCCAGGGCTTTAACGGATTTTATTAAATTGGGCGGGAGCGCCAGGCGCGACCAGTTTTGGGGCATAGGCTACATTTCGTGAAGATACTTGCGGGCGCGTTTAAAAATAACCTGACAGTCTTTAATAACAGACGCCAGTACCATGGGAGTAACAGCCTGCTTTGGATCGTCGCCCACACCCTTTTTGGGGTTGATGTGGCACTCTATCAGCAGGGCGTCCGCCCCGTAACCTGTGGCAGCCAGGCAGGCGCTGGGCACATATACTGCCTTGCCAACACTGTGGGAAGGATCTACCACTACTGGTGACCATACCTTTTCTTTAAGCAGGACAGTGATGCTCTCATCAGGTGAATTACGAAAGCCCTCAACGGCGGGATAAGTACCGCGGGGGCATAACAACACATTGGGGTTGCCCCCGGCTACAATGTACTCAGCAGCCAGAATAAACTCATTAACAGGGCCCATGTGCATGCTGCGCTTAAGAATAATCCGCATGGGGGTACCAGCTGTAAGAGCGCCCAACTGCTGCAGTAGCTTATAATTAAGGGCGTTGCGAGTGCCAACCTGCAGGCAGTCCACCTTGTGCTCAAAACAGGCGCGGGCCTGATCAATCTCCATAACCTCAGTATTGATGGGAAGACCCGTACGCTCCCGGGCCTCCAGAAGAATATCCAGGCTTTTGAGTTCACCCTGAAAGGAATAGGGTGAGGTGCGGGGCTTCCATACACCACCGCGGAGCATGTCGGCGCCGGCCTCTTTAACTGCCTGGGCGGTTTCAAAAAAAAGATTTTTATTGTCAGGATCTATAGTGCATTGGCCGGCAATAATAGCCAGACTCTCGCCTAAGGTTTTTTTGCCAATGGTAATTTTGTGGTTGGATAGTTTGGAGTTATTACTCATAAGCTTATAAGGCTCTGAGACAACGTCTACACGATCTATATAAGGCAGACCCTCCAGCCTTTTAATGAGCAAAGGTGAACGCTCATCACCAATAATGGCAAAAATGGTGCGCTCCGCACCAACAATTGGCTGTAACTTAACATTAAACTCCCTGGCAATATTTATGAGCTCTCGTTCTTCTTTTTTTGTCAGCCGTTTAGGTAAGGGAATAATCACAGGCAAATCTCTTTCGGTTGTTTAGAGCGCAAAGTAGTAATACCCCTCTCACTTGTAACGCATGGGGCTTTTGCCGTGTCTTTTAGTAAAAACCCTGCAGAAATAGGCTGCATCTGCATAACCACAGGATGCGGCAAGATGCTTTAAGGTAATACCAGGAGATTGCTTGAGTAGCTTGCTGGCATGAAGCATCCTCTTTTGAGTTATCCACTCACCGGGAGGGGGCAGCCCCGCCTGATGTAAATGCCTGGTAAGTGTAGCCCGGCCAACACCAAGCCTGGAGGCAAGGCTATTGGCATTAAGTTGAGAATCGGCCAGATTCAGGAGAATAAATTCTGCTCTTTTTACAAGATCGCTGACAGGCTCAGCCCCCGCTGTAATTAGCGAGCATCTGCTCAACACGCTGTGAAACTCCATCATCAATGCATATTTAAGATAAATATCACTGGAAGCTTCACCACTAACAAGCATAAGCCTGTTTAACAAATGGGCCAGCCTCAGGTCATAATGTTGAAGACCTTGAGACCCTTTTTGAATATTGGTTAAGCATAGAGGCGTAACCTCCCCGCCTAAACCCAAATCTTTTAATACATGACTGACAGTATCGCCATCGTTACGCAGGAACCAGTGAAACAGTAACCAGGGCCGGGCATTATGCGCCCAGTGCTCATGAAAAGTTTGGGGACACAGGGCCACAAGAGCAGGAGCTTGAACCGGAGTTACCACCCCATTGGTTTTAACAAAGCCCCTGCCGCTAAGGCAGAGATGAAGCACCCATTGCGCCCTGTTAGAAGCATAATAATGATTGGCATTCGCCTCTACCAGGCCAAAATTCTCCATCCAGAGAGGTAAGCCAGTCAAAACAGAATTGGCCCCGGACTGAGGCAAATAATTGCCAGAAACACTCCGGCAGATGTTCAATAATTCCCTCATTTTGCATTTGTGATACAAATATCCAATTAATAATACAATTTTTAAGTCTTAAAAGCATTTTTTAATCATATATTAATACAATATTAACTTTGGAGGATTTATGTCAATAAAAATTGCATTTGTAGGGGCCGGCTCCCTGGGTTTTACTCGTGGCCTTATTCATGATATTCTTACTGTACCGGAGTTCAAGAATACTCATTTTTCACTCATGGATATTTCCCGCAAAAACCTGGATATGGTGTCTCAACTGGTGGAACGCGATATCAAAGCCAATAAGCTTCCGGCAAAAGTTACCAGCGGTCTGCAGCTTAATACAGCTGTAAAAGATGCCGATTATATCATCTGCACTATCCGCCAGGGCGGTCTGGAGGCCTTTAAAACCGACATTGAAATACCTCTGCAGTACGGTATAGATCAATGTGTGGGTGACACTCTCTGTGCAGGGGGTATCATGTATGGGCAGAGGGGTATACCCGCTCTTCTGGATATATGTAAAGCCATAAAGGCCCATGCAAAACCCGGCGCAATGCTGCTTAACTATGCCAACCCCATGGCCATGAATACCTGGGCCTGTAATACTTACGGGGGCGTCCCCACCTTGGGCCTGTGCCATGGCGTTGAGGGAGGCCATCGCCAGATAGCCAATGTACTAGGCAAAAAAAAGGAAGAAGTAAACATAATTGCCGCCGGCATCAATCATCAGACATGGTACATACGCATTGAGACTGAGGGCCGCCTGATAGGGGCAGACGAACTTCTTAAGGGTTTTGAGAAACATCCCAATTACTCAAAAGAGGAAAAAGCCAGAATCGATGTTTTAAAACGCATTGGTTATTATTCTACAGAGTCCAACGGTCATTTGTCTGAGTATTTGCCCTGGTACCGCAAGCGTCCAAAAGAAATTAAGAAATGGATAAATATGAGCAGCTGGATTAATGGTGAAACCGGCGGCTATCTGAGAGTGTGCACTGAGGGGCGCAACTGGTTCGAAACAGACTTCCCAAATTGGATGAAAGAGCCAGCGCCGGTAATTTCAACCCATAAACGCAGCGGGGAGCACGGTAGTTATATTATTGAAGCCCTGGAAACCGGCCGTGTATACAGGGGGCATTTTAATGTGCCCAACAATGGCTGTATTACCAACCTGCCCGATGACTGCATGATAGAAGTACCTTGTTATGCTGACAAAAACGGCATTAACATACCCAAAGTTGGCGCCCTGCCGCTGGCCTGTGCAGCCTCACTCAACAATTCTGTATCTGTGCAGCGCATGAGCGTAGAGGCCGCTATAAAAGGCGATCTTACTTTATTAAAACAGGCCATGCTCCACGACCCTCTTACAGCGGCGGTCTGCAATCCGGAGGAAATCTGGCAGCTCACCGATAAAATGCTGGTGGCTCAGGCCAAATGGCTGCCTCAGTATAAAAAGGAGATCTCTGGAGCTAAAAAACGTCTTAGCAAAGAGGTTAATTTGGGCACTAATAAAAGCAGGGGGGCCGCCAGGATTAAGACGAAAACCGTGGCCGAAATGAACAGGGATAAGACTGCCGCCAGGAAAAACGCTGCTGCCGCGGATAAAGCCGGGATGACAAAGAATGCCTGAAAGCTGATTAAATTTTATGTATACAGCCGTTATCGCCGTCGCCCCTTCGATACTTCGTCAAGCTCAGTACTCAGGGCGACGGTGATAATTGACACATTTTATACAAGCACTAATTAGTTGCTGTCGCTTAATTGTAATTCCGTGATTTTAGTAAAAACTCGCCAC
>CAZRWX010000204.1:0-6166 GCA_964603925.1 uncultured Bifidobacteriales bacterium | reverse complement strand
TCACATCCTTGCTTCGACTACAAGTCCGCTCATCCTGAGCGGAGACGAAGGATGAGCGGAGACGAAGGATGAGCGGAGACGAAGGATGAGCGGAGACGAAGGATGACTGGTGAAACACGCTCCATCGGTTTGTTATAGTGTTTCGCATATATTCTAATCAGACAGAGCCTTTAAGGGCTAAGAGCTCTTTATGCAGGGTATCGTAAACTGATTTGATTTCAGAATAAGTGTGTTTACATTCATTAAAATCACCATTTCTTGAGTTTTTCTCCAGCCGTTTACAAACATCATCAAAACCACGAATAAACAGGTTAAGAGCACCACCCTTGATACTGTGGCTGATATTAAAGGCTTTATCAGTATCTTCTTTAGTAAGGGCTTCTTCGAGAAGCACCAGCTGGCCGGCCGTATGCTCTACAAACTCATCATAAAGGCTTAATGCTGTAGCACTGTCCCCGCCCAGCTCATTAACCAGCTCCTCATACTGGATAAGACTGCCACCCCCAATAAACCCATGGCTTTTGCCCTCAACCTCTGGTATCCACTTAATGGCGGCCTCCAGTAAGCGCTTTTTAGTAAAGGGTTTGGCAATGTAACCGTTCATACCGGCATCCAGACATTTCTGATGAAAGTCAATGAGGGCGTGGGCCGTAAGGGTTACAATTGGTGTCCGGTTTTTAACAGGATTTTCCATGGAACGTATTATTGAAGTAAGTTCAAAGCCATCCATACCCGGCATTTGTATATCCATAAAGATTAAATCAAAGTCCTCCCGTTGCAGGCATTGAAGTGCCGCTTCCCCGTTACCGGCAACCATAACGTCATAACCGGCGGCCAGCATATGGGTTTGAACCAGCTCCTGATTAATTTTATAGTCGTCTACAACCAGCACGCGGCCCCGGTTTGACCTGCCTCCCTCAAGAACCGGTATGGACTTGGTTTCCGATGATTTTGGGCCCTGACCCAGACCTTTAACACCTGTACCGCTGAGGACATTCTCCACCCTGAGAAAAAGTTCACGCCTTTTAACAGGCTTGGTCAGCCAGGCGTGTATATCTGCCTGCTCCAACTGGGACTTGTGTTCTATAATATTCTTTAAGTTGGACAGTACAATAATCTTAATGTCCGCGCAGGTCTTAAGTACCCTGCCAATACTGCCGTAAATGTCACCGGACAGGGTGTCCAGGTCACAGATGGCCACCCGCGGCAATCCACCCTGGGAGGACTGCTCCAGGGCGCTAATCAAAGAATCACAGGAGCCCAGCCCCATAACGGCGCCCTTGTATACATTTAGATAGCGCTCCACTATTCTACGCTCAGTAGCATATTTGCTGGTAACGAAAAAATTGCAGCCGGACAGAGTGGCTATCTGCGTAGCAACATGCGCCACATGCTGCGGGGCAGAAGACAGGGCGGTCGACGCCCGGGTGCCATCGGCCATTTTAAATGTAATTTCAAACCAGAAACGGCTGCCCCCATTACCCAGATCTTCCAGACCGATGGTACCGCCCATGAGGTGAACCAGCTTCTTGGCGATAGTGGTACCCAGACCTGTGCCCTGATACTGTCGTGTAAGAGAGCCGTCGCCCTGGGTAAAGCTTTCGAAGATCTTATCCTTGAGTTCGGGTGATATGCCCACCCCGGTGTCTTCAATAAAAAACTTGACACCAACAGAGTCTTTGCCCTGGTGAACACTATTAACACTGACAATAACTTCGCCCTCGGTGGTGAACTTAATAGCATTGTTTACAATATTTATTAAAACCTGACGCAGCCTGCCCGGGTCACCGATCAGGTTAACGGGTACATTTTCTGAATAGTCCAGATAAATACCAAGGCCCTTGTCGTGAGCGCGATAGGATAGACCATATACCACCTCCTCCATAAGCTCCTCCAGATCAAAGGGGATATTATGGACCTTCATTTTACCAGCCTCAATTTTGGAAAGATCGAGTATATCATTGATGATAGTGACCAGAGACTGGGCCTCGGTATAAATGGTTGTAAGAAGATGTTTTTGGATCTCGTTTAAGTCTGTCTCCTCCAGAAGCTCGCACATGCCTATAATGCCGTTCATGGGTGTGCGTATTTCGTGACTGGTATTTGCCAGGAACTCCGACTTGGCGCGGTTCGCTGTCTCGGCGGAATCTTTGGCCGACTGCAGCCTGACCTCTGCCTGCCTGGTAAGGGTAATGTCACGCAAAAGTAAAAGAGTACCCAGCTCAATACCGCCATAAGAAATGGGGCTTTGGGACACCAGCACCACTTTGGCGCCCTCTTCACCGGTCACATCCACTTGCCGGGAGCCATGTTCGCCGACCAGGCCTTCAATATGCCGAAATTGAATTTTTTTACTTTTGAAACCCAGCATACTGCGGGCGGCCTTATTTACAAGATTAACTCTTTGCTCCAGATCGATGGCAATGACACCATCCTGCATATGACGAAATAGATCACCAGCGACCTTATCTACGCCGATATTCAGAAAGTTATAATGCCTGATGGCCAGATAACTGCAGAATGTAACAGCTACCGTACCCGGAGAACCAAGACTGGGCAGCCATGAGGAGGAAAAAATAACCGGCGCCAGAACGTCTGATACCAGCCCCAGGCCCAGAGAAACAATAACGCCAACAGCAATTAATAAGAATTGCCGGCGCTGGACAATGTCTTGCGTCTCCCTGCGCCTTTTGAGAAGAATAACCAGAGAATGGATAAAGGGCAGTACAATAACAAGCAGTACTACCGGTACAAATAATACCCCCGGCTGAGTTAAATAACCCCACATTAAACGGGTGGGCATTTGGATTATATTGTTAGTAAAGATTGATAACCCTATAGCAAATGCACAAATAACAAAATAAGCGTAAAATAAAGGACCACGACGCCGGCCGGTAAGAGTATTGGTAAAATTGATAAAAAGAATACCCACTGGCAGCCAGAACACAGAATTGACTTTAGTTGCCAGCAGTACAATACGCGCAGGCAGTATGCCGTTTATGAAGATGTCCATGCCCAGCCAGGCCAGACACGCAGTGGTGAAATAAAGCAGCGCCCTGTTAACGGCCGTACGGCGTTGAACGTGTATATAAGCCCAGATATACCCGTTTATAAGGAAGATGAGAATTTCAAATAAGAAAAAAAACTTCATTGATAATAGATCCCGAGAAAGTGAAAACAGATCAATATAAAGCCTTTTTTGTTATTTAAGCCAATTATCCGCTCATACTTAGCGTCTGCCAGCATGCTGGCAGATTGTCGAAGTGAGAGAGGATAATTGTTATAAGTTACCTGAATATAATAATGCCAAAATCGACCCCCAATGTCGAGCTGAATCAGGTTCTGGAGCTTAAGGATAAAACTCCTAAAATGATACCAACACCTAAAATACCCAGGGTGCGCCAGTAAAAACCGCCCGGTTTTATGAAATTAAGGGGAAGGATAACCAGATCGTTACCCGAAGAAGAAATTGAGTCAAATTGCCATTTGCCAAGTTGACTACGAATTATTTCTTCAAATTCCTCATTTTTAACCCCATTATACTCCAGAGTGACATCCTGAAGGTGTAAGTACTGTGTCCCAGTCCTTCCATACCGGTTCATAGCCCTGACGGCGGATAATGTCGGCAACCTCCAGGGGAGTGCGGTCGTCAGAGATGGCAAACTGCTCCAGGCTTTGGCCCTTATCAGCATAACCCCCGGGCCGGGTGCTGGACCCGGCGCTAACCGTGGTAATACCGAATTTAATAACGTTATCCCGGAACCGGGGGGACTCCCTGGTACTTAAAGAAAGCTCTACATCTTCATCAAAAAGCCGATAGGCGCAAATTAACTGGGCCAGTTCCTTGTCCGTTACAGTGAAAGGAGGTACAAAGGCCCCCTGGGCGGGCCGCAGCCGGGGAAAGGATATGGAAAATTTGGTTTTCCAGAAAGATTTTTTGAGATACTGCAGATGTAGAGCGGTAAAAAAGGAATCCGCCCGCCAGTCCTCCAGACCCATGAGAGCACCCACGCCAACTTTGTATACACCCGCCCTGCCCAGACGCTCAGGGGTAGCCAGCCGGTAGTCAAAACGGCTTTTGTTGCCCCGGGTATGATAACGCTCATAGGCCCGGCGGTTGTAGGTCTCTTGATATACAAGCACCGTATTAAGACCTTTGCTCATAAGGCGCTCGTACTGCTCCTGCTCCAGCGGCTGCACCTCCAGGGAAAGGTGTGAAAAATACTTACTCAAAATATCCAGAGCTTTTTCAAAATAATCCACACCCGCATGAGCCGCGCTCTCTCCGGTAACTGCCAGCAGATGATCAAAACCCAGAGCCTTAATGCTTTGGGCCTCCCGGACTATTTCCTCCTCTGAGAGCACTTTGCGCTCCAGAGGATTAGCGTGCTTGAAACCGCAATAAACGCAGTCATTGGCACAGTGGCTGGATAAATACAATGGCACATACATCTGTATAGTGCGCCCGAAGCGTTTCAAAGTGGCCGCCTGACTCTGGATAGCCATCTGTTCCAGATAGGGGGCTGCTGCAGGCGAAATCAGTGCTTTAAAATCATCTAGGGATCTGGAGCCCTTTCTGCCCAAAGCGGTTTCAACCTCCCGGAAGCTCATGGCATATATATTTTCCCTTTCTGCTTCCCAGGGGTGGTTGTTAAATACATCCAGAAATTGCATGTATCAGCCCTCATCCAAAAAGGAGGTTAAAGGGCTTGTAGCCTGAGCGGCCTGGTATCGGGAACCCAGCCCCGCCTCAAAAGCCCCCCGTCCCGCCTCCACTGCCAGGCGGAAACTCTCAGCCATTTTTACAGGATCGCCGGCCACAGCAATAGCCGTGTTAATCAGTACCGCATCAGCACCCATCTCCAGAGCCGCAGCAGCGTGGGAGGGTGCCCCCAGGCCGGCGTCTACTACCACTGGCACCCGGCTCTGGGCTATAATTATCTCCAGCATGGCGCGGGTCTCCAGACCGCGGTTGGTGCCGATGGGCGCGCCCAGAGGCATAACGGCCGCACAACCAACCTCCTCCAGACGTTTGCAGATGACAGGATCGGCATTTATATAGGGGAGAACTATAAAGCCTTTTTTAACCAGCTGTTCGGCTGCGGCCAGAGTCTCCACCGGGTCGGGTAAAAGATACCGGGGGTCGGGGTGAACCTCCAGCTTAATAAGGTTAGTCTCCAGAGCCTGCCTGGCCATTTCGGCGGCAAATACAGCCTCCGCCGCTGTGCGCACCCCGGATGTATTGGGCAGCAGACGTATACCCGGATGCCGCAAATGAGTAAGTATATCATCTTCAGCTGCCTTAAGGTCTACGCGCTTAAGGGCCACTGTAACCAGCTGGGAGCCTGAAGCTAAAACCGCAGCAGCCATAATACTGTTAGAACTGAATTTACCGGTGCCCAGAAATAACCGTGACTTAAACTCCATACCGCCCAGCATAAGTGGTTGTATCATTTAATCATTCTCCTGTGAATTAAAACGCCCCGCATCATTGAGAGCCTTGATGAAAACCTCAACAGCGCCCTGAGGATCGGGGGCTGAGTTTATGGCTGAAGATACAGCAATGCCATGTACACCCGTATTCATTATACTCCTCACGTCTGCGGGACCTATGCCGCCTATGGCAATAAGACGCACACCCGCGCACTCCCGTGCTAATGCCGATAAGCCCTCCAGCCCCAGAACCGGAGCCAGGTTGTGCTTAGTGGCCGTAAAACGAAAAGGACCCACGCCCACATAGTCGGCCCCCTGGTCTACATGCATGCGTATATCTTTAACAGTATTAGCCGTACCGCCGATAATGGCCCGGGGACCCAGTATTTGCCTGGCCTTTGCCACAGGCATATCATCCAGACCCAGATGCACGCCATGCGCGCCCACCCGCAGGGCAATATCTACATAGTCATTTAAAATTAAAACTGCCTTGTGTATTATACACATAGCCAGCACCCCCGCGGCAATAGCCTCTACCTCTACCTCGGTGCGGCCTTTGACCCGCAGCTGCACCCAGCGGGCGCCCCCCTGCAGAGCCCCCTGCGCCTGGGCCTCATGGGTAACCTCAGGTATATCCTGTGTAAGTACCTGGAAGGGAGAAATTGACTTCATGGACACCCCCCCTGAAAGGGTGCACCCTGAAAAGGGACACCCTGCAAAGGGACACCCTGCA
>CAZRWX010000203.1:0-6218 GCA_964603925.1 uncultured Bifidobacteriales bacterium | reverse complement strand
CAGAGCAATTTTACACAGTCACCCCGTTTCCGTCCGGCAGATCCAGAGTCCATGAATTTAATCATTTTGTGGACTCCGGCTCCCCCTGCCTTCGCAGAGGGCGGGCTCTGGCCGGAGTGACCGTCTGTGGCAAACAACTAATCCTGAACAGCAATTAATTTGCATATATTTAAAATGCACAATTTTAAACTGAGATATTAATCATGATTCATTTTCGAACACTCCTGCTGTTAATTACCTTCACCACATACGCTCCGGGTGCAGCCTTATTCGGTACGTTAAAGGGCCCCGGCGGCAGCCCATATATAGGTGCTGAAGTTTACATTGAGTCCAAAGAACTGGAAAAGCCCGCTACAATCAAAACCGGTGAGGACGGAGGGTACCGGCTTAACAATTTAAAAAATGGTTCTTATACTCTTGGCGTGCGCGTTGAGGGCGATAACCTGGCCTTAATTGGTGATAGAGGCTGGAATACAAAAAAGATAACCATACAAAATGATAAGGACCTTAAAGCAGACCTGGTCTTAGAGGCACTTACAACTCTGGAGATTAAATTTTTTCCGCCAGCGGGTGCATCCCGCCTGGAGGGCACGGTTATTGCCAGCAATCCTTTTAAGAGGGTGTCCATAAATAATAATATCGTAACTCTCAAGGGCATGAAACCAGGCAAGCAGACAATTAATTATACCACATCACTGTTTGGTTCAGGCAGGTTTGAGATAAACCTTCAGGAGGGTAAAATTACAGACACCCTTATTACCCTGGAAGAGGGGGAGTATATAGAGGGAATAGTTATGTCACCGGATAATGCTCCGCTGTTTGGGGTCAATATAAGAGCACGCAATATAGGAATGCGTATTCAGACCGATAAGGATGGCGTATTCAAAATATCCCGCCCTGATAACGGAGATACCCCGCTTTTCCTCTCTCACCCCGAATACCCGGATACATCAGTGCTCTTAACACCCCAAATGCAGGCCGCAGGAATTGAAATACTCATGCCCAGACCGGCGGACCCGGTTAAAGGCATCATCAGTGGTTATGTTGACGAAGAAATCAAGAACTGTCGGGTAACAGCATCTCCCACTATTCCTCCGGACAATGCTTCTTCTCCCAGGCGGGGCCGTCTGCGCTCCAAAACAGGCGTAATCGGTAAGGGGGGTGAATTTATACTGGATGGCCTCGGAGAGAGTGCCCAGATGGTTACTATACAATGCCGCGACCGTCATGAGTGGTCAAAGGAGGCCCGGCCGGGGGATGACCTCGGTTATATTCAGCTTTCTCCTGTGGTACTACTGAACGGGTTAGTAATTGACGCCCAGAGTTCTGAACCAGTCAGCAATTTCAGCACAGCCATTTACCAGGGAACGCCACCCGAAGAAGGCCAGGACAGGAGGCCTGGGAGAGGCAGAAACAGGCCTACTCCTCATAATGACGGTACATTTTCCATGAAATCCCGTTATGATGGGGATAACTTTATATGTATAGAAGCCAGAGACTACCTCCCCCTGTGCCAGGAATATAACACAGCCAAATACAATGGCAGTCCTAAAACTTTCGCTCTGGATGGCGGCCTTAAGCTGACATTTTTTGTAAAAAGCCAAAGCGGCCCTGTAGAAGGAGCGCGCATATTCATGCACCCGGGCAAAGGTACCGCTTTAAATATTAACTTCTCAGGCGGCAGAGGCGGCAGGCGCCCGGGCCGGAATACTACAGACAAAAATGGCAAACTCGAAATTGGCGCTATAAAAGCCGGTCCCTTCAGTATCAATGTATCCCACCCCGATTATGCACCCTTTCAGGATGACCTTGAGGTTACCAGCAGCAAAACCTTTTACATACAACTGGAACCAGCCAGCTATATATCAGGTACTGTTTATTATGCCAATGGTGCTGCAGCAGACAACCTTAACCTGGTATGTATCCATGATTCCCGTTCGGGTCTGCTGGGTGAAAGAACCCTGCGCAGGCCTCAGCTTATGGACAAAGGCAGGTTTAAAATAAGCGGATTGAGCGAAAACTATTACACCCTTGTACTGGGCAGGCAACAGGGCCGCCGAAACATGCTGCCGTTATTCAGACTGGACAATATTCCCTCTGGTATCAGTAATCTTAATATTAAACTTTTACCCGAACGCAGCTGGATGGTTGAAATTATAAGCGACAATGGCTCAGCTGTGAAAAACGCCAGTGTTTTATTTTGTCTGGCAGACAGCGTGGGACGGTTCCAGGAATATGATGTCATGGGTCTTAGTTATGCCATGGATGCCAAAAAAACTTTAAAGATTGAGACATTCATCGGCAGTAAATACCTGTTGAAAATTAAAGCGCCTGGTTTTTTACCTTGCCTCCGCCAGGTGGCAATCCCCGCCGGTAAAGGTACGTTTATCACCTCCATTAAACTTACCCCATCGCCTGTAATCAAAGGCAAAATTATCCATTACAACCCCAAAATGTCTTTTAATGGTTATTCAATAGAAACACCAGCAAACACCGGGGGGCCCAAAGCCATTTTAAAAGACAGCGGCAGCTTTACATTTACGGATATTGCCCCTGGTCCCTTGCCCATACTGGTAAAAGACAAAAAGGGGGTGCCGGTATATTTTGGGATTGCGGTATATAACTATCAGAACCCTGAAGACCTGAACATACAACTTGAAATTTCCGGTAAAATTGCAGGCACTGTAAAAGACTATAATTTTACAGCTAAAAAAAATGTGACTATTTATCTGAATTCCAGGCACCATACCCATAACAGCAGCCAAAAACCTGTACCTATACATATACATAATACAATAAGTGACAAACAGGGCAATTTTTCATTTAAATCCGTGCCGCCGGGTATTTACGAAGTTTGCCCGGAGCAGCCTTTTGGCCAATGCGCACGGGTACAGGTTGTTTCGTCAAAAACTGTAATAACAAGCGTAATTGCACCATCCACCATCAAATCTGTAAGAATCGCTATGGACTTGCCCAGCCAGACACCTGAAGTTGGCGGAGCCTATCTGCATAGATATATGGCTGCCATAACGGCAAAAGAGACTAATCCCCGCCAGTACCTACCCGATATGGCAACCTTTAATAATATACCAGCCGGATCTTACCTATTTACATCCTGGTCCAGATCTGGCATACCTGGCACATATCATTCCACTATGGATATAATAGAGGTCTCTGACAATAAAAAACATTTTGATATCTATGTATCTGAAAGGGGTTTCAACCTCCTATTCGAAAGTCCATCGGGTGCTGTCATTCCCGGTGTTGATATCAGTATTATAAAAACTGGAGCATACTGGGATGATCATTCCCGGCGGGGCGCCAATGCCTGGGAGCTTACTGCCCAGTCTGACGCTCAAGGCAAAGCAGAAATTTTTGGCCTGGACTCAGGCGTATATGTATTACGATTTTCCCACTCTAAACTAGCCGCAGCTCCCATTATGCATACACTCAAATCAAAAGAAAAACTGGAAGATGTCCAGATTAAAATGGCCTTCGCCGGGCATGTACAAGCAGCCTTAACCTGTGGTACTATGCCCTATGACCACGCCCAGTTGGCTGTATACGATTCCTCGGGTTCTCTTTTAAGAGTTATTACACCCGATGCTATTGAGTTTTCTGGCACCTACAATCTGGGAGCATTTTTACCCGGCAGCTACTATATATCGGTTTTTGGAGATTTTCTTTCCCGTGAATATCAGGTCTTCCAGGTTAAGGAATATCAGGATCAAAAGATTTCCATTGAACTGCCACCCTCAGGTTTTGCAGAGATAGTGGGGGAAAAAATAAGGGACGAGAATCTGTATCTGGTAGATTCACAAGGCTCCATAATCAGCCTGTCCGAAAAACGCCATCTGTATGCAGCCGGGCAATACAACTACCGGCCCTCCTCTATTTTGTTTGAAGGCCTGCAGGCAGGTCAATATCAGGTTTTTATAGAAGGCAATCAAGAGCCATTGGCCAATATTACTGTTAAGGAAGGCAAAATAACCGTAGTGGAAGTAGATTAAGCCTCCAATAATCTAGCTAGTATCGCCGCTCAGGCTCCGGTTTTACTTACTTTAACCGACAGTTTAAGAGTAATAGGGTCCCCCAGGGGGCCCCGGCCTTTAAGGATGGCCACATAACTGCCCGGGCGGGAATAAGTATGCCAGGTGTCCCATTCTAAAACCTCCCGGGGGGTGCCATCACCGTAATCTATTTTAACCGGTTCACTGGAGTTTTGTATGCGGTTGCAGAAGAGCACAGGCATGCCCGGTTTGATATCGCGAACTGGATAATAGAACGCCCAGCCATGGGCTATATTAGAGCCATGGTCAGGATCGTAAACCCTTACCTGAGCGAAATCCCGGTAAACGCCGCCACTGTTTGTACACACCCAGAACTCCTCTGAATAAAGCCCCGGACGGGGATATCTAATTGTGACATTTGGAGACCTGGCCACGCTGCCGTCATGAAGATGCCAGACATACTCCAGAATACTATTACCTGGACGGGCAATAGACATATCCCCCCGCAGGTTTACTTCCTCACCCTTTTTTATGTAGTAGTTACCACCAGCCACAGGCAGCGCCTCATCGGGGAAGGTATTAAAATATGCCTGTACTATATAAGGGTAAGGATTGATAAGGTCCTCGCTGCGGCGAAGAGAAATATGCAAATGAGGGTCGAACTTATTCACGCGTTCACCATACCTGGCGCAACCGGGTTTACCAATAACCTGACCTGCTTTAACAGGCGCGCCCAAAGTCATAGCCGGGTTAATGGTATCAATGTCCATATTGCCGTATGTACAGGATATACCTGACTCTGACTGGATTTGCAGCCAGTTGGAGCCCCCGTCGCCGTTGGGTAATGGTGTTTGAACTACCGTACCGTTCATGACAGATACCGCCTCCAGCCTGTCGGCGACAGTGCCAAAGTCCTCCCCGCGGTGGTAATAGAGCTTGTTATATGGAACAAGAGAGCCCCAGGTATTATTATAAGTTGAAGAACGCCAGAGAAACTGCTTGATAGGAAAAACCAGATCTCCCGGCCCCCATGGCTTGGCAGCGTCCAGGGCCGCAAACCGCACCAGCCTGTTAACACCCTGGATTGCAGCATGTTCACACTGCCTGGCCCATTCTTGCGTTATTTCTACCGAAATGCGTAAACCTTTAACAACTACCGGCATTTGAAAGGCGCAAAGCACAAGGGACACCCTCTCCCCGGAGATATCTACATCAACCTCAGCCCGTTTTAAGGCCCGGTGACGTAAATTGCCCTGCACCCAGAACTCCGGCCCCCAGAAATGACGCACCTCTAAAAGGCACACACTGGCAGTACCCTCACTGGTGGGCAGAGAAAATGATTCCCCGATATTTAATTCATAAAACAACGGCCACATAGTGCAAAGTTATCCTGGTTCCTGGGATTAAAGTACAAAAAATGGTATTGATAAATATTTAATTATGGTGCAAGCTCAATTTTATGCAAGATTCTAATCAATCAGATCATGATAAACCCCAATATATAAATCCAAAATCCCAAATAAATGGCGCATTAAACGCATCACTATACCATTAGTTTTGGATTTTATCAATCGATGAGAACTAAATTATATCACTGCTTCGCCCGTTTATATATTGGGATTTTGGATTTATCCTTTTTTAAAAATACAAGATTATCTGCTTAAAATGAGATCTGTACCTTTTTTTTAACCGACCATAAAAGACCTTATCTCGAGGGCTCAAAACCGAATTTCTGCAAGGTTTTTTTTAAACTCCGGGAAAATTTCTCAGTGTCTGCGCCCCGGACAATAATACTTTTAACCCCAAAATTTACAGCTGCCATTACCACAACCCGGTCAGCGTTATCGCAAATTAGAACCGTTGGCACCCTGCCAGGTTCCCTTGCTATTGCCAGATTATCCAGGCAGGCGTTATCCCCGGACAATTCGATCATAATTAGTTTTTTACCCTTAGTACGCTCGCAAATGCTTAAGGCCTCTGAAGGATTTGCAGCAGGGATTACGTTTAAAAAACCTAATTTTTTAAACTCCATCATAACGATCTGTTTAATCTCAAAAGCATCATTCAGGTAAATTAGGGAATCTGTAGTTGAAGCCATAGTTCTTATTATAAGGTTATTTAGTTGCTGACTGCAAAGAGTTTTATTTTGCTTTTTCGTAACTACTCAGGTACTACAGATGCCCCAATTTTGTCATTTCGACCAATTCC
>CAZRWX010000202.1:0-6240 GCA_964603925.1 uncultured Bifidobacteriales bacterium | reverse complement strand
GCGGAGTCGAAGTATGGCATGTAAATTCTTCTTATCCTGAACAGTAACTAATTAGGTTTGAATATTATTAAGGATAAGGGTTTTATAACAGGTCATTGATTTTCTACTATATTTTCACTTTATGATACAGTTTAATAGAGCCATTACAATTATACATATCCTGCTTTATCTGTTGATGCACATGATGTGGTTCAGCTTTCTAAGGCTATTCAAAGATAAGGCCTCTCAGCAGGAATGGGTTACCACCCATGTTTATAAATGGGCTCATAAATGTCTTACCAAAATAAGAGTAGACTGCCGGGCAACTAATTATGACAAGATTCATAATATAGACTGGGGCCGTAATATATTTTTAGTGGCTAATCATCAATCCTATTCTGACATACCCGCATTACTGTATGCCTCCCGCAGAATGTTCGGTTTTATAGCTAAGTACGAGCTGGGCCGTATGCCCTTTCTCAGTTTCTGGATGAAACAGCTGGGTTGTGTTTTTATCAACAGAGAGCGGTTTATTTCCGCTGTTAAAAATCTTAAAAAGCTGGAGAGCCTGGGCCGCCCCTGCAGGCTTACCATATTCCCGGAGGGCACACGCAGTAAAAATGGCCGGCTGGGGCCCTTTAGGTCTGGCGCTCTGCGTATAGCCTGGCAGCTGGACGCCATACTATTGCCAGCTATTATTTTGGGTACAAGGCGGGCGTGGGAGGACAGGCCCTTTGCCTTCAAAGATTACCCGGCAGCGGTTGAGTTTCACGAGCCCATAGACCTCAGAGAAGTGCGCAAAACAAAAACCTTTAAAGTGTTTTTAAACGAATTTGAGACTTATTTCAAAAAAATTTATTCTGATATTATCCGGTAATTAACTCCGCTTTGTAGCCTGTCGGGGTTCCTTATGGACTGAATCACAGATTACGCTTACTTTCTAAATTGCACTGCGTTGGGCATTCTTTATAAAAACAATTACCCTACCAAACCCGGATAGCTATGGGATTATGTATTTAACCAGTAAGCCCTTAAGGCCGCCGTTTTTTAAGGGGCGCTTCCATGCCGGCTGCAGACCAAGTGAGGCGACCAGATCCACGTTACCGAAGTAGACAAAAGCCATTGAGGACCGACAGCGGTTTTTCAGAAAGTCACCCAATTGACCATAAATAGCCGCGGCTTCCTTTTCACTGCCCAGCCGCATACCATAAGGCGGATTACAAACAATAAAGTAGCCCTCCAGCCCGGCTAAATCCCGGACATCTGACTGTTTAATAGATACAGAATCACTACCGGGAACCTGTTTGAAATTAAGCTGAGTGGCCTGAACAGCTTTTATATCTATGTCGCTGCCGCTAATCAGGCCTTCAGGGGCTCTTCTAATCCTTTTATGAGCTGCCTGGGTTTCCTGTTCCCACTGTTTGGGGTTAAAATCCGGCAGCCGTTCAAAACCAAATTTATCTCTTCTGAAAGCCGGCGGTAAACGGGTAAAGGCCAGGTAAGCCTCGGCCAGCAGAGTGCCGCTGCCGCACATGGGATCGTAAAGAGGCTGACTGCCATCCCACTCCGACATTTTAATAATAGCCGCTGCCACAGACTCCTGCATAGGGGCCTCCACGCTGGCAGCCCTGTACCCCCGGCGATGAAGACTGCCGCCGGAAGTATCCACACTAATGAGAGCTTTATTCTCTTGAATATGGAGATTAAACCAGACATCAGGATTGTCACTGTCCACACTGGGGCGCTCCCCATGGCGTTCTCTGAAAGTGTCCACAATGGCGTCCTTTAAACACAACGCGGCATATTTACTGTGCTTGATAGCGCTGTGAGACACTGTAGAGTTTATAGCAAAGGTTTTGCTGAGAGTAAGAAAATCCTCCCACCAAATCTTGATGCCTGTATTATAAAGGTACTTGGTGCTGTGGCAGTCAAAACTTATCAACGGGGCGTAAATACGGGTAGCCAGGGAGGATGTATAATTAATTTTGTACAGCTCAGCCTGACTGGCATTAAAATTTACCCCCCGGTAAACTGTACGGGCCTTTTTAGCCCCAAGTTCCACAAGCTCCTTCTTAAGTAAATCTTCTACACCGTCACAAACAGTGGCAAAATAGCTGTTATACTGCTGATAGATGTACTTGGTTTGCCCTTCCATAAGGCCAAAGATATTTATTGTTACCTAAAACCGCGAATCCCTGGATATTGGTCATACTAATACAACTGCAAAGGGCCAAAAAAATAGCGCAATGGGAAAGAACCATTAAAAAAGCTGAACAAGCTATTGCTTGCCCGGCCGCCGTCAATATTTGCGACGGAAGGAGCCTTAATAAAGTTGGGCAAGCTCTCGCCTGCCCGGCCGCTATCAATTTCAGCGACTGGAAGGAGCCATTAAAAAAGCCGGGCAAACTGAAGTTTGCCCGGCCGCCTACTTAATTTAAGAACTCAAGTCAATGCCCATGCCCACTCTTAGTAGAGGATTAACCTTTGTTCATTACAATTTAGACGGTTCTTTTAAAGAAAGTGTTCATACTTTCTTCTGTCAAAAACCGTCTATTTTTTAAGATAACACAGGACTGGCTATTTGAGGCATGAGGGACGAAATTAAAGTATGAAGAAGTTCATACCTTTTGTAAAAATACGTTATTTTTTTACTAAAATCCGGTTTTTTTTCATTCTCCCGTAGCGAATTAGGCCAGTAACTGCCTAAGCAGACCAAAGATTGACTCTAAACTTTACCCCCTTTTCTGCATTAGGCAAACCCATGCCAGGGGCGCACTCCCGTCCTCTTTATCAAACCAGGCCGCGGTAAGATTGAGGATTTTAAAATCTTTTTCCACAGCTGTGACTATATCCAGAGCAGAACGCATAGGAGGGCCAACCTTCCTGGGTTTGTCATCGGCGCTGCCTATAAGGCTGAGCCAGAGACCGCCCTTTTTAAGACCAGCGGCCACAGCACGGGAGAATGCCCCTCGCTCTGCTGGTTTATTAAAGGAGTGAAAGCAGCCGCGATCAAAGACAAAACCAAAGGGACCGCCCGGTATATTATCCTTTAGAAAATCCAGCGCCTGAAATTTTATTTTAACACCATTTTTAACTGCCTTAATATTGGCTGCTTCAATAGCCAGATCTGCCAGATCTATGCCTGTAACCTGTAAGCCCTTCTGTGCCAGATATATGCAGTTGGTCCCGGTACCGCAGCCAGCCTCCAGTACTTTGCCCTGAGGCAACCGGCCAGATTTAATAAAGTCCTTTAAATGAATATCCACCTTGCCGGTGTCCCAGGGTTTAAAGCCCTCTTTATACCGCTGATTCCAATGAACCTTACCTGACATACAAACCTCCGTGCATTATAATTTACAGTCGACCAATATAAGTTCTCAAAACCAGGCCAACTATTAGCTTAGTAAAATGTCTCCATTTATTTAACTTATCCTCATGCGTTACCATATCCAGCAACTAATACTTCCGCTGGAATATGAAGACAAACATATTCTGCCGGCCATAAGGCATACTGCCGGGTGCAAAATAGAGGATATTGTTTCTTTTCGTATTCTGCGACGTTCTGTAGACACCCGCCACAGGCCTAAATACACCTTAATGGTGGAAGCCGAAATCAAGGATTCCGCCAGGGTTAATTCAGCTCCTAATATTAAACCAACCACGCCTGTATTGGCTCCCGTTAAAGACAATACACCCAAAGTTTTCTCCGGCCCCAGGCCCATTGTGGTGGGCTGTGGTCCTGCGGGGTTAATGGCCGCTTATGTACTTGCTGTATCCGGAGCTAAGCCGCTGATACTGGAGCGCGGGGCCTGCGTAACAGACAGGGCTGTCCAGGTTCGGGACTTCTGGCAAGGCGGCAAACTTGATATAGAGAACAATGTCCTTTACGGCGAGGGCGGCGCAGGTCTTTTTTCTGATGGCAAGCTCACCGCCCGCAATAAAGACCGCCCCCGGGTATCCCTGTTTCTAAAAACCCTGGTAAAATTTGGTGCTTCACCCGACATACTCATAGACGCAGAACCTCATATAGGCAGTGATGCCCTTACTGGCATAGTACCCCGTCTGCGGCAGGATATTATTCAGCTGGGCGGGGAATTCCGCTTTAATACCCGCGTAGAGGCTGTTAATGTAAAGGATGAAACGCTTACAGGTGTTATTGCAAATGGTGAGGGTCTGGGAGCATCCAGTTGTATACTGGCCACCGGCCACAGCGCCAGGGATGTTTATGATTTTCTGGGAAATTCAAATATCACCATGGAGCCCAAATCATTTGCTGCAGGGGTTCGAGTAGAGTTGCCTCAGGCAGTTATAGACAAAACCCAATACGGCCAGTGGGCGGGCAACCCCAGGCTGGGGGCGGCATCATTCCGGCTTACACGTAAGCAGTCCGGAGATCTTGGCGCCTGTTATACATTTTGTATGTGCCCCGGCGGGCGCGTTATTTCCTGCGCCTCTTCAGAGGGGATGCTAACCACAAACGGCATGAGCCTGTCAGCCAGGGACACACCATTTGGCAATGCGGCCTTCATTGTGCCCGTTGAACCCCGGCATTTAAAACCCTGGAACGGCAGCGGCATAAAATTTCAGCAGGCCATGGAAAAGCAGGCATTTGAATCAGGCGGCGGCGACTACTCCCTGCCCGCATCTACCCTGGCAGACTACCTTAACAACTCTACAGGCAAGCTTCCCGATAACATTTCCTGCCCCAGGAGCAGGCCCGTTAATCTACGTGATTGCCTACCCGGTTTTATCAGTAGGACTCTCAGCCATTCAATCCCCCGTATGCTGGGATGTTTTAAGGATCTGGATTTTAACCAGGTAATTGTGTATGCGGCCGAAACCCGCAGCTCCAGCCCCCTACGGATAATAAGGGGCGATGACGGCATGTCCCCTAACGCCAAAGGCCTGTACCCCTGTGGCGAGGGCTCTGGTTATGCCGGGGGTATTGTGAGCTCTGCTGTGGACGGTATCCGGGCTGCCGAAAACGCCCTGTCCAATATGTAGGGTAAAAAGATTCTATATTAACCAATAAAGACATCTTAGTCCATTGTAAAAAAAGGGGATTTTCATGCACTTAAACTTTCTCATAATTGCCATTTTTTTAACAATTTGCACCACTTTTGCCCTGGATTGGGACAAATGGCGGGGGCCGGACGAAAACAGCATTTCCAAAGAAACTGGTTGGAATCCCAAAGCTCTGGAGAAGGGCGCTAAAATCACCTGGACCCGGGAGTTGGGCCAAGGGTATTCGGCGGTATCTGTAAAAGGCGAAAAGCTCTTCACCATGGGCAACCTTAATAAAATGGACATTGTCTATTGCCTGAACAGTAAAAGCGGGGACGTTATCTGGACTTATAAATATGCCTGCGAAGATGGCGGTTACCCCGGCCCCAGGGCCACACCTGTGCTGGACGGCGGCAATCTATACACCATGAGCCGGGAGGGCCACCTTATCTGCCTCAATGCCGAAACTGGCAAAGAGCTTTGGGTTAAAAAGGTTATTAACGAATTCAAAGCCGAAAATTTAACCTGGGGGCTTGCCAGTTCGGTTAAAGTCCACAATAATATGCTCCTTGTTAACGCTGGAGAGTCCGGCCTGGCAGTAGACAAAAAAACCGGCAGCTTAATCTGGGGTAAACCCGGAGCTGGCAACTACGCCACACCGGTAACCGCTAAAATTGGCAGCAATATCCTGGCCGCCATTATCGGTAAGGAGCATATTTATTTAGTCAACCCCGCTCAAGGTGAGGTAAAGGCATCCTTCCCCTGGGAATCCCGCTACAGCATTATAGCCGCTGACCCGGTTATAATGGGAAACAACATTTACATGTCTTCGGGCTACGGCCGGGGCGGCACATTGCTCAGCTATAAAGGCGGCAAGTTAAATCAATTATGGGAAAATAAAAATCTCCGTGCCCACTTTTCCACCCCCATTTACGTAGATGGCTACATCTACGGCATAGACGGCAATGCCGGCAAAAAGAAAGCATCGCTCAAATGCATGGAAGTTAAAACCGGCGACATTAAATGGGAAGAGAATACCGGCTTTGGCAACCTGATGGCCGCTGACGGTAAGCTCATTGTCCTTAACGAAGACGGCAAACTCTTTATTGCCAAAATTTCATCAGATAAATACACTGAATATTCCTCCGCTCAGGTCCTTGATAAAAAGGTATGCTGGACTATGCCGGTACTAAGTTACGGCATCATTTATTGCCGCAACAGCGAGGGAACCCTGGCCGCCGTTAATGTGTCTAAGTA
>CAZRWX010000201.1:4477-6298 GCA_964603925.1 uncultured Bifidobacteriales bacterium | reverse complement strand
CCATGTACGACTCTATAATTGTCGGGGCTGGTATTTCCGGTCTCAGCGCTGCTTCTTTTTTGAAAATGGCGGGCAAAAGTGTACTGGTGCTGGAGCGGGGGGCGCAGGTAGCGGGCACCATGAGTACTATCAGGGAGGAGGGCTTCCTGGCCGATTTCGGTCCCAATACCATTCTTCATACCACTCCTAAAATTGATGACCTTGTTGCTTATGCGGGTATGGGCTCTCACTTTCTTCATGCCAACCCGGTAAGTAAAAACCGTTTTGTTTATAAAGACGGCCATATTCATGCCCTGCCCATGGGGCCCCTGGCATTTCTTACTACACCACTGTTTTCCGCCCGGGCCAAGGGGCGGCTGTTAAAAGAGCCCTTTATAAAAGGCAGTGTACCCGGTGAGAGCATACGTGACTTCGCTATCCGCCGCCTGGGGCAGGAGTTCTTCGATTATGCCATAGACCCATTTGTATCGGGCGTAAACGCCGGGGACCCGGCCAGGCTCAGCGTGCAGTATGCCTTTAAAAAAATTTACAAACTGGAGGAGCAGTATGGCGGTCTTATACGCGGCGCCATAAAAGGTGCCCCGGAGCGCAAGGCCCGGCAAAAGCTAACGGGAGAGCGTGCCAAAACCCGGTCTACAATATTGAATTTTAAAAATGGTATTTCTTCCTTCCCTCTGGCCCTGGCCCGCAGGCTGGGTGAGGGCCTGGTCTTAGGCGCTGAGGTTACCGGTATAAAGGGTAAGCCCGGGGTCTGGGCTGTTACCTACAACTGCGGGAAGAGCGAATGTGTCACTGTGGAGGCCCGCAGTTTAATTTTCAGTGTACCGGCTCAGGAGCTTGCTCATTTAATGGCGCTTGCGGCCGGCAAAGATTACAGCACCCTGGCTCAAATGCCTTACGCTCCGGTGGTACAGGTGTTTCTGGGTTATGAGGAGCACCAGGTGGGCCACCCTCTCAATGGCTTTGGTCTTCTTATTCCGCAAAAAGAGCAACGTCATTCTCTGGGCATGTTGTTCAGCTCTTCGCTTTTCCCCGGCAGGGCGCCTGAGGGTCATGTATCTCTTACCTGTTTTCTGGGTGGTATGCAGCATCAGGATCTGGTTAACAAGAGTGACGATGTAATCTACAAATTGTGCCAGGAGGATTTAGGCATTATCCTGGATGCGCGCGGCGGTCCGGTATTTGCTCGTATGCGCCGCTGGCAAAAGGCCATACCCCAGTACGAGCTGGACTACGAAAAATACCTCCGGCCCATGGAGGCTTTTGAAAGGGAGAACGCCGGCTGTTACATAAGCAGCAACGTTATGGGTGGTATATCGGTGGGGGACTGCATTATACAGTCGTGGAATACCGCGCAGAAGATTATTGAGAGCGGCACTGCC
The DNA here is from genome assembly GCA_964603925.1 of uncultured Bifidobacteriales bacterium. Classification (GTDB taxonomy): domain Bacteria; phylum Fibrobacterota; class Fibrobacteria; order UBA11236; family JADFYW01; genus CAZRWX01. The sequence continues at coordinate 4,916 of CAZRWX010000201.1, read as the reverse complement.
GGGCTTTCCTAAAGCTAAAAGTTGAATCTTGACTTTAGCTTTTTTAAAATGTATACTTATAGTAGACATTTTTGTTGTGGAGTTACTGTGGAAGCATCAATTGTTGACTTGCGATATAAAATGAAGGATGTCCTCAAGGCCCTTAGCAGGTTTGAGCGGGTTAAAATTTTATATCATGGCAAGGTGCACGGCACCATTATTCCAGCATCCGCCCCCAGCGCAAAAAAGGTCTCCGAGCATGTGTTTTTCGGGATGGCAGGCAAGGGGCAGGCTTCTGTGCAGGTTGAAATGGGCGCTCTGCGGGGTGGTCGCTACAGTGCTCTTTGACACGGATATTCTTATCTGGGTACAGCGGGGCAACCTTAAAGCAGCCAGGCTTATAGACTCCCAGGGGGAACGGATGATTTCCGCACAAACTTATATGGAATTGCTTCAGGGG
>CAZRWX010000201.1:0-4377 GCA_964603925.1 uncultured Bifidobacteriales bacterium | reverse complement strand
ACCTGTTCGCGATCTTAAATTAAAAGTTTTCAAGCCATAGACCACCCATGCCCCCTGGGCACGCCCCCTGGGCACGGCTACCTTTACTTGGGAATCCATTCGCCAAATTTTGCTTTAAAGGGGTCTTCTCTTTTTTTGCGGTATTTATTGACCTTGAGCTTGCGGCCTTTGAAAACTTTAAGGTTGAGGGCCTTTACTGCCCGCTCACATTCTTCCTCATTCTCCATGGTAACAAAGCCCCAGCCGGCTGTTTCGCCGGTATCCTCATCTTCCATGATTTTAACTTTTGATACTGCGCCAAATTTGCCAAACAGGCCTTGCAGGTCCTCTTTTGACACCATATAGCCGATGTTGCCTACATAAATATTCATGATTGCTCCTTAGTCCTTTTTAAATTTAGTTTTTATCCTCTAAATTACAGTATGTCAAAGAGTCTTCGTTAAATTTATCTTATTAAATACAGGGAGATCCATGCCGGGGCAAAAAATTTTAATAATAGAAGATGAGGAAGATATCCTGGAGCTTATCCGCTACAACCTGGAGAAGGAGGGCTTCCAGGCCGTTTGCGCAGCGGAGGGCGGCAAGGGGCTTCATCTGGCACAGGCAGAAACTCCGGATTTAATTTTGCTGGACTTAATGCTCCCGGAGGTTAGCGGCCAGGAGATCTGCAAACGCCTTAAGGCTGATTCAGGCACCTGTGATATTCCCATTATCATGGTTACGGCCAAAGGGGAGGAGTCCGACATTGTCAAAGGCCTGGAGAGTGGTGCTGATGACTATATAACTAAACCATTTAGTCCCCGTGTACTAATTGCCCGTGTCAAAACTGTGCTGCGCCGTCGGGGGGATAGTGCGTCAGAGGGTAACGTACAGGGGAGCAACAACTCTTTGAGAGTGGGTGAACTGGATATACACCCCGGAAGGCATGAAGTAAGAGCGGGCGGCAGTCTGGTTGAGCTTACATACTCAGAATTCAGTACATTGTACCTTCTGGCCAGGCGTCCGGGTTGGGTATATACACGCCAGCAGATAGTAGAAGGCATCAGAGGTGAAGAGTATCCGGTTACCGACAGGTCCATAGATGTAATCATAGTAGGCTTACGCAAAAAGCTGGGTGCTTACGGCAGGCATATATCCACAGTGCGCGGAGTAGGCTACAGGTTCCAGCATTAAGCTATGAGACGTATTAAACTTTTTTCAGCAGTATATATATTATACCTGGTACTGACATTATTCAGTATAGCCGTTATCACTGCTATTTCTTCCCGCGCTGTCTGGAATATGCATATCAGGCAAACTGAGGGTAACCTTCTTGCCCAGGCCAGGCTGGTACATGACGGGGTGGGGGAGCTTGTTATCAGGTATGATAAAAACCGGCTCCAGGCACTTGGTGATTCTCTGGCTATTTTATCAGGCGGTGCCAGGTTTACAATTATTGATACCGGCGGCCTGGTGCTTTGTGATACAGAGGAAGACCCGGATGTTATGGACAATCACCTGGACAGGCCGGAATTTATGGCCGCTCTTAACAATGACACGGACGTTGAAATCCGTTATAGCCGCACTCTCAGGCTGAATATGATGTATGTGGCTATTCCTGTACTTTCCGAAGGGAAAGTTTCCGGCGCTTTGCGTATATCTGTACCGGTAACCACCATGAAAATGGCTTTAGTAAATATCCGCTTTACTATTTTTTTAACTGGTATTCTTATTGCCCTTTTCATGGCTCTGGTTTCCTGGTTTTTTGCCAAAAGGATAGTCAGACCCCTTGAATCCATGCAGCATGGCGCAACACGTTTTGCTAAAGGAGAGTTGGAATTTCGCCTTCCTGTGTCCGGTACAGAGGAAGTAAGTTCTCTTGCTGAATCCCTTAATAAAATGGCCGGTGACCTTCACTTGCGCATTAAGACTATAAATCAGCAGCAGGAGGAGCAGAAAGCTGTTTTTGCCAGCATGGTAGAGGGTGTGCTGGCAGTAGATAACCATCAGCATATTATAGCTATCAATAGGGCAGCTTTTAGCTTGCTTAATATTGCCCAGTCAGATGTTAAAAATAAGAGTCTGCTGGAGGTCATACGCAATTCCAGTCTGCAGATTTTTTTACAGAACGCGCTTGAAAGTGATGAGCCTCTGGAGGAGGAAATTCAGGTAGAGGGTGAGGGAGAGCGTCGTTATCTTCAGGTCCACGGCACCTCTTTGCGTGGTGAGGGCAAAAACAGTATTGGCGCTCTGGTAGTGCTTAACGATATTACGCGTTTAAAAAAGCTGGAGTCTGTTCGTCAGGATTTTGTAAGTAATGTGTCACATGAGCTTAAAACCCCCATAGCGTCTATTAAGGCTGCTGCCGAAACACTATTAGATGGAGCGGTGGAAGATCCTGATTCTGCTAAGAAGTTTTTGCAGATGATCAATAAAAACTCAGACAGACTGAACAGGATTATAGAGGATTTACTCAGTCTGTCGCGTATTGAACAGGGCTCCGGCAAAATACACTTAGATATGGAATTTTTGTCCCTGAACAGCATAATAAGGCAGGCAGTTAATACCTGTGAAATTAAGGCAAAGCATAAAAATATCAGTATTACGGCAAATTTGGGCCGGGAGCTTAAAATGGCACTAAATCCTCAGTTGTTAGAACAGGCTATTGTCAACCTTATTGATAATGCCATTAAATATTCAGAATCCCGAACCAATGTCACCATTGAGCTTCTGGATAACGGGGAAGAGTATCAGATTCAGGTTAAAGATCAGGGCCCGGGTATTACCTCAGATCATATCGAGCGCCTGTTTGAGAGGTTTTATCGCGTGGATAAGGCCCGCAGCCGCAAAATAGGCGGTACGGGGCTGGGGCTTTCCATTGTTAAGCATATTGTTCAGGTTCATGGCGGCAGGGCGTGTGTAAAGAGCGAACCTGGAGTGGGGAGCGTATTTTCTATCCATTTACCAAGGCCAAAGAGCTCATAAAGCGGAGACACTAGCCGCCATTAGACTATTGTCACTTCCAAAAGTACCAGATTTAGCCTTTATGGGAGAAGTCTCCTGTAAACTCAGGTGTCGTAATATCTATCCTTTTCCTTCCCTTAATCCGCACCTAAATAGTTAAATTACCCAAAGCAATGGCCCAATGGGCCGGCGGTATCTTATTATGAATCAGGGCTCACATCTCAGCAATCTATCCAGTTTTAAACTGGATGCAGGGTTTCTTACAAAATATAAGGCCCAGGGTCCGCGTTATACATCATACCCTCCGGCTCCTCATTTTAATGAGAATTTTAAACTGGAGGACTGGAGCCGCCTTTTAAAAAATTCCAATTTGCGTAATGACAATATTTCTATATATGTCCACATACCCTTTTGCGCGCAGCGCTGCAGCTATTGCGGCTGCAATACCCGGATAGGTTCAACTGCCGGCTTCCTGGACATTTACCAGAACGCCCTGCATTGGGAGATGGATCAGGTACTGGGTTTATTAACCGGCAACCGTACTATTACTCAAATTCACTTTGGCGGCGGTACACCCAACAGTGTGCCCATAAAGTTTTTAAACAGCCTGTTATATAAAATCCGCAGCCTGCTCAACATTAACGAAAATGCCGAAATAGCCATTGAATGCCACCCTGGTTATTTAAGTACAGCTAAGCTCAAAGAGTTAAGCGACATTGGCTTTAACCGTATCTCCATGGGGGTACAGGATTTCAACCCCCAGGTGCTTAAGAATGTAAACAGGCAGGCGGCCGCCCAGCCGGTTAAGGATCTTGTATCAGCAGCCAGAGTTTACGGCTTCAGGGGTATTAACCTGGATTTTATATATGGTCTACCAGGTCAAACAGAGGATTCTTTTAAAGATACCATGGACAAGGCTATTGCCGCAGATCCCGATCGCATTGTAACCTTTGGCTATGCTCATGTGCCCTGGCAAATGGAGCACCAGAAGGAGCTTGAGACTCTAGGTCTACCAGATGCCACCCAGAGGGCCCAAATGGCTGCCAACTCTCACAATATTCTGATTGGTGCCGGGTATGTGCCTATAGGTATGGATCATTTCGCTAAACCCGACGATGACCTGGCGGTGGCCTTGTTCGAGGGCAAGCTTCATCGCAATTTTCAGGGTTACTGCACCCGTAAAACCACAGGTCAGGTTTATGCTTTCGGGGCCTCTGCCATAAGTCAGCTTCATTACGGCTACGGCCAGAACAGGAGAGACCCTTCTGCCTATGTTCAGTCCGTTACTCAAAAAACTCTGCCCGTTAAGCGTGCTTATTTTATGACAGAAGACAACGTGTTTTTCAAAGAGGTCATTAATGGCATTATGTGCCGTGGGTCCTTAAACCGCAGGCAGCTTGCTGAAAAGTTCAACATGGATGACCTTCAAATTCG
>CAZRWX010000200.1:0-6409 GCA_964603925.1 uncultured Bifidobacteriales bacterium | reverse complement strand
ACTTTAGCCGAAGGCACATAGGCCGAAGGTACTTTAGCCGAAGGCACTTTAGCCGCCGCCACTATTTGTGGGCTGATTACGGTGACATGCACCGCCCTACTTAATAATTGCCAGTGCTGTGGTGATGGTTAAACATCAAATTTTGTCACATCTACACTAAATAATAAGACATATTTTAAATACTCTGGTTTCTCGTTTGAAATACATTTAAATTTATAGAAAGGCCTTACGGGCATATATGGATAACCAAAAAATAAAACACACGTCTGAGGAAGTGGACATAGAAACCAGAGAATGGCTGGATTCTCTTGATTACGTACTGGAGACAGGCGGCCCGGACAGGGTAATCCATCTGTTAGAGCATCTGCAAATTCATGCGCAAAGCGCAGGTGTCAAACTGCCCTTCACTGCAAACACACCCTACATCAATACCATTCCCGCTCATGAGCAGGTTTCCTACCCCGGCAACAGAGATATTGAACGTCGTGTTAAAAGTCTAGTCCGCTGGAACGCCATGGCCATGGTGGTACGCGCCAATCGGGAGGAAAATGGTATTGGGGGTCATATTTCAACTTACGCTTCTGTAGCCACTCTTTACGAAATAGGGTTTAATCATTTTTTCAAAGGACAGGAAAACGGCAACCAGGGCGATCAAGTTTATTTTCAGGGTCACAGTGCTCCCGGCGTATACGCCAGGGCATTTTTGGAGGGGCGACTTACACGGGAGCAGCTTGGTAACTTTCGCAGAGAGCTGCGGCCAGGGGGGGGGCTTTCCTCCTACCCTCACCCCTGGCTTATGCCGGGGTTCTGGCAGTTCCCCACGGTGAGTATGGGGCTGGCACCCGTTATGGCCATATATCAAGCCCGTTACAACCGTTATTTGGAGGACCGCGGCCTTAAAAAGGACACCGGCAACAAAGTCTGGGCCTTTTTGGGCGATGGCGAGATGGACGAACCCGAAGCCCTGGGCGCTATTACCCTTGCTTCCAGGGAGAATCTTGATAACCTTATTTTCGTCATAAACTGCAACCTGCAGCGCCTGGACGGCCCGGTGCGCGGCAATGGCAAAATAATTCAGGAGCTGGAGGCCGCCTTCCGGGGTGCCGGCTGGAACGCTATCAAGGTAATATGGGGCAGTGACTGGGATCACCTTCTGGCTAAAGATAATGATGGTATTTTAGGTGAACGTATGGGACAGGTAGTGGACGGTGAGTATCAAAAATATGTGGTGGAAAGCGGCAGTTATATTAGAGAACATTTTTTTGGTACAGACCACCGGCTTTTAGAAATGGCAAAGCCCCTGTCCGATGAGCAGATAAGTAAAATGCGCCGGGGGGGCCATGATCCCGAAAAAGTATACGCGGCTTTCAAAAAAGCCACAGAACATAAGGGCGCACCCACGGTTATACTGGCCAAGACCATAAAAGGCTACGGCCTGGGGGAAGCCGGAGAGGGTAAAAATATAACTCACTCCCAGAAGAAGCTTAATGAAGAAGAGATGCGCCAATTCCGCACCCGTTTCAGTATTCCCATTTCTGATGAGGATATCGCTGAGACACCATTTTATAAACCCGATGAAGACAGCGCGGAAATTAAATACATAAAGGAACGCAGAGCGGCCCTGGGAGGCAGTGTACCCTCCAGACGGGAGAAAAGTGCTCCCATACCAAATTTACCCTACAAGGTATTTGAGGAGTTTTACCTGGGCTCAGATGGCCGTGATATGTCCACCACCATGGCCTTTATCCGCATCTTGACCAAACTTTTAAAAACAAATGAAGTGGGCAAGCTCCTGGTACCCATAGTACCCGATGAAGCACGCACTTTTGGCATGGAGTCCCTATTCCGCCAATGCGGCATTTACTCCCATGTGGGTCAATTGTATGAACCGGTGGATTCCGACAGTATCCTTTATTATAAGGAAGCTCAGGACGGCCAGATTCTGGAGGAGGGTATAACCGAGACCGGTGCCATGAGCTCCTTTATAGCCGCGGGCACAGCTTACTCCACCCACGGCATTAATACCATTCCCTTTTTCATTTTTTACTCCATGTTCGGTCTTCAGCGTATAGGTGACCTTATCTGGGCTGCCGGCGACATGCGCTGCCGGGGGTTCCTTATTGGGGGCACTGCCGGACGCACCAGCCTGGCAGGTGAGGGCCTGCAGCACCAGGATGGCAACAGCCACCTGCTGGCTTACCCCCAACCCACTCTGGCCGCATACGACCCGGCCTTTGCTTACGAACTCGCTGTTATTATTAAAGACGGCATACGCCGCATGTATATAGAGCAGGAAAACGTCCTCTATTATATCACTGTGGAAAACGAGCCCTACGCCATGCTGCCCATGCCCAAAGGCGCTGAAGAGGGCATTCTTAAGGGCATGTATATGCTTAAACCCTCAAAGGGTAAAAAGAATAAAGCTCATACAATTTTTCTTGCCAGTGGCGCTATTGTTAATGAGGCCCTCAAGGCTCAGGAAATTCTGGAGAGCAAATATAAGCTAACCGCAGACGTGTGGAGCGTAACCAGTTACAAGGCGTTATCCCGTAACGCCCACGATACGGAGAGATACAACTTACGCAACCCTGACAAAAAGCCTAAAACCCCCTATATTACAAAATGTCTGTCTGAAACTCCCGGCGTTGTTGTGGCGGCCTCTGATTATGTAAAAGCCCTTACCGATACAGCCGCGAGATGGATAGAGCAACCAGTGGTTAATCTTGGCACCGACGGCTTTGGCCGCAGCGAGAATCGCAGCGCTTTACGGGATTTCTTTGAAGTGGACGCTAAGCACCTGGCTTTTGCAGCTTTAAGTACTTTGGAAAAAACAGGAAAGCTTAAAACCGGCACAGCGGCGCGCTCGGTCAAGGAGCTTAATATTAATCAGAAGAAAGAGAACCCTGTGGGTCTATAGGCCATACCATGAATAAGGATTATTTACTGCCGGAGCTGGGCGAAAACATAAGTAAGGTAACCATAGCCAAACTGCTGGTATCTGTGGGAGATACCCTAACCAGGGATCAGCCAGTGGCTGAAGTTGAGGCGGATAAAGCCTCCTTTGAGATACCATCAACAGTAAGCGGCATCATAACGATATTTTATGTACAGGAGGGGGACGAAACCAGCGTGGGACAGCTAATTTTAAGCGTTGATGAAAACATCGCGGCCGCATCTCCAGCCCTGGTAACAAAAAGCGAAAAAGTGATTCCTGAGACAGAAGCCGCAGTTGCGGGAGACCACGCCCCTCTACAACCTTCTCCTGAAATTACTAATCCGAATAATAGCGGCGCTGTTGGGCCGCATACCGCTGAAGAGGGCGGACATATACCGGCCGCCCCCAATGTAAGAAGGTTTTCGAGAGAAATAGGCATAGACCTGAATTCGGTACCTGGCACCGGCTTAGGCGGCCGTATTTCCACCGACGATGTAAAGGCCCATGCCCGGCAAATATGCCTAACCCGCGCGGCGCCAGCCCGGAGGCAATTTACAATAACCCAGGAAGCTGATATAACTGAACTTGACAGCCTTTGCCTGCGTTTATCCCAGGCTGTGGATACCAAAGATGTAAACCTTGTATTTACGGCCCTTGCCCTTAAGGCATCGGCCAGTGTTATCAGCCAATCTATCTATCTAAAAAACATCCTCTACCCGGCAGGGGATATACATATCACAACAACATTACCCGCCGATACCCAGTTGCATACGGCCCTCATCCATTGTACAAACACCAGAAGTATAACGGGTTTAATACCCATGTTAAAGGCAGGTTCTAGTACGGGCTCTACAAACAGCACATCGTTTGAGTTTCTAAACTTGAGTGGTATGGGCGCCGGTTTTACACCCTCACTGAGCAGTGGTCAACTAGCAGTACTATGCTTATCAAGCGTTAGCTCAAGGGTCCCAAGTATTGCCAAAACTCCAATGGCAGGTAAGATACTGCCAATATCGCTCACCTGTAATCAGGACTATATTGATATAGCCACCGCAGCCGGCTTTATGAGCGTTCTTAAAAAGCTGCTTGAAAACCCCTATTTAATAAGCTCCATGGGATAGCCGGTTTTAAGCATTGCTCCCGTTCAGGATTTATGGCTTTTGCAAAAACAGGTGCGGCTTTAATCCAAAATGTGATTTTTATAAATTAAACAAAAGGTCAAGCTATTAAACGACAGAAGTCTTAATTCACTGGAGAATTAAGAGCAAAATATACCTGCAGCATATTCTGGCACTGATTGCTTATCTATTTCACACCAATACTAATTAACTCGAGAGTAAGGAGTTCTCTATTGACCAGTCATTCCGGCTTGTCCGGAATCGAAATTTCTTCAAAAAAGGAGATTCCAGACAAGCTGGAATGACTTTTTGGGGCTTTTTTGAGAACTCCTTACTGTCGAGTAATTAAATTAGGCAAAATGAATTTTCCGATTTCCCCAGCCAGCCAGATAGAACTGTTAGCGCCCGCACGTAACAGGGTGCAGGGCGAGGTTGCCGTAAACTGCGGCGCCGATGCTGTATATATAGGCGCTGAGAGTTTCAGCGCCAGGAAAAACGCCGGCAATTCCACCAAAGATATTGCCAGTCTGGTAAAATACGCTCACAAATACAACGTTCGGGTTTACGCGGCCCTTAATACACTGTTAACGGATGAAGAAATACCCCAGGCTCTCAGGCTGCTCCAGGACCTGTATGAGGCCGGCATAGACGGGGCCATAATTCAGGATATGGGTTTACTGGAATGTGATTTACCCTCCCTGCCCCTTATTGCCAGCACCCAGGTACACAACACAGATGCGGAAAAAATCCGATTTCTTGCCGGGGTCGGTTTTAAACGGGCGATACTGGCAAGGGAGCTCACATTAGGGGAGATCAGCGCTATCCACCAGGCTGTGCCCGGCATAGAGCTGGAGTGTTTTGTACATGGCGCCCTTTGCGTATGCTACAGCGGGCAGTGTTATTTAAGTTTTTCCCGGGGGGGCCGCAGCGCCAACAGAGGGGAATGCGCTCAGCCCTGCAGGCTGCCCTATAAGCTGGTAGACATTAACGGCAAGCTACACAATCAGGGCCACCTGTTATCTATAAAAGACTTAAACCGCGAACGCTCTCTTGGCGAACTTTTAAAGGCGGGCGTCACATCTTTTAAAATTGAAGGTCGGCTTAAAGACAATGCCTATACAGCCAATGTGGTAGGCGCTTACCGCCGCGCCCTGGACCAGGCTCTGAAAGCCGTGGGCCAGCACACCAGTACGGATGTATATACTCTAGGCTTTGAACCCGATACACAAAAGACCTTTAACAGGGGTTATGTACAGGCTTTTGCCAGCGGCGAGGGCAAAATGGGCAGCCTGGACACCCCAAAAATGAAAGGCGAAAACCTTGGCAGGGTACAAACCCTGAAAGGCAAAGCCATTACCTTAAGCGGCAATAATAAACTCAGCCCCGGGGACGGCGTTTGCTTCTTTGATGCCGGGGGTGTGCTAAGTGGTACCAGGGTACAGACAGTAAAGGGTGACACACTCGAGGTGTTGGACACAGGAGGCCTTAAGCCCGGGACACAGGTATGGCGCAATCATGATGCAGCCTTTCTTAAAACTGTAGCCAAGGCCAGGATAGAGCGCCGCATCCAGGTTACATTTACCCTGGAGGGTGATACCAGCTTGTTGAAACTTACTGCTGCTGATATGTCGGGCAACAGCACTTTAATCTCACAAAGCGGAGCCTTTGACACAGCACGAGACCAGGCCGGGGCTAAAGATATGTGGAAAACTCAACTTTCCAAAACAGGTGCTACAGACTTTATCTGCAGGGAGGTTGTGATTAAAATAAAACCCGTTCCCTTTTTAAACGCCGCCGGCATAAACAATCTCAGAAGAGAGGCTCTTGAATCTTTAATGGCACAACGCTTGCTAATATATAGTATTCCAAGTGTTATACATCCCACTGTACCCATACCATATCCGGATAAGGCCATTACCATATATGGCAACGTTATTAATACCCTCGCCGAAAATTTTTACCGGCGGCATGGCGTAGAAACAGTTGTATACGCCCCCGAAGCAGTGGGTGCACAGGGGGTCCCTGTTTCACAGGGGGTCCCTGTTTCACAGGGGGGGCCTGCAAAACAGGGCATGAAATTAATGACATCCAGATATTGCATCCGAAGGGAGCTGGACGCGTGTCTTCTCACCGATGCTAAATTAAAACTTCCAAAGGAGCTTTATTTAGCTGATATGGAAAACCCCCAAAAGCGGTGGAGTCTTAAGTTTGACTGCAGGCGCTGTGAGATGCAGATACTGGCCAGGGATTAAAGAACCTGTTCGGCCTTATACAGCCCGGATAGTCTGAAAAGTTTGTAACTAGTTCGTGTTCAGGATTAACATATGCATCCTACCATGTCACTCCGGGCTTGACC
>CAZRWX010000199.1:0-6416 GCA_964603925.1 uncultured Bifidobacteriales bacterium | reverse complement strand
GAGGACGAATGGGGATGATGACGATTAGTAGGCACCTATGACATACACACACTTACACACACACTCGTGTTATTCCCTGCTTGCGGGTACCTCGCGTATTAAGGCTCTGGTCACACACGCGCGGCAGTTGGGTATGAGCGCTCTTGCTCTTACAGACGTAAACCGTATGAGTGGTCTCATCAAGTTTTACCAGGAGTGTAAAAAGCAGGGCATTCGTCCCATACTTGGTGTGGAACTTACAGAGCCCGTTATCGATGAAGGTGTCTCCGCGGCTGGTCAGGGCGGCTATGCGGGTGAGGGCGACAGTGTGGTGTTGTTGGCCAGGGACGATGTTGGTTACGGGGATTTGTGCGAAATTATTACCCAGCGTCATATACATAAAAGTTCCTTTACTTTTAAGAGTATGTTCAGTAAACCATGGCCGCACCTTATACTCATCAGCGCCTGGCCGCGGGTGCTGCGCGTTCTCCATAATACTCCCAACAGGGGCAGTTTGTACGGGGAGCTGGTCAACCACTCCAGCGCCACCCGCCGCCGGGGGCGTCAGGTGGAGTCTATTTGTGCTGAACTGGGCATAGGGCTTATGGTGTCCAACGATGTTCATTTTCTGGAGAAGGGTGACTGGGGCCTGCACCGCATATTGCGTGCTATCGATCTCAACTCCACACTTTCCCGGCTTAAGGCCCATGAATACGCGCCTCCCAATGCCTTTATGCGCTCAGGGTCGCAGATGGCAGTACTGTTCCCCAACCATGGTGTCGCCCTGGCCAATACTGCCGCCATCGCTGCTTCCTGCCGGGTGGAGTTAAAACTCGGTGGGTGGATTATGCCCGAAATTGAGGTGCCCGTGGGTCATAAGCCTTCATCATATCTTGCTCTTCTGGCCCATAAGGGGCTGCAGGCCAATTACGCTGGGGGCCCGCATTACGAGAGGGCGCTGGCTATTCAGGAAATGGAGCTGGGTGTTATACAAAAGCTGGGGTATTCCTCCTATTTCCTCATGGTTAAGGACATGCGAGACTGGGCCAACAATCACTTTAAGGGCCGTTACCGCCGGCCCGCAGACTGCACCATTCTGCGGGGCAGCGCGGCCAATTCCATCACCTTCTACAACCTTGGTGTCAGCGACCTGGATCCTATCCGCTACGACCTTTACTTCCAGCGGTTTTTAAATGAGGACAGAGCTTCACCACCAGACGCGGACCTGGATTTCGGCTGGGACGAGCGCGACGAGGCTCTGGAGTACGCTGTTAAGCGTTTTGGCCGGGAGCGGGTGGCCATTACCTGTACCACTAACCGCTTTCGCTGGCGTTCGGCTTTCCGGGAGGCCGCCAAAGTGTTCGGTTACAGTGAGGAGCAGGTCACGCTCATACTGGACAGCCATCAGACCCGCACCAGGCGTATTGAGGACGAGGAAATCCGCCGTATAGAGGCGGTGGCGGAGCGCCTGAGGGGTCTGCCGCGGTTTCTGGGGCAGCACCCCGGCGGTGTGCTCATTACCAACGACCCCATATGGCGTCACGTGGCCTGCGAGCGTTCCGGCGGGGACAAAGACCGCGTTATCACCCAGGTGGATATGCACAGTGGTATAGACGAGCTGGGCCTTATAAAGTTCGATCTTCTGGGTAACGGCTCTCTTTCTGTTTACCGTGATACCCTGGCCCAGCTGGAGGAGCAGGGGGTTCCAGATCCCCAGGCCTGGGACCTGGAAAAGTGCTTTAGGGACCCCGCTGTGATGCGTATGATTCGCGAGGGGGAGACCAGGGGTATATTCTACATAGAGAGCCCCGCCCAGTCCCGGCTCAACAAAAAGGCCCAGGCAGAGTCTTTCGAGGAGATAACGGTAACCTCCAGCCTGGTGCGGCCAGCGGGTGCTGCCTATACCAAAGTGTATGTGGAGCGCCACCGCAAAATGAAGGCGGGTATTGTAGATTGGAATTTCCTCCATCCCTCTCTTAAGCCTATCCTGGGCGACACACACGATGTATGTGCTTTTCAGGAGGATGTCATCAAAATCTGCCACGAGGTGGCCGGCCTCAGTTTTAAAAAAGCCGATATTATCCGCAAGATGATGAACTCCCTTCATGAGGGTGTTCCACAAGGCTGGCATCAGGTTTCCTGCGAGTTTGTGGAGGGCTGCATGAGTACTAATGGTCTCAGTCGGGAGCAGGCGGTGGAGTTGTGGGAGCGGGTGAGCAGTTTTTCGGGTTTCAGCTTCTGTAAGAGTCACAGTGCCACCTACGCGCAGCTCTCTTTTCAGTGTGCCTACCTTAAGGCCCATTACCCCGCCCAGTTCCTGGCCGCCGTTATCAGCAATGGCCACGGGTTCTACAGCCGGGAGGTCTACTTAACTGAGGCCCGGCGCTGGGGGGTCAAAATTTTACCATTCAGTGTAAACGAGTCCCGCAAGGGGTTCCTGGGTCGGGGCTTGAGTATTCGCCCGGGCTTTATGCATATTAAGGGTTTCAGCAGCCGCAGTCTGGGGTCACTTTTAAAGGAGCGGGAGCGGGGGGGCCCTTACCAGGATCTGGCCGATTTCGTTCGCCGCTCCGGGGTTGGCCATAAGGACACCCAGAGTCTTATACAAGTTGGCGCTCTGGACAGCTTTGGTCTTACCCAGCCAGAGAGCCTGTATATGCTGGACAGCGTATACAAAGGCGGAGTGCGGGGCACAAACTGGCTTTTACCCCAGGAGGCGGTCTCCAGGCCCAAGGCCAGCCTGAGTGATTACACACTGGCAGAAAAGTGCTTAAACGAGCTGCGTATCCTTGGTTATATGCTATCCGGCGATATTCTAAATATAATGGAGCTTCACCCATCCGCCCGCGGCGCGGTGCCTTTTGGCGATGTTCCCCGCCATGTGGGCGGCAGGGTCAAGGTATTCGGCCAGCGCATCACCTCACGCTTGCACCACGTGGCCCGGGGCGGCAAAATCATGCAGTTCCTTACTCTGGGGGACAGGAGCGGTTACCTGGATATTATCTTCTGGCCCGATGTATACGAGCGCTACGCTGATGTACTACTGGAGAGCGGCCCCTTTGAAGTTCACGGCCGTGTAACAGAAGACTGGGGCACTTTTAACGTGGAGGCAAGTTTCGTAAAAAGCGTGGCCTGGTCACCCAATCAGGTGGATTTGCAGCTGGCCTCGGAGAAACTAAAACAATTCTCTGCGACATCCGCTAATCACATGGGGGGGTATATACGGGCGGCTTAGGTATGGGGGAAGCCCCCTAACCCCCTGAGGGGGTATGAACAAGTATAATAGGTGAGGATGTTGTGAATTGGTATGAAAAAAGTAAACTGTGCGGTCGGTTTCGAAGGCTTTGTGGCAAAGATCGTGAGTTAACTTATAACTCTAGGAAAATGCCTACAGAGGCTGAAACCATTCTCTGGGAGGTGTTAAGAAAAAGAAGTCTTGGTGGTTACAGGTTCAGGCAGCAGCATAAAATAGGAAGGTTTGTGGTTGATTTTTATTGTCATGAGACTTCTTTGGTGATAGAGGCGGACGGTAGTATTCATGATGATAGAAAAGAATATGATAGAGAACGTGACGAATGGTTATCGGATAGGGGCTTCTATGTTTTGCATATAAGTAATGAAGATATTTTATACGACGTTGATAAAGTAAAACAGTTGATCCTGTTTCATTTAGGAAAATTTAAGCGTACCCCCTCAGGGGGTTAGGGGGTATTTCCAACTATGTATCTCTCTTTTGGTTTACAAAACTTTTTCTTAAATGCGAGAAGGACGACTTCTGTCCTATGTGTCAGGCTTCTCTGGCTTTCACCCCCCCAGGGGGCCGGGGGGCATCGCCAAACACTTGCTCCGCAAAGCGGAGCCATTAATATAATTCATAATTCATAATTTCTAATTCATAATTTAATGTACCTCTCCTTCTACTTCCAAAGTTTCCCCGCTCAGGCACTGGCTGCCTGGTTTCCGGAATATCGCCACAGTGCTTTTGTCGTGGTTCGTCAAGAGGCTGAGAGCCACAAGAGCGAGGTTATGGCTTGTTCTTCGGTGGCGCGGCTTAAGGGTATCAGGCCCGGCATGCTGGTACGGGACGCTGAAAAACGCTGCCGGGGCCTTAAAGTTGTGTACAGGCAGGAGGGTGTGGAGGCCCGGGTTAAAGAGCAGATGGAAAGGGTGTTTGAAACATACACCCCGGAGTATAAGCTTACCCGCGGGGGAGGGGCTTTGCTGAACCTCACAGGTACACCCGTGCTGCGTAGCTGCAGCGCGCGGGAGGCCGCTGTCAATATTCGCTGTGATTTACAAAAAAGTGTGTATCTGCCCCAGGCGGCCATGGGGCTTTCACACTCCCGCCTGATAGGGGGTATGCTGGCGCGTATGGCGGCGCCGACGGGTGTGCGTTTGCTGGAGTCGGAAAGGGAGGACGAGTGGCTCTCGCTCATGGATCCTCAAAAGCTGCCCGGGCTCTCGTCGGCCTGCCGGGATAAACTTAAACTTTACGGTCTGCGGCGGGTGGAGCAGGTGCGTAAACTGGATAAACACGCCCTGCTTCTGCATTTTGGCAAAGAGGGCGAAAAGCTATACTGCCTGGCCCGTGCCCTGGACTGGAATACAGAGCCCACCAGAGCGGAGCCTGTGAGGGAGGAACTAATGCTGCATCAGGATATTGTAGATGAGGGCGCCCTCAGGCGAAAGGTACGCTTGCTTATGGATAAATTCTGTTTTCAATTAAAAAAAAGAGGCGCATCTGTAGATCGTTACACTCTGCGTCTTGTTTATACCGATCACCGCAGTACTCAGAAAACAGTGCGATTAGGCGTGTGCACCAATTCCTTTGCGCCCATGGCCCAGGCAGCTCAAAAGGCTTTTGGGGAACTTAACACCCGCCGGGTGGCTCTTAAAGTTCTCTGCGCGGAGGCCGCCCAGCTTCGGGAAGAATCCCGGCAGCTGGATCTTTTCGATGGTTTAAGGGAATTAAAACAGGGTGCTATTGGTCAGGCACTTGTCAAGATCAGAATAAAACAGGGTTTTTCGGAGGTTTTGAGCGCTTCTAATATAGAGAAGGAAGAAAATGTTAATCGTTTAATCGTTCAGTAATAATTTTAGAAAACACCTTATTACTAAACACAAGTATGATAGTATCATTAATGCTCCAAGATTTAACTTTGTTAACAAATATGTGGAAGTAATGAAAAATTCAAATATAAAAGGTCTGATAATAGAGGGAGTTTGTGGTACAGGTAAAACAACGCTGTTTAAGTCCTTACAGGAACATACAACGTAAACGAAATGGCTAAAGAGGTAATTGATTTTTGGGGGATCATATAGGTAATGGTTTCGTATATTTTTTTAAAAACATTTTCTATTAAAGTATGACGCTTATTTAAATAACATATGAACATTGCGCAAAACAAATCACATTGGTCTCCCATGGCGCCTCCTCCCGATATAACCGATACCGGGTTTCTGGTTGGTACCTCGGGCTACTACTACGACGACTGGATGGGTATCTTCAATCCGCCAAAGTTGTCTAAAGCCAGATTGGAGGCGGCCCCGGAGCATGAACGGGAGAGTCAGGACCGTCTCCGGTTTTATCAAAAATACTTCCCCCTGGTAGAGGTCAATCACACCTTTTACCGGGAGCCGATACAGGCCGCTTTTGTGGATATGGAACGCCGCAGCCGGGGGCGCACTCAGTACATAGTCAAGGCTCACAGGGACATTTCTCACAAGTGGGAGTGGGACACTGCTAATGGTATGAGTTTGATGGAAAAGCATGTACAGGCTGTAAGCCCCCTTGCAGAAACAGGCAGGTTCTATAGTTTCCTTATACAGTTGGAGGACAGGCTGGAGCGCCGGCCTAAAATCCTTGACTATCTGCTGTCAGTTTCATCGGTGGCACTGAGCAATCATCTGGATGTGCATATCGAGTTTCGGCACATAAGCTGGCATCATGAGTATGTGCTGCAAAAGCTAAAGGATAACGGTATAGGTATTTGTAATACGGAGATACCGTCGGTTCCTCACGTGTTCCCTCTTAAGGCTTATGCCACTACTTCCAAGGGTTATATACGTTACAGCGGCCGCAATCTGGAGCATTGGTACCCTGAAAAAAAGGGCGGGGATTATAAAGATCGGTTGGCCTCCCGTAATGCCAGGTATAATTATGAGTATACAAAACAGGAACTGGAGCAGCGGGTTATAAAGCAGTTTGAGCTGCGGGGTAAAACAGAGAAAACGGCTGTGGCCTTTAATAACCACTTCCAGGCCCAGGCGGTGCGTAATGCCATTGCCAATGTGCTGATGATACGGGAGAAATACCTTGGATCAGAAAAAGGAAATGGGTATATCGCCCACCAAAGCTGAATCTAGTGTAGTTTCAAATTAATGTTGACAACCTGTAAATTATTGATATACAGGTTGCTTCCGGCGTCCGCCGAAGT
>CAZRWX010000198.1:0-6438 GCA_964603925.1 uncultured Bifidobacteriales bacterium | reverse complement strand
GCTATTTTTTTTTGCTCGGGAAGTGGGGGGAGGGGTATTAATAGCTTCTTTAACTCATTGGCATATATATGAACCACAGATTGCCCCTGGCCCATTTTTCTAGTTTGCCTTAAAACAGTTGCTGAATTAAGTAGAAAGGCCATAAAGAGGGTTTCTGCTTTTTTATTAGTAAATATCACGATGTCACCACCTGCATAAGCAATTTCATCGCCTATAAATGCCACTGCTTTACCGATGTCTTCAAGGGTTTCCCCAGAACCGGCAAAAAGTATGTCATTTTTAAAAATCCTTTTGCTTATTTTAGCAGTATCTGTACTTATGAATGAGAAAAAGCTTTTAATAATAATATGGTGACGTGTGTATATTTCACCGTATCTTATACAAGGTAATCCTTTGGCTATAAGTTCATCTTTAGTAATACCAGCACCCTTTGAAAAAGTGCCCAAGTCACTTAATGGGACAATCTTCCATGTCTTTGGCAATTTCGGATTAGAAATTAAACTTTCCATATACTACTTTCTTCCCACCCTTCAGGAAACCCCATATACAACAAAGGTATATCAGGGTATTTTTCCAATAAAACCTTTAACCTATTGGCCCAATTGCTTTGCGGAGCAATAATGCGCATTAAATATTTCAACATGGTCAGGAAAACGAAAACAGTATCATTGCTCTGGCCAGAGAGTTCTCCCCATTCTTTCGTCATGGGTAATTTTGGCTTGTCGCCAAATGTCCTGTTCCAGACCCGTGCGTGATGAGCGCATATATTACGTAGACTGTTAAGTGACCTTAACCAGCTTTGAAATACTTTTACCGGTATCGCTGTGTCATTAGCAATTTGCTTGCGCACACTACCAGATACACCACGGTAAAAGCGGTACTGGGCCCAGATTGTTTGGAAGTTGGTATCTGGTTTGAATGTATCGTCCGGGTTTTTGTAAGGATACCAGTAAGCGCTGAGCCGATAATAGGAGACAGACTTGAGCTTTTCTAAAAGAGCGTCCCTGTCCGCAACCATTCCTCGGTTCAGTAATAAGCTGGCCTGGTCTTCAAAATTGAGCGGGGATTTATCGTAATGCAAGATTTTTCCCCATAAAAAAACCCGCCGAAAGTGAGCTTATGGACAAAGTCCCCAGAGGCCCGGCGGGTATGCTACTTAACAGTATACACGATATAAGGAAAAAGTCCAATATATTTTGTGTAAAATTTGTGAAGAATTGCTTCAAATCTTTGAAGACGTTGATTTTTTGCGAAAAATTATAATATGGCCGTAAATTGGGGCCTAACGCTTTTTCCATAAAGGCTGTGGGGTGATACCCAATCAATTGTGCAAGCGGCGCCTGCACAATTGGCGGCTTCCAATCCTTCCTGTTTTTGGCGCTCTTATTGGCTATCATTACCGGCATCCTAAGCGGCTTCTATAAACAGGTCGTCTTCTTTTTTGCCGTTTATCTTTAGCTGGCAATAATAGTGCCCCGGTTTTTGCAGCTTCATCTGCAGGCCGAAGGCCATATATTGAGGAACGCCCGGGGTAAAGGAATTCGCGATATGTGCGCGAAAAGGCTCCCTGGCGTTTTCACCATTCTCTCCTTGCACGTTTATTTCCATAGTGTACTCATCATCCCGGTCGTTAACAGAAAACTCAAACGCAATAAGGGCGTACTGCATGATTGTGACCGGGTATTGGGGCAGAGTACAAACCCTAAACCCTGCGCCCACGGCGGTATATTTACTCCCGTTATCGGTAGTCTTGGCGAATTCGCAAAGGGTCAACTTAGCTTTCATGGCCGGCCTCCTCTTTTTCTAATGTATTCATCAACCCCGGCAAGGGCCCCCGGTAATAGTTCTCAGATGGATGTTGGGGCTTGAGCAGGTTGAAGTAGTTCCACAACTTATTCTTCTTGCCAGCTTTGTTTTACAAGTTTATTGATCATATTGAGATATTCTCCAAATTGAAGACGCATATTTTGCCAAATCCTCTTGCCTTTTTTCAAGTGTATTTGGTGTCCAATCATTAGCTAAAACTTTCTTAGAAAGTTCATATTGACTTGTTTGATATACTTTTTTCTTATAATCAAATGACTTTGCTTCGCATTCTCGGTTTTTATCATCTTCAAGTAAGGTATAATTCCCAATTCGGTACACAAAGGATTCGTGTATTGACTGAGGGAAATCTTCTACATAATTTTCATTCCCGTTTTCGGGCAATATGTGCTCAATTGTCCCGGGGTTTCCTTCAAAATCATAGTCTGTTTGTTTTAAATGGTTTTCTATGCTAAATAAAATATAGCGTACTAGTGCCTTACCTCTTTTAGTACTGATAATTTTTGTGGAAAAATTATTCTTAAAATCCCGATCCGTAATATACAATGGTTTAATTATGTCTGTAATCTGAGAAACCTCCGTCACTTTTTTGCTGCTAACCTTTATTGCCGCCTTATTATAGACATCTTCTTTCATGTTTGGATTGGAACGAGCAATAACGGAATACCTGAAAGTTATAACTGAGAGAAATTTTAAGATTTTTATAAACTCTTCTTCTTTGAAATTGTTATAAGCTGATATTAGCAACGGATAAGCTTGTTTCTCCTTAAACAAAGAGAGCTCTTTTATCCTTCTTCTCAGATCTTTATTACCTCCCCAAAATCTATCTGCATAATTTGACAGAGCATTATATAAAAGAGCGTTATCAACCAGTTCTTCTAATAGGGACATCACATCGGTAGAAGTTTTAACTGAACTCCTGATGGCACGGAAAAGGTACTCCTGGCGAATTAATTTGTTTTTGGATATCCAATAATGTCTTAGAAACACAGGGAAATTATCCAGACCTATAACATCTACCACTTTCTTCCATTTTATTTTTATGTGCGGCAAATCAACAGGTGTAGAGATCGAAAATAAAAAGTTTTTAAGTAAATCTGTTACAGTTAACCCCACTCCTCTGGAATTTAATGTTTCAAAAACAGTATAGGCGCTAAGTTCATCCTCAACAATAATTTGAATGAACATCAACTTTTCTGCAATAAGCTTGTTTAAAAAATTAGTTATAACTTCGCCATTATGTTCATCCTTAAAATGAGACAAAAGCTTCTCGGTAAAGTAATTGTATGCATGCCAAATCAGCTTATCCGAGTCTTGCAAGGTATTAATATTTGTAGGCTCCCTAAAAACCAGCATGTTGGATTGAAAAAAACTGTTATTGTTTTCATTTAGATTTAATTTAGCAGAATAAGTTAATGAAGCAGGGTCTTTATCTCCAATATATTTTCTTTCCAATAAGGAAATTCTTTCCTGGTTTTTGTCAATATCAATATTTCTTTCAATTAACGCTTTTAATTGTTTAATTGTAGCTAACACAATTAAGGTAAGAGTGGAAAAACGTTGTTGCCCATCTATAATATTGAATTTTTTGTCTCCCATGTTTTGTAAAACTATAGAACCCATGTAATGCACATTTTCTGTTTTTTCAACTTCCAGAATATCGTTCCACAAATCTTCCCATTGATCAATCTTCCAGGAAAAGTCCCTTTGATATATTGGAACGGTATAAATTTTACCATTCCCTATAATATCACTAAGACAAATAGTGCTTGTATCCAATAATTTATTGATTGCCATTTTTGGGTATCCTTATAATTTTATTTTCTACTTAACCATCTTCTCAATACTTAATTAACCAGCTTTTTCTGAACATCTTTACGGGTTACTTTTTATAATATAGAAATCTGTCAAATAACCTGAGTGTCTCACGTATCTAATTGTTTCGAAATTAGAAAAATGGATGTGAAAAGCCTTTTTCTTGTTAATACACTCAAAGCTGTTTTTAATGTGAATTTGCTGTGTTTATACACATTAACAGGCAGGAGCAAATAACGCAAATGCTCCCCTTCCATGGTATAGTAATATTTCCAAGGCGGGAGGGTAGCCTCATACCGGTTATTAAAAAATGACTCAGGCAAGGCCCAGCTCCTTAAGGTAGCCCTTCATCTCTTTACGGATACCTGCCAGGTCACCCTCCAGGCGGTCAATCTCCTTCTGCTCGGCGCGGATGTCAATTTCCTCCTCCTCCTCGAAAGTGTCTACGTATCGGGGTATATTGAGGTTATACTCGTTCTCTTTAATCTCAGCCATACTGGCGGCATAGGCGTATTTATCTACCGCCTTACGGGCTTTGTATGTCTTGGCGATTTTATCCAGGTCCTGCGCACGGAGCTTGTTCTGGTTTTTGCCGTCCTCAAACTCCCGGCTGGCATCTATGAACATAACGTCCTTATGGCGGCGGTTTTTCTTAAATATTACAATGGCTGCCGGTATACTGGCTCCGTAAAAAAGGTTGGAAGGCAGGCCTATTACGCCGTCCAGGATATTCTCCTCCAGCATCTGCTGGCGTATATTCCCCTCGCTGGCACCGCGGAACAGCACACCATGGGGCACTACTACGGCCACACGCCCGCTTTGAGATGTGACTGTCTCAACCATGTGACTGATAAAGGCGTAGTCGCCTTTACTTTTAGGTGGTAAGCCCCGGTGGAAGCGTTTATAGGGGTCGTTGGCGGCTTCTTCTACTCCCCATTTATCCAGAGAGAAGGGGGGATTGGCTACTACTACCTCGAATTTCATTGTACTGTCATCCTCTATAAGCATAGGGGTACGAATGGTGTCGCCCCACTCTAAACGGGCGTTGTCCATGCCATGGAGGAACATATTCATCTTGGCAAGAGCCCAGGTCTGACCGTTGGCCTCCTGACCATAGAGTGAGAAATCCTTTTGCCCTTTTTGCAGCAGCTGATTGCCACATTTAATTAACAGAGAGCCCGAGCCGCAGGTGGGGTCGCAGATACGCTCACCGGGTTTGGGGTCCACCAGGCGGGCGATAAGCTCGCTGATTTCTGCCGGTGTGTAGAATTCCCCGGCCTTTTTGCCCGCGCCCGCGGCAAAGCGGCCAATGAGGTATTCATAGGCGTTGCCGATTACATCAAGGTTGCCAATGCGGGATGTGCGCAGGTCGAGCTTTGGGTCATTGAAATCCTCCAGCAGGTTTTTGAGGCGGATGTTGCGGTCTTTGGTTTTACCCAGATTGGCCTCAGAGTTAAAGTCTATATTGCGGAAAACGCCTGCCAGTTTTTCCTTGTTGCCGTCCTCAATCTTTTCCAAAGCCTTGTTTATGGCCTCCCCGATGTTGGCTTCGTTACGCTTTTTATACAACTTGTCGAAGCCGCAATTTTTTGGCAGCACAAAGCGCTCACGCTCCAGGCGCCGGAGGATGCGGTTATCATCACCCTTATACTGCTTGCTAAGTGCTTCGTATTTTTCCCCCCATACATCTGAGATGTATTTTAAGAAGAGCATTACGAGTATGTAATCCTTATACTGGGCTGCGTCGATAACGCCACGGAAGGTGTCGCACGCTTTCCAAAGAACCACGTTAATTTCTTCCTGCGATACGTTTGTGTGCTCTGCCATGTTTTATGCTCCTGTAGAGTTTAATGCTTTTTCAAGGTAATTATTAACTATACGCTGCCGGCGCTCTTTGACTTCGTTTAATATTTTCTGCTCAAGCTCCCAGGCCCGGTGGTATTTTATAATAGCTTTTTGTTTAGGCAACTCTGGCAGTTTTACTGGCAGCTCCTCTAAAGCCGCTTTGGTAATATGCTGGATGGCGGTGCCTCTTATATTTTGAGCGAAATAAGTTTGTGCAGTTTTGGAAAATGAGATGTACCAAGCCAGGTATTCCGAATCAACACCTTTAATATTAGGGCTGAGTATCATAATGTGGGGGCTGGCGATAACTTCTCCAGTAACTGATTTAATTACAGAAGCATGGGTTTTGAGGCCCCTGCCAGCAAAGAGAATGTCGTTTTTATGGAGAAAATCGGGTTTTCGACTGCCCTGGATAAGCGTTTTCCTTAAATTCTGGTTATTTAATGATAGGGAGGCTCCGGGTGACAAGCAACTTATGGTTACAATTGGAGTGCCAATAGTGTCGAAAAACTCGATTTTACCCCGAAACGGGTGGCCGACTCGTAATTTACCTAGTTCTTTTAGTTTTATTGCGTCAAAGGCCATGATGCTATTGTAACAATAATTCTTACATTGTCAATGCATTAATGGAGTTGATGTTAAATAGTCTGTGAATAGAGGATAGTTTAGAATCTGCTTCTATACTAGGGTGAGGTGTTATAAACTTTAATAATCGCTGAATTAACCCATGAACAGGAATCTTTAAATTTTTAGCTTTAAATTCAGAAGAGTATGATTCGCGCACTTACATTAATAATCACCCTTATGGCTTTAATTGCCACAGCGGGACCTGGTGAGCAAAAAACTAACATTGCTTTGCTTACCTTAGAGGGTAATAATATTTCCAAGCCTGATTTAGCCGCTTTAGAAAATCGTCTCAGGACAGAGCTTTTTAAGACTCAAAAATTTACTGTG
>CAZRWX010000197.1:0-6443 GCA_964603925.1 uncultured Bifidobacteriales bacterium | reverse complement strand
ATATGCTCCATCAGTTTATTAGAATGCAAAGCAGAGCTTTCCATTCTAATAACCAAATCTACATCTGAACCATTTTTAAAATTGCCCATGGCTCTGGATCCAAAAATTATAAGTTCTTCTATTGATGTATATCAGGTTGCCTTCCGACTCAATTTCCCAACCGCCGCCTTGACGGATAAGGGCATCTCCTTGAAGCCCGAGAAGTTTGGAACCTTGACGGAATGTGAGTCTGGATAATTTGTCTTTTAATGTGAGCATAGCTGTTCCTTTGGCGAGAAAATGTCCTTTTGCCTGCATTACTGGAAAAATAGCATTTAAATCCAGAACTTTTGTTCACTAAAAATACTTGCTACCGCACCCTGCCCATCACCGTAATCTCGTCCCTGTCATGATATAAATGCCGTATTCGTAAATGATCAACCAGCCCAACAATTCCATGCTTTTTCGAGTTAAGTGTCTCCAGAAGCGTAATGGGATTTGCACGGCCATATTTGAGATTAACTACAAACTGCCCGCACCAATGGCGCACCAGCCATTTACGCAAAAGTTCTATAATTCTAAAAGGGTCTTCAACCATATCGCAAAGCAACCAGTCATAATGGCCTGAAGCGCTATCTGGGCCAAAGGAAAATCCATCTGCTTTTAAATGTTTAATAAGGGGGTTGGCGAACGCTCCTGCTTTTAGCGGGCCATTATCAACGGCCGTTACCCTGGCACCACGTTTTGCCGCTGCATAACTCCAACCTCCGGGAGCGGCTCCCAAGTCTACCACAGTATTTCCTAAACCTGGTTCAACGCCCATGGCGGCCATAGCCTCTTCAATTTTTAGATAGGATCGTGAGGGAGCAAGGTTATCATCGCGCATACGGTTCTGCCCCCCAAACCAGGCATTGCGGGAAACCCATCCCTCACCTTTAGCGGTAAGTAAGGCAAACATCCCACGCATCTCGCCGGGAATCCGCATGTTATCGACAGCCAACTTCATAACACGCGCCATGCGACGGGAGCACAATTCCATACACTGACGACGGACAGCGTTTGCCCGCTTAGCATATTCGGGAGTAGCTCCAGAAATAATAAATGACCATGATGTTTTAAATTGTTCATCCCGACTGGATTCCAGAAAATATTGCGAAATATTTTGCGCCAGGGCATTAACCGACTCCCCGGTAACCCAAACAGCATCATTCATTACCAGCCGGGGAAAACACCAGTCCAGCCCGGTAACAGTAGACTGGGCGCATAACACCCAACCATCACTGTTTTTTTCCACGGGAACTTTTCGCCATGAGGCTTCAGCTTGAGTAAGCGGGGATGCATCAGGTTTGCAAAGAAGTATAGTCTTGCAGCTGGAGCTGTTAATTATATTATTCCCTTTTGGGGCTAATTTAACCACTTCCATAACGGCTAAACTCTTATTAAAGAAGTGCGGTTTTTAAAACGGACTTTATGTTCAAGGCAGTGTTCTTTTATATAGAACTTGACCAAAACTCTTAATATGTTCCAGTAACTTATTATTGCTAATGTCGCTGAAATTAAGTACGTCAAATTTATATGGAAGAGGTAATTGCTCATTTAAGATAATACTGATGTTTGTAACTATACTGTGATCGATATCTTCACCTTTAATAACCAAATCTACATCTGAACCATTTTTAAAATTGCCCATGGCTCTGGATCCAAAAATTATAATTTCTTCTATTGATGTATATCTGGTTGCGGCCCCCTGGATAAGGCTAATGTCTTTTTGAGTTAAGCCAAAGGACAATTTCAGAGCTCCTGTTTTAATGTAAGATAAAGATCTTTAAGTACTTTAAAATACTTGCCCTTAATAAGGGCTTCCAGTTTAATACAGATTTTCTCATCATAGGTATGCACGGCCAGGTTCCTGTCCTCCAGGGCCTCCATCCACGTATGCCCATCTTTAATTAAATCTGACTGGAACGCCTGTTTAAAAACATCTCGGGGACTTTTTAAAACAAACCCATTACTCTCCTGGTAATCCTTTAAAAGTTTCCATGAAAGTTCAAATGTAATTTCAAAATATTTGATTAATCCACTACGTTCCAACTCAGAGAGCTCGCTCATAGCTACTGTTTGCTCCAGGTGCATATACGACTTCTCAAAATTCTGAAACCTTTGCTTCCAGCGAATATCTTTATTCATTAACACTCCCGGTAATAACTTTATTTTTCAGTATATAACTAAAATTAACAAATGCGGGGCAATTGCTCACCGCTAAGCATATCCAGAATACGCTCAGAGCCTATTCGGTTTTTGAGATTAACCAGGCCTGAATTTTTATCCGTGACCTTCCCGATTATAGCAGCATTGGCGCTTTCGGGGAACGCCCGCATTATCCGAAGAACATCATCCGCCCTTTCGGCAGGCACAAAAGCCACAAACCGCCCTTCATTGGCCACATACAGGGGATCAAAGCCCAGCATTTCGCAGGCGCCCTTTACATTCTCTTCCACCGGGATATTTGATTCGTCAACGCGGATATTCAGACTTGAAGCGCTGGCAAGCTCAATAAGACCAGTGGCAAGGCCGCCCCTGGTTAAATCCCGCAAACAATGGATATCAATGCCCTTATCTAATAATGCCGCTACAATATGTGACACCCCAGCCGAGTCGCTCTCAATAGCGTTTTCAAATTCCAACCCCTCCCTCACACTCATGATGGCTATACCATGACGCCCGACATCACCACTCAAGATAACAGCATCCCCGGGCTGAATATTAGCGGGGTTTATATCAACGCCATGGGGAACCACACCTACACCGGATGTGTTGATGTATATGCCATCGCCCTTGCCCTTATCAACCACCTTGGTGTCACCAGTGACAAGTTGAACACCACACTTACGGGCGGCATCCCCCATACTCTGGATAACGTTCCAGAAAGTGTCCATGGGAAGACCTTCTTCCACTATAAGGCCCACACTTAAATACTGAGGCACAGCCCCGCACATGGCCAGGTCATTTACAGTGCCATGTACGGCCATGGAGCCAATATCGCCGCCGGGGAAAAACAATGGATGTATTACGTATGAATCTGTAGCAAACGCCATACGCCCCGTGGTTACCGGAAACACACTGCCATCATGTTGACACTCCAGCAAATAGTTGGCAAAAACCGGGCGGATGATTTTGTCCAGCAGTTGATGCATAAGGCGGCCCCCGCCGCCATGACCCATGACGATGGTGGGGTATTTTTCGATTGGAATAGGGCAGGCTAGATTAAAGTCCATGAACGATTATTCTTCCTTCCTGAATTCAGGCTTTAATAGTTTGGAATCCAACCCGTTTTTTTCACCGCTGGTTGATTGTTTATTTTTGATAATGTGAACAACATGCCTTTGTAATCGAGCTTCGGCATCAAACATCCCCGTTAAAGAATATTGCTTTTTTGTCAACTCCCAAACAAGCGACAACCTGTCTGCCGGCGATGAATCTATATACCCATCATCAAGAGGTTTTATTCCCCGAAAAATTTTAACTTCCTTTTTTTTAAGGCTCATGTAAAAACTTTTGTAGAGAAAATATCTTCGAAACCCTCTTTTTGGGCAGCTACGTTCATTTTTTTATCAGCGCAAAGAAACGCCATGCTGCCTAACCCACTTTGCTCTCTTATGTAAAGAGCGCTGGCCAGATGAATAGAGTCAAACCCCCTCAAGGCATGCACAGCTGCGAGGCCTCCAGCCGCAAGAGCCAGATTCTCATTAACCGCCAATTTGGTGAGTGCGTCCCATTCTTTTTGAAAAATACTGAGCACCAGGCGATAATCGGATTTAGCCAGGACACTCTCCCGCCTCCTGCGCTCAATGGCCGATCGCATTTCGGCATAGGCGACTACAGAGGTAACAGCCACTTGCGCATTTTTAACCCGGGTTTTGACATATTGGGAACCTTGCTCCTCAAAGTAAAGTTTAGCCAGACAGCTGGTATCGAGATAAACAATCACTCCCTGTCCTCCAATATGGCCTTGGAGATAGATGACTTTTTGGGAAGCTTGACAGGCTTTGAAAGCCCTTGGGGGTTACGGCCCAGCCCGCTCAACTCACCGGAAAGAACAAGGGACCTGAGTTTTTTCATGGCATCGCCGCCTTCGGGATAGGGAGAAAGCATAGCGACATTATGACCGTGATCGGTTATGGAAATATGCTCACCATTTTTGACGAGCCCCAGATAACGGCTGAAATGGGTTTTTATTTCCCGGATTCCTATTTGCTTCATTGTAGTCTCCTTGTGACTACATTATAATTATTTGTAACCACAATGACCAGTTTTAAGGCCCATTTATTTCTTCCGGTACCTGTAATAGGCAGCACAAGCACCTTCATTACTCACCATGGTGGCACCCAGAGGGTTATCGGGAGTGCAGGCTTTGCCAAAAGCAGCGCATTCATAGGGCTTAATGAGGCCCACCAGCACACTGCCGCTTTCACATTCGGCGGGCTCCTTTGTCTGGATATCCCCGGTGTCAAATTTATTCTCTGCATCCCAGGCTTCATATTCTTTGGATAACCCAAGACCGCTTTGGGGGATCTCCCCCAAACCCCGCCAGGTGCGGGGGATAACGCTAAACACCTGTTTAATGATCTCCTGCGCTCTCTGATTGCCGCCCTTGGATACTGAACGCGTGTACTGATTTTCTACCTCGAAACGGCCCTCTTCCAGTTGTTTAATACACATGTATACGCCCTGGAGAATGTCCAGAGGCTCAAAGCCCGTGGCCACAATGGGCACCCTGTATTTTTCCGCCAGAGGCACGTACTCCCCCAACCCCATGATGGTACATACATGGCCGGCGGCCAAAAAACCCTGTACCGTATTTTGGGGAGAAGTGAGAATAGCCTGGAGGGCGGGAGGCACCAGTACATGGGATGATAAAATGGAGAAGTTTTTAATCCCCTGGGCCCGGGCCTGGTAAACGGCCATGGCGTTGGCGGGAGCGGTGGTCTCAAAACCTACAGCAAAAAAAACAACTTCCTTATCCGCATTATCTTTAGCCACTTTTAGAGCATCCAGAGGTGAGTATACAACACGCACATCGGCACCCTTAGCCTTAACCGAGAATAAATCCCCCGAACTGCCGGGCACCCGCAGCATGTCGCCAAAGGAGCAAAAGATGACATTGGGTTGCGCGGCTATAGCAAGAGACTTGTCAATAATATGCAAAGGGGTAACACACACAGGGCACCCCGGCCCATGGATTAAGGTAACCTCTTTGGGAAGTAATTCATCCAGCCCGTTTTTTACAATGGAGTGGGTCTGCCCGCCGCACACCTCCATAATGCGCCACGGCTTTGTAACCAGGGTGCAAATAGCTTTGGCATATTCTTTTACCGCTCCGGCATCCCGGTATTCGTCCAGATGTTTCATTTAACTCCAGTTTTTATCAGGTAACTCAGGACTTATTGTCCGATGAGCATTCTAACAAAGTTAAGACACGCTCCATCGGCTTATTAGAACGCAAAGCTCCTCTTTTCGTTCTAATAAAACAAAAAGATAGCTTTTCGTCCTGACAAACTGTTAAACAGATGCTCATTGGGCATTCACACTGGCGATTATGGCTCATCCAGACCCCTGCAAGCCTCTGCAGGATCCTTGTCACAGCTGGTCAATGTAATTACATTGTAGGTATGAAAACACAGATAGTGCGTATTGGCAATTCCCGGGGTATTCGTATCCCCAAGGCGGTTCTGGAGCAATGCGAGTTCCCCTCTGAGGTAGAAATGAGGGTAGAGAAGAAAACGCTCATCGTTTTCGCTAAAACAAAACCCAGGCAGGGTTGGGGCAATGCCTTCAGTGCACTTAAAGTTGAAGCTGATACTTCCAGCACTGTTCCTTTTATAGCCAACGTATTTGACGATAAGGGCTGGGTTTGGTAATCAGTAAATTTGACATCTTCCTAATCTGTCTGGATCCAACCATTGGTAGGGAGATTAAAAAAACCAGACCTTGTGTTATAGTCTCTCCAGATGAAATGAATCCTTACCTGGATACTGTAATTATAGCCCCTCTCACTTCCAAAATGCGCCGTTACCCTTCAAGGGTTGCCTGCAGGTTTAAGCGTAAACAGGGCGAAATAGTTTTAGATCAAATACGTACTGTGGATAAGGCCCGTCTTATCAAAAAGCTGGGTGCCCTGGCAAAGCCCTACAGGCAGGGGGTTTCTAATCTTCTGGTTGAGATGTTCTCCGATTGAGCTTCTCTATCTCTTTAATATCCGCTATGGTTTTAAGGGCCTCCTCTTCGTCCACCACACTGATAGCTACGCCGGCATGAACTATTACGTAATCGTCCAACTTAGCCTCGGGGGCATAACCCAGATTAATGGTTTTGACCACTCCGCCAAAACTAACCTTACCTGTGCGGGCTAAATCATCAGCTTCACCCTCTATACTTAATATTTTACCTGGTATTGCTAAACACAT
>CAZRWX010000196.1:0-6453 GCA_964603925.1 uncultured Bifidobacteriales bacterium | reverse complement strand
CTCAGCATTTTAGCTCCGGAGCGGTACTTATTTGCTTTGACTTTAGCCTTGCCCAGTACAAGATTCGCACCCGGGTGGTGTGGGTTTATTTTCAGTACATATTGGAATTGCCTACGGGCTTTATCATTTTCTTCAAGCTTAAGATAGGCCTCTGCCAGGGATACCCGGTAGTCAAGGTCTTCTGGGAATGCTGCTACCAGTCTTTCCAGAGTGTTCAATAAGCCGGAGTTATCTTTCTGACTTTTATAAATCTCCAACAGTTCTTTAAGGGATTCCTGCCTGCCGGTTGCGGCATAGTGGTTCTCCAGACACAGTGATGCTTGAGCAAGCTGCCTGGAGTTTTTATAGCTAATTCCCAGAAGATACTCAATATCATCTTTATAACCCCGGGCTTCATTCAGGCTAATTAAGGCTTTAGACCAGTCACCCTTATCAAACGCAATCCGGCCGCGGTAATAGTAGGAAATTTGCCCGGGAGTTTGGCTAATTATCCTGTCCAGTATACTCTGGGCTTTTTGCCGGCGGTTCTGCTGATAATGGTAAATTGCCATATCCAGGGAGGTTTCCGCTTCGGTGGGATACAGGCGCAAAATTCTCCTGGTCAGTGCATCGGCTTCGTCTGTGAGCTTAAGCTCAATATAAGCGTGGAGTAATTTAAAGCACATGGGAGCGTCCATAGCCTCTTTGAGAGAACCATGGGAAAGAACCCTTAAAAACTCCTTTAATTGTTTTTTTTCATATAGCTGGTCAGCCAGAGGAAAAGCATATTTTTCTATTTCCGGGAATTTAGAATTAAGCTGCTTTAAGCGTTGAACGGCCTGAGCTATATCCCCTTCAGCTTTAAGGGCCAGGTAAAGGCTAAAAGTTGTTTCTTCAGAAAAGCCAAAGGCCTTTTCAGTAATTAACAGCGCCTCCCTGGCCTGGAACCACTGACCCTTATCAGCCAGGAGTAGACCAGCCTCTTTTTGAGAGAGAGCATCTTCAGGTTGAATTGCCGCGGCGTTCATGAATAGTTCCAGGGCCTTGTCTTTGTCCCCCAGGTTTTTACGGTAAATGCCGGCCTGATAGGCCCATTTATTGTTATTGGGCTCCAGAGCTGATAGATTTTCATAAGCCAGAGCCAGGTTTTTAGAGTCTGATTCCTTTTGGTAAATTAGTGTCAGCAGTTTCCAGGGGACCGGTGTGGGTTCCAGCTCTGTCCAGGCTTTTAGCCATTTTTTAGCTGCAGTGGTATTTTGCAGATTGTGAGAAATAAGGGCCGCTCTGCGTACAGCTTCAAGATTGCGCTTGTCCAGGCCAATAACATGGGTGTAAATATCCAGTGCCTCGGGAGTATCTTTAAGCAGGGCCGCAAAGGCCATCTGCAGGGGGATATCCTGAGGAAAGGAACGGTGACCAAATTCAAGTACATCTTTTAGCTGGCGGGTTTTTTGCTTTTGTACATAATCGTATACCTTGTCAAATATGCTTCTATTTTTTTCATTATTTTTCAACTGATTCAGGTAAGCTTTACCAGCTTCGTGTTTGTTGCCGGCAGCAGCGTAAAAGTCTGCCAGCGGCCCCCATAGCTGCGGGGCATTGGGTGCATTGGAGGTCATGAACTTCTCAAATGGTTTGAGTTGAGTAATTTGGCCATTCTTAAAGTATTCATTGATAAGTATATACCTGCCCCTGTTGTATGATGTGTACATGTTTGTAAGTGTAATCAGGCCATTAAGGTCGCCAAATTTTTGAAATTGCATTTCGGCCAGTTGAAACCTGTACTCTTTTGGAGTGCTCTTTATATCGGCCATAAGCTCCAAGACCTCCATAAGCAGGACTGTGTCTTTGGCTGTAATTGCCAGGCCATGGAGTGCTTTGAGGGCTTCAAGGTCGCCGGGGTGACGAAGAACCCATGCCTGGTAATGGTGTGCTGCATCTTTAGAGCGGCCATTATTATTGAGTAAGTGGGCCAGTGTCAGCTGATAGCGTTTACAGGCAGGATCCAGAGCCACAATTTTATTAAGGGCATTAAGGTATTTGTCATCTAACTGGAATTTTTTATACAAATCCGTTAGTATTTCCAGAAGCTCAATGTCTGAGGGGTTTTTCTCATGATGAATTTCATAGAGAGATATGGCCTTTTCAAATTGGCTGGTATTAACATAAGCCTGGGCTATTCTTATATCAGCTTGTAATATGCCCGCATCGTTAATGCTGGCAGCCTCCCAGGCTTCCAGTGCCTGAGCATATTCCCCATTCAGGAAACACGCTCTGGCCGTTTTAATTTTTTCTTCCTGACTGGGAGACTCGGTTATTAGCATTTTGAACAGTTTAAGATGTGCTTTCAGCTCTTCATCAGTTGTCAGCGAAGCCCCATAGGCACGCGCGTAGGTGATATTCCGGGGCATTAACTTGTAGGCCCTGGTAAAACGCTTGGCACCCCCTCCATCATGCCCAACCTTTGACTCAGCCACACCAAGATGGTACCATAAGAGAGCGTCCTGCGGATAAGCCTGGGTAGCTGTGGTCAGGTAATCTATGGATTGGGCATATTGCCCGTTTTTAACTAAAAGATTCCCAAGTTCCAAGTGGCAGATGTCTGCTTCTTGAGGCTGTTGAGTGATTAGTTCACGCAGAACGCGGGCATAAGTCTCGGTTTCTTTGCTGTCCCCTGCCACCAGAGGTTTAATAAACTTCAGGGCCTCTACATCATGGGGGTTTAAGGCTAACCATTTTTTGCCATGGGTAAGGGCTGATGGTTTGTTTGCGGATTCCAGATCCAGCTGTGCCAGACGGTACCACCACTCCTGAGATACAGGCTCCATACTTACCAGTTTATATATTGCGGGCCGAAGCTTACTGCCGGGGGCTTTAGAGCTTTCATAGGCCTTTACCAGGATCTCCTGTATTTCCCTGTCCTGGGAATTGTTATCTGAGAGATATTTTTCACAAAGGACACTTACCATTTTATGGCTACTGCTATTGGATAAATCTATTATGGCATGGCGGTTGCCATAGAGAATACCAGGGTCTAAATTGTAAAGAGAAATATAAAGCTCGGCGGCTTTTTCTGACTGCCCCTTAAGGCTATATCCCACTGCAACCTGAAGCTTTAGCTTTTGCTCATCAGGCTGACGGGAAAGCAGCTCCCTTAGCAGGGGAAAATGAAGAGAGATCTGTGCCTCCTGAGTAATAACTTTTGGTAAAAGCGCCTGATAGAGCTCATTTTTCTCATCATTTTCCAGAGCCAGAGCAAGGTAAGTGTATGCCCTATCCAGATATCCATCACCCAGGTACATGCCTGCCAGCTTAAATTGTATATCATGGGCCAGGGGGTCCAGGTTTTGAATATGTACACAGGCATTTAATATTTTACTGTGGTTGCCGCTGGCGGAAACTAAATCCAGTGCCAATTTCTGAATTTCTTTGTCCCTGGGCATAAGACTGAGGGCACGAGCGTAAGCGCCGGTGGCTTTACTGGTTTTTTTTAATTTTAAATATGTATTGGCCAGCCGCAGGAGATGCTGCTTTTTTTCTACATCCAGAAGGTACATCTTTTCCAGAGCGTCTGTAAGTTCATTTAGCTGGGCTGTTTTTTCATATACATCAGCAATTTTTTTGTAAGCGTCCAGGTCGCTCTTGTCAAGCGCAATGCGCTGTCTTAGAAAAAATACACACTCATTGTTATTATTCATTTTAAGGGCAATATCTGCGCCCCTGGCTGCGGCTTCCATATTTTCAGGGTTGAGTTTAAGTGCGCTCCTGTAAAGAGCCAATGCTTTGTGGCAGGGGCCAAGCAGCTCGGCATAATCCATAATAATTGGAATATTCTCTGCAAATAATTCATTTCCTGTTTCAAGAATAGCTTGCAGATGAGGGGACTTGTGCTGTTTGCCGTAGGAGTAAACCTTATTAAAAATGTCTTTGTCTTTTTTATTAATCATCAACAACTGGAATAATGTTTCATTGGCCTTGGTGTAATCGTTAAAGTGAATGTGCAGGTCTGCCAGAGGGCTAAGATATTTATTTTCTTCAGCGGCATGTTTTTCCATAAACTCTTGGAATTCTTTCAGGGCATTAAAGTCACTCTGGTTGTGGTATTGGGTGACCAGAATATCACGGCCTTTTTTGTAATCGGGATATAAGGCTGTAACCTTAATCAGGTTTGCTATGTCCCGGGAATAATAAAACTTAAGCTCGGCGAGCTGTATGTGGTACGGTCTCTGAGCTCCCTTGATGCTGGTAATAGACTCTAATACGGAAATTAGGGCTGAAGTGTCTTTTATTGAACCAAGGAGAGCATGAAGCGATTTTAATGCCTCCATGTCCTCCAGGTTTCGGGTCACCCAATCCTGATATACCGATACGGCCCGTTTTACGTCCCCTGTCTTCTCTATTTGTCGGGCCAGTTTAAGCTGGCAATTATTGTAGGCGGGGTCGATTCCTGTCATTTTATCCAGAGCTGTTACATATTGGGCAGACAGGTTAAGGGACATATATAAATCTGCCACCCTTTGCAGCAGTTCAATGTTTTGAGGATCCTGAGCATGACGTGCTTCAAAAAACGGGAGAGCTTTGGCATACTGACCTGTCTTAAAATATGTGTCAGCCACCAGGGGCTCAAAGTTGGGCAGGGCCGGGTCTTTTTCTATGGCTTTTTCCCATATATCAGCGGCTTGGGGAAATTTGCTATTGAAAAAATATGCTTTAGCCAGTTTGATATTCTCCTGCAGACTGGCTTTATGACTGGCTATATTCTCAAACAGAGGCAGGTTGGTTTTAATTTCTTTGTCGGTAGTTAAATACTTGGCCCAGGCCCTGGCCGCTTCCATATTACGCTGATTAATTTCATAAGCCCTGGAAATATATTTCCGGCTGGCGGCTTTATTCTGCAACCGGTCTTCACATAACCCCATAGTAAGCCACATTTCATCATTTATTTTAAAGATGCCGCTTACTTTCTGCAGATTACTGAGGGCTGCTTCAAAATCTCCCTGGGCATATTGTTCAAAGCCTAAGGCCAGCGTGTATTTTGCTTTAAACTCGGGTTCAAGAGTAACCAGTTGCTCCAGAACTTTACGGTAAGTGTCACGATGGCCCTGGCGTTTAGCGGTGAGGGGCAGCAGGAACTTAAAGCCATTTATGTCCGAGGGGTGTTTATCAACCCATGTTACTGCATTTTTTATTGCTCCCAGTGTGTCCCCATGGTTCAGATCCAGACTGGCTTTAGTCAGCCACCATTTTTTAGTTTCGGAATTTACCCGCAGAAGTACTTCCAGTACACTTCTTAATTCGTCATCAGCGCTCTGAGCGCCGCTCTGGGTGCGTTTAATACTTTCTGCCCTTATATCCAGCATCGTTGCATCATTAGGGTCCTGGCTTGTAAGAAAGTATTTTGACAAATCTCCAGCAAAAGCGTAATCACCTGTTTGGTAAGCGGCATTAATGGCGAGTTTGTCTGCTGTTAACAGGACTTTATCCTTTAGCCAGGCTTGTTTGTAATAGCTGGCCGCTTTAGCTGTATTACCTTTGAGTGCATAACCTCTGGCCACGTAGTAAAACAGGGATGCTGATTGTATACCCTTATTGTGTGCTTTTAATAAATCCTTGAAATGGATGTTGACTTGCTCGTCTCGGGATATGACCTCAGGTATAAGTCTGAGGTAGGAGGTGTATTCAGGCTCAGATTCTCTGGTTTTGAGGGCATAGTCATATGCCAGTGGCTTATTGCCTTCTTCAATAAAAAGCCATGAAAGGTTACAGGCAACAACCGGAGATTTTGGTGAAATTTTCTCCATTTGAAGCAGAATGCCCTTATACTGTTTTTTGTTATTCAGACTCTTTAAAAACTTGATAAATTCTTTTTGACTCTCCAGGTTTTTAGGGCTTGTTTCCATGATTCTAAGGCCCAGTGTTATGGCTTTATCATTTTGTTTGAATTTGTGGTAAAGGCTGCTGAGTTTTTCGCCAGACTCAATGTGACCCGGGTCAATGCCCACACAGGTTTCATAATACCCCATAGCCTTTTCAGGTGAATTCGCTGACATTAACTTATCAGCAAGTTCCAGATTATAGGCGAAGTCATGGATTTTATAAGGAGCAGCCTGTATATACATATCCATGGCTTCTTTATTCATTCGCTTGTGCTCATATACCTTTGCCAGCTCAATCATAACCTCTGCTGCCTGGGGTTGCAGCTTAAGATATTGCCTGCGCAAATCTATGGCCATGGGGTGATAGTCCTCATATAGGCCAGCCAGTTCTTTTAGAGGCAAAGGGTTATTGGGATGTAATTTTACAGCCAGTTGCAGCTTCTGGATAAGGCGCGGTTTTTGCAGGGGTTTGCGGTAGTAGTCTATAAGGAAGTTAAGAGCCTCGGAGGCTTCAGGATATTTTGTAAGCATATATTCATACTCAAGAGCAGCGCGTTTATTGTCACCGGATTTAATTAACAGCTGGCAGTATGTATCC
>CAZRWX010000195.1:0-6465 GCA_964603925.1 uncultured Bifidobacteriales bacterium | reverse complement strand
ACATTGCCCTTTCCCCCTCCCCCCCTGTTCTTACTATTCGGGGGAGGGGGTCAGGGGGAGAGGGCTCTATATTCATAGTTGTTTTTTACCCACAGATTCTGCTATAGAGCCATTAAATCTAATAATTTGATAAAAGATAATCCCAAGGTTACGGGAATTCCATTTTACGCGATGGCTCTAATAGTTCCTCCTGCTAACTGGCCTCAAACAATTTGTGACTTATAAAACAATAATGAAATTAAGGTTAAATATAATTGGATGAAAAAATACCCCCCTCAAAAAAAGAAAAGGGAGACACTACTAAAACTAACACGGCCTATGTAGCTGCCCTTCGCGTCCTTCGCGCCCTTCGCGCCCTCTGTGGTAAATTAATAATTTAATCCCAGTACGGTTTGTAGCCTAAGGCTTAAAGTGGTAGTAGCTCCAGTTGCCCTTTAATATATGACGCTGAAAGTTAAAGCCAAAAATATTATCGAGATTGTGGGGCGAGTATACCAGGGCACTGCCGTCTGCCAGCCAGAGCTTAATGGTATTACCGCAGTTGTCCTGGCCGTCTATTTTAACCGGGTTTAAAATGTCTTTAATTTGGATGTAGCTGGCCCATAGGCCTTTTATATATTGCCTTTTAGCGCTGTCGGCCCTGGTGGTGATGCCGTTAGTCTTAAAACAGACGCTGTCGGGGTCTGGGGTCTCCTTGCCGCTGATATAATAATTAAGCACCAGACCGGGTGTGGGCATGCCGCCCTCACAGGCTGTTTGTGAAACCTGGTTCCAGCCCGCCCGGGGTTCCATAAAAACACCCTTAAAAATGCCCAGGTCGGCATGTTGCTCAAGGGCCGTAACCCACTGCTTTTGTACAATGAGATCATCGCCGCAGCCTGTGAGTGTGAAGATACATACAGTGCATAAAAGCAGAAAGTAAAGGTGTTTCATATTATTCTCAGGTTAAGGCAGACTCCAGGATTTATTCAGTTCTTTTACCAGGTTTTTTTCCAGGTTAATGTTTACATACTTCAGGTCTTTAAAAAAAACGACACCTTTATATATAAGCTTCAGGTTGTCGATGTCATCCAGTATTTTGATTTTTTGCCCGCAGCCTATAATAATCACATACTTGTCTTCATCTTTAAAATTAACGCTTTCCTCGCATAAGTCCTGTAAATCTAAGGAAAAAGCGCTGGCTTCGTTGCGGATACTCACCTTCTGCGCATTTGCGTATTCCATCGGCTTGGGGCTTTGGAAGCGTATTATAAAGGCATACTTCTCATTCGGTTTGGCGATGATAAGAGGTGGAATTGTTAAAGTCTTAAGTAAGCCAAGGAGTGCTAAGTCAACTTCCACATCTTCAAATACCTGGACGCTTTTACCATGTTTTCCGGTGGGCAGGAAGTCCTTGCGGATTTGATATATAGCGCATGAGGTGAGGTATAAAACCAGCAGGCAGATGAAAATTCGTATTGCTGGGGCCTTCATGGGAGAGATTATACCATAAAATTGGTTAGGGAATTGTGCATATTAAATATGAGCTGTAGATTCATTTAACCCCGGATTTCTGGATTTTGGTCCAGGTATCCTTTAAGGTGGCGGTACGGTTAAATATCAGGGAGTCAGCGCTGGAGTCTTTTGAATCCACGCAGAAGTAACCCAGCCTTTCAAACTGGTAGGGTGTACCTGCTGCAGCTGTTTTAAGAGAAGGCTCCAACCGGCAGTTTTTGAGTACTTCCATCGAATTACGGTTGATATTGTCTATGAAAGTCTCACCTTCGGCTATTTTTTCGGGGTTCTCTTTGTTAAACAGGTGGTTGTATAGCCTGACCTCGGCCTGGATGGCGTGGGGTGCGCTCACCCAGTGCAGGGTGGCTTTAACCTTGCGGCCATCGGGCGCGTTGCCCCCGAGTGTGGCAGGGTCATAGGTACAGTGAATCTCAGTGGCTTCACCTGTAGCCGGGTCTTTTACTACTTCTTCACATTTAATAAAATAAGCATAACGAAGGCGCACTTCCGTGCCGGGGGCCAGGCGGAAGAACTTTTTAGGCGGTTCCTCCATGAAATCTTCCCTTTCTATATACAATTCCCCTGAGAATGGTACGGAGCGAGTGCCGGCGCTTTCGTCTTCAGGGTTATTTATAGCTTCCAGCTCTTCTGACTGGCCCTGGGGATAATTAGTGATTATAACTTTAAGCGGCCGCAGTATGCCCATTACGCGGCCGGCATTTTTATTAAGATCCTCCCTGAGGCAGTGCTCCAGAAGGGCAAAATCCACAGTGCTGTCACGTTTGGCTACCCCTATACGGTCACAGAAATTGCGGATGGCGGCGGGTGTATAACCACGCCTTCGGAGCCCGGAAATTGTGGGCATGCGGGCATCGTCCCAACCGCTTACATGGCCGCCCTCTACTAACTGCAGGAATTTGCGCTTGCTCATTACCATGTAAGTAAGATTAAGTCTGGCGAACTCTATCTGCTGAGGATGACAAGGGGTCTCCAGAGCCTCCAGTACCCAGTTGTACAGCGGGCGATGGTCCTCGAACTCCAGGGTGCATATGGAGTGAGTAATACCCTCCAACATATCGGAAAGACAATGGGTAAAATCGTAATTGGGGTAGATACACCACTTGTCACCGGTACGGTGGTGGCTGATTTTTTTTATGCGGTAAATAATAGGGTCGCGCATGTTAAAGTTTGAAGACTTCATGTCTATTTTGGCTCTGAGTACTTTTTTCCCTTCGTCAAAATCTCCAGATTTCATTTTTTCGAATAAAGCCAGGTTTTCTTCCACGCTCCTGTCACGATATGGGCTCTCCCTGCCTACATCGGTGCGGGCGGTGCCGCGGTATTGGCGGATTTCTTCGGAGGACAGGTCCTCTACATACGCCTTCCCCCTTTTTATAAGGTCTATGGCAAAATCATAGAGCTTGTCGAAATAATCTGAAGCAAAATATTTATGTTTCCCCCAGTCAAAACCCAGCCAGCGTACATCCTCCTGGATGGATTCAATATACTCCACATCCTCTTTTTCGGGGTTGGTGTCATCAAAACGAAGATGACAGGTACCCTTATAGTCACGGGCCAGCCCAAAATTAAGACAGATACTTTTAGCATGACCGATATGCAGGTAGCCGTTGGGCTCCGGCGGGAAACGTGTTATAACTTTACCTTGGTTTTTGCCCTTTTCCAGGTCTTCGTCGATAATAGTGCGTATAAAGTTAGAAGGTTTGTTTTCAGTGTTATTTTCCATGGCAGATTAAATCCTTTAAATCGAGCTATTTTGCAGGAAAGATAGAAATTATAGCCTCCAAAAAGAAAAGCCGAACCCAAGCTACTGGATTCGGCCTTCTGGAAAGGGCGCCTCATGTATGAGGCGTTGGAGAGATTCTAAATAGACTTATTCTTATTCTTTATCTTCATTTTCGTCGTGGGCATCATCATGAACTTTTTTCTTGCGATCGCCTTTGCGGCCTTCGTCCCTACGGTCACCGCGTTTTTTACTGATTTTCTCAAATTTTTGGGCTTGTTCTTCGGTAAGAACGGCTATAATTAAGGTAATTCAGGACCTATCAGTTTCTTGTTTGCGGGTATAATTATGATTGCGTCTGCTTTGCCTGAGCAGCTGGACAGTGACGTCCACAATGATTTAGGTTGAGTTAAGCTAAAGCAAGCCAAGGCTAAGGAGCTTTCCGCACGCTACCAGAGGGGCATGCATGGCACGAAGGCGGGTGGACCCCAGCCCCATAAAGTATGAATTTGGCAATTGTTTCAATTGGGTAAATTCCCTGTCAGAAAAACCACCTTCAGGCCCTATAAGCAGATTTAGTCCTTTTTCCAGATTTTTGGGGACATTATCCTCCCCGGGATGGGCTATTAAAATAGGAATGGAAGCATTAGTTTCCAGCCATTTTGGGAAAGATACGGGGATTGCGACCTTCGTAAGCCATAATTTTTTGCTCTGTTTAAGCCCGGTTATGGATTTTTGCTCTAACCTGGTAACCAGAGAATCCAGATTTTTCCCTGGAGGAACCTGGCATTTGTCCATGAGTACCAGTTGAATATCCGCCAGGGGCAATTGGCAAAGGCCTTCAACAGGCACTTCAAGGTCCCGGCCCTTAAGTACAGCAAGTGATACATGAATTTGCGGTTTTTTCCTTTCTTCTTCAATACATTCCTGGCACAGGGCTTTGAGTAAGGGTTTAGTTTCCTGAATAACACATGTAAATAGACGTCCACAGCCATCTGTTACCAGGATCTCGTCTTTGACCTGCAGGCGTACTACTCGGGTGATATGTTTACTTTCCGGTTCGTCGAAAGTAAACGTGGCATTGGATTCTATCTGGGGGTCATAGAAATAGGATTCTGTGTACATGTGATGAAAATATAAAACTTGCTTTTATCGGTCAGCCATCCAGTTCCCTTGACGAGGCCTTCCGCCCCACTGAGTAAAGCCCCCCCGTCCCCCTAGGGGATGAAAATGAATTCTTTGCTCACCATTTTGTCTGATGAGCATTCTCACATCCTTCGACAGGCTCAGGGTGAGCGGGGGATATGTTCCATCAGTTTATTAGAATGCATCCGCCTAAGGCGGATCCAATCTAATCTCCTCCTTAGGTGGTGGGGGCGTTGCCACATTGTGTCTTACTCATAGTGAATCAATTTTAGCCGCCATTATAAAATCACTCTCGGACAATCCGTTGATTTTGTGTGTAAACAGTATAATGCCCACCTTACCCCAGGAAAGCGAAATATCCGGATGATGCCCCTCCCGTTCGGCTAACCCACCTACACGGTTGGTAAAAGCCAGCGCGGTCTTAAAGTCCGGGAATTTAAAATCCCGGTTAAGATATTTGCTGTCGAATACCTTCCATTCGCTATCCAACTGCGTGCGCAGTTTAAATATTTCCTCTACCTCAAGGGTAGGATTCCCATCTGTGCAGGGTGCGCATTTTTTTTCCGCCAGGTTTGCCATTGTGGACCTCCTTTAATATCCTGTACCCCCCTTGTAGAATCGATTCATTAATCGGCTCTACAAGGGGGCATTATCCTAATAATGTGTAACCATTTCTGGCCTCCGGTTACTTCTGGCTATTTTAAACAGATTAATAACCTATATACAGCCGGTATCGGGCATTCCTCCCGTTTTAGCTCCGTTTGTTAAAAAAGCCTCAATTCACCTTTAGTCAACTGCATTTGCACAATTACTGCAGTCACATGTCTGTACAATCAGCTAAGTCCATCGGGAATCTGCCTGATACAGTGAAATTTTAAGTAATGCCGGATTCTGCTGATGGACTAGTGTTACCGATCCCGGGAACAATTGAAATATTAAGCAAAGATACTATTGACATTTCTTTATTAATTATAGGGATAATTAAATACACAAATGAATATGGCTATATCCGGATTTCTCAAATACAAAACTTCGCATAATTCCTTTATAATTTGAGTTTTCATGCTATTTTCATTGTACAAAACTTGGCTGGAATCTGTTCAGGAATATTTAAGTCTCCAACCACCAAGTATATAATATCAGAAAAAGCGTGCAATGTTCTATAACCGCTAGCACGGTTTTTTATTTGCCGGATAACCCTGTTTATTCCTTCTGCCAGGGCATTCGTGATTCCTGTACCTATGTAGGTGATGATATTTTCAAAATTATTTTCAAGTGTTTCTGTAAATTCAATAAGCGGCTTTAATCGACTGCGTCGCACAGATGTTATCCAACCTTTGATAAATTTCTCCGCAGAACCTTGATACAGATACTCCCAGAAAGCCTCGAACTCATCTTTCAAAATCCACGCCCGGTGGATTCTTCTATTACTTTTTCGCAACTGGTTCAAGGTATGTGTGTTCCCTTTCGTTCGATTACTTGAATGCTTAAAAAGTAGCCATCGAAGCCCAGCTAATGCTTTTTTATCATCACCATCAAACGCCCTCCACTCCTCTTTGCGAACCTCGTCAACTGCTTCGTTTAATGCCTTGACCACATGAAACTTATCAATAACCAGGACTGCATTTTTGCAGTAGTCTTTTATTGCCCCGATGTATGTCTTTGCCATATCACAACTACCGTATTGAATCTGATTTCGCTGGTACTCTGATAGTTTCTTTTCAAAAAAGGCATTAATCGTTTCCCTTCCTTTGCCCTTACCAACCCACACAACACAACCTTTGTCCATGTCGTAGACTATCGTTGCGTACTTCTTCCCTTTACAGTAGGAAATTTCGTCAATGCCGATGCTTTTAAGGTTTCTTATTCTGTGTCCCTCTCGAATTCTGGTTATGCTTCTATGAAGCATTTCTGAGAATGTTGACGTGGGAATGCCTAATGCCTGGGCTGCGGCTTTCTGTGTCATGATCTGGGAATATGCTAATATCAGGTATTCAAGGCGAAATGATGCTCTGCTATATGCTTCTGCCCATGGTATACGTTCCTGGCTCCTGCCGTGTGTTGGACAATCAAC
Source organism: uncultured Bifidobacteriales bacterium (assembly GCA_964603925.1). GTDB lineage: Bacteria > Fibrobacterota > Fibrobacteria > UBA11236 > JADFYW01 > CAZRWX01. The sequence continues at coordinate 10 of CAZRWX010000195.1, read as the reverse complement.
TTCCCGAAGC
>CAZRWX010000194.1:0-6509 GCA_964603925.1 uncultured Bifidobacteriales bacterium | reverse complement strand
GGTATATGCCAATAAGAAGAAATCTCCTCAGGCCAACAGCGCCTTCTATAATTATTTAAAAACTGTACCAGGTGACCGTGGCGCCTTTGACCGGGTTTATGTCTATGCCAAAAAGAACAGTTCCATATATATTGGTCCCATTTTGGAGATGGCTTATAAATGGTTCCCGGACGATCTTCAACTTAAATATGAATATGCCCGCAGTCTGGGTAAGACTGAAGAAGCCCTCAAAGTTTATAAAGAGGTGCTGGCAGTCGACAAAAACCACCTGAATGCTGTTAAATACGGAGCAGGTGCCGCTATGGGTGCCGGTAAAACTTCTGATGCTGAATCTTTATATACAATGTGGGCAAAATTGGAGCCCGGCAATGTTGAGCCTTTAACATCACTGGTTAATATATATACCAAAGCAAAAGATAATGCCCGTCTGGCTGGGGCTCTGGAGGCCCTTATTGGGGTCACGGACAAGAAAAAAGCACTTCTTATGGACCTGGGTGAGGTTTACCAAAGGCTTAAAAATTCTGATAAAACCATAGAAACATATAAAAGGGTACTTGATATAAGCCCCAAAGACACTAAAGCCCAGGAGTTGCTGATAGAGGCTGTAAATTCAACTGGCAATGACGCCCGCATAAAGGAGGTTCATGGCTTTATTGAACAACGAGATCCTAAAGCCCATAAATCCCAGTTCGCCATGGCGCTTATTTACCTTAAAGAAAAGGATAAAAATACTGCTTATTTCTTTCTGGATAAGGCCATAAAAAACCAGCCTGGGGAGCCAACCTATCTGGCTCTGCTGCCCGAGGTTGTGGAAAGTGATGATCAGGTATTAGCCCATTACGCCATGCTTAAAACTGCCGCAGCCAAACCTGGAGCCAAAGCTGAGTTAAAGTTTATGCTGGCCCGTGCTCACAACATTAAGGGTGACAAAGCTTCTGCTGCAAAGCTGTTCAGTCAGGTTTATAAAGAAAAGGCCAGTTTGCTTAAGGGTAAGAAAGCGCCCGTTGTCTCTTTGTATAACGCTAAACAATATTCTCTGGCTGGTGAACTTGCAGCTGCTTATCTTGCCCAAAAAGACGGCAGTGACAGGGGGATTAGGGAAATTCAGGTTAAAGCCTACGAGCAAACCAAGGTTAAGGACAGTGAATTACGCAAGGCTATGAGTGCCCTGGTTTCGCTGGATCCTGCTACAGCCGACTGGTGGTTGAAACTTGCCCGTTTAGACCTGGAAGAAAAGGACAAGGCCTCTGCAATTAAGCATGCAAAAACCTGGGTGGAACGTCAACCCAGTGACATAAACGGTTATAAGTTCCTGCTACCTCTGGTAGAAAAGGTTGAAAGTGAAAGTCAGACCTATGGCATGGTACTGGAGCGTCTTATTGAACTGGAACCTAAAACAGCTGCCCCCTATCATTTGCAGTTGGGGTTTCTACAATTCAAAGAACAAAATTATATCCCCGCTCGTGAGCACTTGCTTAAAGCCAGTAAAAATTACCCCGAAAATGGGGAGATGTGGTACGCACTGGGCAAACTCAGTAGTCAGCAGGGTATTGAGGGTGACGGTCGTAAGGAGTTTGCCAAAGCACATGCTTTAAGCCCCAATAATATCGAATATGCCAGAGCTTACGCTTCGCTGCTTAAGACCAATTTGCAAATCAAGGCTAACCTTGATCTTTTCGACAGGCTGAATGCCAAGGTCCCCTCGGTAGATGAGAAAATTAAGTTTGCCAAGGCTCTTTATTTGAATGGAGAATACAAGGCCTCCGCCGAAGAGTGGGAGGCTCTACTCAAAATGAGCCCGGAGCTTGGTACACAAGAACCCCTTGTTTCCCAGGCCTATTATAATGCCGGGATGATAGCAAAAGCCCAATTACTTTTTGAAAACCGCAGCCTTCGGGATCCTTCTAATCTTTCTCTGGTTGACACTCTGCTTCTGATTTATGAAGAGACTAAAAACAAGGCCAAACACGTTTCTCTATTGGAGAGAATAGTAGAATTAGAACCTTCCCGTAAAAATTATCAGCTGCGCCTGGCCCGACGAAAGGTTAAAATGGGTAAAACCTCGGCAGCCATACACCATTATGAACAATGGGTGGCCCGTAAACCCAAAGATACCGAAGCCCTCACAGAACTCCTGGATTTAACCCGCAAAGCCAATGACACCACTCGTATTATGACCACTTTGGAGATTCTTGTAAATAATAAGGCTGCCAGTACCCAGGAAAGACAGGAGCTGGCCGAGCTCAAGTTCCAAAAATTTAATGACCCCGGTCCTCTGGCTAAAGAGATTAGCCAGGACAAAAATTATTACCGTGGTCGCGCGCTAATGGCTGGGTACTACTACAACAATGGTAATTTTGATAAGCTTCTGGCTTATGAAAAATTCCTGGCTCAGAATGCCCCCAAAAATCCTGAATTAAATGCCCCTCTGGCAGAGGCCTATGTGGCAAAAAAGCAGTATTCAGCGGCTAATGGTGCCTATTATAATGCACTTAAACATGATTCTAAAAACAGGGATCTTTATCAAAAAGTGCTGGAATTCAGTAAACAGCAGAAGTCACCCCATTTAAAGGGTGTTTTAGAAATTGGATATAATTCTTTCCCTGAGGATTTGTATATAAAAACCGAGTATGCCAAGACCCTGGGCTCAACCTCAGAGGCCCTGGTTGTGTATAAGGATATCCTCAAAAAAGATCCAAATAATGCCGAAGTGGTGGCAAAGGCTGCTCCCATTGCCTATGCCCAAAAAGATAAGGACACTGAGGCTCTTCTTCAAAAGTGGGCAAATCTAATAGCTGATGCTTCTAAGCCCCATGAGCTGCTGGTTAATGTGTACAAGGCAACTAAAAATCAAAATAAGATGGTGGCCTCCATGGAGGACTGGCGCCAGCGCGCTCCCCAGGACCATGAACTGGCATACCGCACCGCCATGGAGTACAAGAAAATGGGTAAGGTGTCCAAGGCCGTCAGCCATATGCAGAATGCCGCCGACATGCAACCCAAGAGCACAACTTATAAGCGGGAGCTGGGACTACTTCTGGTTGCTGATAAAAAGCTCGATTGGGCGGAAAACTACCTGAAAGGCGTTTACTCTTCTAAAGAATTTGATGAAGAAGTCACCGGTGGTCTGGCGTTAATATACCAGACCTCGGGACGCAAAAAGGAAGCCCGCGGCATGTTGCGGGTACTGGTTGCCAATAAACCCTACAAAAAAGAATATGCTTTTCCTCTGGCTATACTGGAGTCCGAATACAAAAGCCCCTCGGCTGTTATTAAAGTATTAACTCATCAAAAAATTAAGCCTGAACTGGATGCAGATATGTCATTTCTGTTATTAAAGGCTTACATATACACAAAGCAGGCTAAGGCCGCGGGGCTCTTTGGGGCCGAGTTGGCAATCAAGTACCCGGAAAAATCCAAGAAGTCCCTGGAGCTGGGTATCCTTTTTTATGAAAGGGGCCGGAAGGCCGATGCCAGGAAAATCCTGGAAAATGTAGTTCGATCTCAGCCTACGCCGGAATCTCATTACTACCTGGCCAAGCTGGAAATGGATGACAAGAACTGGAAATCAGCCATTAATTATTTTTCTAAAGCTCAGGAGCATTCTAAGCTTTCCTTAAAATATATGGGTGAGGCTAATACGGCTCTTAAAAATTACCGGGATGCCATAGCCTCCTACGAGGCATATTTTGATGCCACTAAAAAGACATCTGTTCTATCGGAGCTGCTTAAGCTTTATCGAACTGCTAAAGATGTATCTGGCGAATTCTATGCTCTGGAGCGTCTGGTACGTGCCGAGCCTGAAAATATGGATTACCGTACTGCCATGGCGGAGGCTTATTTGCGAAATGGCGATATGACAGGCGCTAACAAGCAGTTCCGCTACATAATCAAGCGTAATCCAAAACACCCCGAGGCTAACCTTTATCTGGGTATGGAAAACGCCCGTTCAAACCAGTGCGGCACAGCACTCAAACGTATGCCCATAGGTTTTAAAAAAGTTAAAGATAATGCTGAAGCCTATAAGCTGGCTGGCCGCTGTTATCTTGAACAAAAGAAAAGCTCCAGCGCATTAATTATGTATGAACGTTCTTTTAAGCTGAACCCCAAGGATTATGATGTAGCCATGGGCAAACTTAAGCTTGTTAAAAGCCTCAAGAGGCAAAAAGAACTTACGGGTGCTTATGCCGATGTTGTATCCCTGGATTCCAACTTTGTTGAAGGCCTTAAAGTCCTTGCCAAAGACAGGTTCAAAGCTAAAAAATTCCCCGAGGCAGTTAAGCTCTATACGCGATTGGTCATGCATGTTCCTGACGATCAGCAAATTTGGGAGAATTACGGGCATTCGCTTTTAGAGGTTAAAAATGTTAAAGAAGCAAAATATGCTTTGCAGAGCGCCATACAACTAGGGGCCAAAGGTGTTAACATCAGATTGATGCTGGCGCGCATGCAGTATGAAGACGGTCAGCTCAATGAAGCTGAGAACCTGTTTAAGGAAGTAGTAGGCCAGAAGCCGGACGCTCACGACAGCTATTACTGGCTGGCCCAGATAGCGCTTAAACATAATCAGACAGGTGTGGCTGCCGACTACCTGCAAAAGGCGCTTAAATACGCGCCTAAGAATGCCCGATATGCGGAGCTTCTGGGCAGTATGCACTTCAAGGTGGAGGAATATGGGGATGCGGTTAAGGTATTAGAACCGGTTAAAAATGAACTTACAGCAGACGCCCGGCTTATGTATGCTGATGCCCTGGCAAACCTGGGACGGCTTAGCCTGGCCTTTACGGAATATCGGGAAGTTAATTCCAAGAAACCCTCTGCTATTGTCACAGCAAAGATGGCGGACATTTACATACTTAAGAAGGAGCCTAAAAAGACTATCACACTTATTGAATCCTCCAAGTTTGCCAATGACCCGGTCGTTATGGTGCCGTTGGCTAAAGCCAAGCTGGAGATGAGTGAGATACGCCAGGCTAAAGAGCTTCTTAATGATCTTATTAAAAATGACAGGGAAAATGCCCAGCTTTATTTTCTTATGGGTATGGCTGAGTTTAAAGATCAAGATTTTAAAAAGGCCAAAAAACAATTTGACAAGGCTATTAAATACCAGCCCCAGTATCCCGAGGCTATATATCAAATGGGGATTTGCGACCTAAAACGCAATGATCCTGAAGATGCCATGGGTTTTTTCCAGGAGCTTACCCAGCATGAGAGCAAGAAGATACAAGCTCAGGGCAATATCGGCCTGGCCATGTGTTTTGAGAAACAGGGCAAGGTGGAGGCTGTAGAGCATCATCTTAAAAAGGCTATGGGTATCCTGCCGTCAGCTGAGGTATTTTACCGATTAACTATGGCAGCAATTAAAATGAATAAATTAGTGGATGCTCAGAAATGGGCCGATAATGCAAAATCCACTGATAGAATCAGCGCCTATACTGCTATGGCTCAAACGGAGTTGCTCCTGGCCAAAGGGCAAAAACATGAAGCCCTGGATGTAATCAAAAATGCCCTTTCAGATCACAAAAAAGATTGTGAAGTCATTATCACATATATAAAGGCTAACTGGATCAATGGGTTTGAAAAACCCGTTACCGAATACAGTGATTATGTCTCCAAGCTCTGCCCGGAAGACCCAATGCCCTATTATTATATGGGTTTAGTGGCTCATACTTTTTATGATAAACGCAGTGCTAAAAAACACTTTAAGCACTTTTTAAAATTCGGCGGGGATAAAAGCGAATTGCCAAAGGGGTATTAGCAGGCCGGCCATATTTTAACCGTTATTGCAAACGGGTTGATATGATAAATATCATCCCGTTTTTTGTTTGTAGATTAATATAAATGAATTCTGGCAGTTATATTCAAAATGTTAAACCTCTGATGTTTGTCATCTACCGTGAGGGCGTTCTTCCTCTCACTCTCTGGGAGCAATTGGAAAGGTCTTTCTGGCCAATAGATTTTAAGGGTCCCGCTCACCCGTTTACAGGTACTCAATATTACGAAGGGGAGTTTGGTGATTGCCTTATGCGAAGAGTCATCAGCTTTCGGGCTTTAATTGACCCTGGTAAATTAGGGGAATTAAAAAATGCAGCTAATACCGTTGAGTTTAAATTTGCTAATAATGGTAAAAGGTTATACAATCTTGATATGGGTTATATGGATACACATAAGCTGGTACTGGCCTCTTTTAAACCTGGTCCGCACAAGGTGGCAATGGGCAGGGGCATATACGCAGACATGCTCCTGCAATACAGCAAAGGCGCTTACACTTCTTACCCCTGGGCGTTTAAAGATTTTAAGGAGGGTGTTTACAACAGAGACCTCCTCACTATCAGGGAAAAATACAAAGTAGCCTTAAAAAGGAACAGCTCCAAAGGCCGGTAATTATATGCTTACCTATATCAGTATTCTGTTTGCGGCAGGTATATTTACGTGTTCATTTATATTACTCGACAGTAAGGAGTTCTCTATTGACCAGTCATTCCGGCTTGTCCGGAATCGAAATTTCT
>CAZRWX010000193.1:1524-6623 GCA_964603925.1 uncultured Bifidobacteriales bacterium | reverse complement strand
TGTATATGGGTATAGGTGGCGAAAACATTTTTATATACCAGGCCCTCCCGCTCCTGCCCAAAGCCCTCTCCCCGGCAGGCACGGGCGCAGAAGCGCAGACCGGAGGCTGCCTCCATGGAAGTATAATGAAACTCATGCCCCTTAATCAGGGCTCCTGTTTTAAAAAACGGGTTTTTAGCCGTTATCTTAACTTGTGTATACCCATGTCCCCTGGGCCGTTCACTGAATTGATAATCAACAGGAAATACCCCCGCCATATCATATGAGCGGGAACGAAAATGAAGTCTGGTACCTAAATATACAGCCCCGCCGCATTCAGCGTATACATGTAGCCCTTTTTCCACAGCATTTTTAACACTCTCCCTGAAACTTTTATTCTTTTCCAGAGCTGCTGCTGCTGTTTCAGGGAACCCCCCGCCAATGTAAAGCAGATCTACAGATGGCAATTGGAGGTCTCTGAGGGCGTCTATAAAAATTAAGTTTGCGCCTTGCTTCTCCAATACCTCCAGATTTTCAGGATAGTAGAAATTAAAAGCCCTGTCCCTGATTACACCCACCCGCCTGGAACCGGAAGATAATGTGATAGGCCTGGAACCCGGCAGGGTCGGTTTAAAGGCCGAAGCCCTGGGTTTAAGTACGTCTATAATTTTATCCATATCAAGATATTTGCCGGCAATATCATTAACCTGATCTACCACCAGGCTTTGGGTTTTATGCTCGGCAGGAGGCAGAAGCCCCAAATGCCTTTCAAATATGGATATATCTTTTAATTTGGGTATGGCGCCAATTATGGGAACATTTGTATGATGTTCTATTGATTTGCGTAACACGGTTTGATGCCGTGCTCCCGCTACCCGGTTAAGTATTACACCGGCAATTTGCACACGGGGGTTCAGCCGCTGACACCCAAGTACCAGAGCAGCTGCGGTCCCAGTCATTTTAGTACAATTTAAAACCAGGATAACGCGGCCGTTTAGCATAATTGACAGCGCAGCCGTACTGCAGCTGCCATTTTCGTCCAAACCGTCATACAAGCCCCGGTTGCCCTCTACTACACTGATTTGAGACCCCGCGCTGTTGTTAATATGAGACTTAAGAATTTGACTGCGCGTCATCATGTATAAGTCCAAATTGCGGCAGGTACCGCCCGCAACCAGACCAAGCCAGGCAGGGTCTATGAAATCTGGACCTTTTTTAAATGGGGCTACAACAATACCCTTTTGCTTAAGGCCCGCTATCAAACTCAGGGCCGCGACAGTTTTTCCAGACCCGCCCGAAAGCCCGGCCACTATAGCGGTAGGTAGCATATATCAGGTCATGTCTATAAAACCGCAGGGGCATTCCTCAGCACATTTTTTACAGCCAGTGCAGTTTTCCAGCTTAAAGTCATAAATTTGGCCTTTAGTCTGAGGCTTGTGAATGGCCTGATCCTGACAAAACATCCAGCATTTTTCGCAGTCAAAACAGTAGCCGCAACTCATACAGCGGGTGGACTCCTCCAGAATTTTTTCGGCTTCCAGAGTTTGGTTTATTTCCACCTCCAGGTTGGCCAACCGTTGCTCGACACCCAGGGACACCCCGGCAACACGAACTTTTTTGTCGTAGTGGTCCAGACGCATGCGGTCGGTTTTTATGATGTTTTTTACCTCTGGACGGATAGTGATACCCTGCAGCTTGTTGTGGATAGACTCAGCAGCCAAACGGCCCTGACCAATGGCGGTAGTGGCTATGGCAAGATTAACAGCATCCCCGCCGGCAAAAACGCCGGCCTCACTGGTTTCGCCCTTATCGTTTACTTTTATCCAGTCTGTGCCACTGCTAATAGAGTCAAAGCCGGTGAAGTCCGGCTCCTGGCTGATAGCGGCAATAACAGCTGTAGCGGGGATCTCAAACTCTGAACCCTCTTTGGGTACCGGACGGCGGCGGCCGGAGGCATCTGGTTCGCCAAGCTCCATGCGTATACATTTAACTTTGGTGATGCGGTTGCCCTCTTTTTCAAAGCCGATGGGGGCCGCCAGGTACTCCAGCTTAATGCCCTCTTCTTCAGTCTCTTTAATTTCGTCGTCGATGGCGGGCATTTCTTTGACTGTACGGCGGTATAGGATAGTGGTAGTAGCGCCCATACGCTTACTGATGCGAGCGGCGTCTATGGCGGTGTCACCGCCGCCTACTACTATTACATTATCGCCAATTTGGGGTTTTTTGCCGTGATGTATCTGGTTTAGAAACTCCACACCGGAGAATACATTTTCGGCGTCCTCGCCCTCAACCCTGAGCATAAGGCCTTTATGGGCGCCAATGGCTACATATACGGAGTCAAAGTCTTTTTTAATGTCCTGTAAGCTAACGCGGGTATTGAGCTTGAGCTCTACACCCATATCTAAAATATTTTTAACCTCTGCCTCTAAAATATTAGCAGGCAAACGATACCTGGGTATACCCCACAGCAGCATGCCGCCGGCTTTGTCGGCTGCCTCAAAAACCGTAACAGCATACCCGCGGCGGGCCAGCTGGTAAGCGCAGGAAAGGCCGCTGGGCCCGGCGCCAATAACGGCAATTTTCTGTGAGGGTTTGTCCCCCCCCAGGGCTTTAAGTTTAAGGCCTTTTTGTATGGCGTAGTCGCCAATAGCGCGTTCAATTTTATTGATGCCCACACCGCCTTCAAGCTCTGTACGGTTGCAGCCGCTCTCACAGGGGTGAGGGCACACACGCCCGCACACAGAGGGAAAGGGGCTTGTCTCAGTGTATACGCCCCAGGCCTCTTCAAAGGCCTGATCCTGAGTTTTGCCCAGCCTCTGGGCCTGAGCAATTGCAGTTACAAACTTACGAACCTGGTTACCGCTGGGGCAGGTGTCCTGGCAGGGGGGGAGCTTTTCTACATACTTGGGCCTTAATGGTGACTGCTCCTTTTTGCCGCCGCCGCTCATATTGATTGTACCAAAACCGCTGGATTTTTTCTTTTTTAACAGGCCCATAGTGTGTCTCCTTGAATTGGGGTAAACGTGCTGAAAGAACGTCTGAAAAGATAAAAAAAAACTCCCCTTACGGCTTATGCCATAAGGGGAGTAAGTTAATTTTAAAACGAATTAGGGCTTAAGACTCCGGGGGAATCTCAATAAAACTGCCGCCAAAATATGTGTAAATACACTTGCCGGAATCCATGAGAATACGGATACCCGCTTTACACGAATTTTTGTCAACTTCGTCACCGTACTTTTCCATCATTGCTTTGGTAAGATCCATGGCTTTGAATTTCTTCTTGCCAGTGTACTCTTTTACCATTTCATACATGGAATCAGCAATTTGTTGTGCTTCTAAAGCCATTGGTTCCTCCTAATGCCTGAGTTGTGCAGACCGTTTATAAGTAAGACCCGCATGTTTGTAATCGTCAATATGCGCCCTCTCGAACTTAATACCAGTAAGCTCAAAGAATTTGGGCCAGCCAATACGCTCGATAAAGTCGCCCATACGCTCGTACTTTTTGGCACCATTTTTCCATACCTCAACAATCTTTTTAACTGCAGTAACAACCTCCGGCCAGCGGGGCGGGTTGTTAGGCAGAAAGGGTATGGCAAGTTTGGAGAAGCGGGGTTCCTGCCTGGCATTGGACACTTTACCGCCAACCCAGATAGATATACCATCATGAACGGGATCGTTTATGGGCATAGAGGGGCAAACTGTGTAACAGTTGGCACAGAACATGCACTTGTCTTCGTCAACCTCAACGGTCTTTTTCCCGTCCCTTTCTGCAGGCCGGATAGCGGCCACAGGGCAGGAAGCAACTACGTTGGGGATTTCGCACATTTTGTTAATGGCATCATCGTTAATTTTGGGAGCCTTGGTATGGATACCCAGAATGGCGATGTCTGAACAGTGTACGGCGCCGCACATATTGAGACAGCATGCCAGTGCCAGACGGAGCTTGCCAGGCAGTTTGGTCTCTTTAAATTCAGTCACCAGCTCATCCATCACAGCCTTAACCACACCGGAGGCGTCTGTGGCTGCTGAGTGACAATGAACCCAGCCCTGAGTATGAACGATATTAGAAATGGTATTGCCAATACCGCCAATAGGGAAACCCTCTTTTTTGAGATCTGCTGTAAGAGCATCTATTTTAGAATCGTCAGTAAGCAGGAACTCTACATTGTTACGGCTGGTAAAACGCAGATGGCCGCCGCAGTACTTGTCTGCCAGATCAGCGAAAAGACGCAGAGTCTGTATACTGAGAATCCTGGGTGAGGCAGCCCTTACAGTAAAGAGCTTATCACCGCTTTCGCCCACATGCACCATAACACCGGGCTTTATGATTTCATGGTATTTCCATTTACCATAGTTCTTTTTGATAACCTCCGGCAGGAACTTTTCGTAATGCGGAGGACCTATATCAGTTTTTCTTTTTGGTACTTCTGTAGTCATTGTACTCTCCTTATTTGATTTAAAACTTGTTTATTTTTCCTCTTCGTCATTACCGAATAGTATGTATGGGTTCTCCCTGGGGTGGGATACCATCTCCGGAACCAGATCCAGACCGATCTCCTCGGCGAAACGGCCCATACCACCAGCACGCTGGATTAGCTCGCCCACACGTTCACGGTTTTTACCATGTTCGCACCATAAATCCCAAACAGCCTCAATGAGCTCTTTGAGGTCGTCATAGGGGGCCTGTAATTCGATAAAGGGGACAAGAACAGAGGAGAGCAGTGCACCTTCAACAATAGGCGCCTTGGCACCAAGAAGGATAGTGGCTCCGCGCTCTTTGCCGGGCCTGAGGGCCTTGGGCATTACGTTAATGCAGTGCATACATTTAACACAATTGGCGTTGTCTATTTTAAGCTCTTTGCCGTTCCAGCTGATACACTTGGTGGGGCAGTTGGAGCATACATCGCTGGCAATATCCATGCCGGCATCGGCATAGGCCTTAACCTCGGCGGCATCCATTTGAATGTCGTCCTTCCAGGTGCCGATTATGGACATGTCTGCCCGGGCAATAGAAGCAACGCAGTCATTGGGGCAACCAGAGGCTTTAATTTTAAATTTGTAAGGGAAGGCGGGCCTGTGAAGCTCGTCCTGATAGTCCTGAGTGAGAGTGTGGATAAGAT
>CAZRWX010000193.1:0-1424 GCA_964603925.1 uncultured Bifidobacteriales bacterium | reverse complement strand
GGCTGATTAACACGAATAGTATGAAAGTGTGCTACCTCAGGCACCTTTTCGGGGATATCCGAATAACGGCCGATAACACCGCCGCCGTAGCCCATAACGCCTACAATACCACCGTGCTTCCAGTGACTTGTTTTCTCCTGATAGGAGAGCTCCAACTGCTGGAGAAGGCCACCGGCCATCTCACTCTTTGTGGCAGCCTTCTTTATCTCTGTGATAAAGCTGGGCCACTCCCCTTTTTCTAATTCATTGATTAGAGGGGTGTCTTTTAATTTGTTTTCGGCCATTATGCCTCCTGGTTATTGAGTGTAATTTAAATGTCGCTTGAAAGAAATTTTTATAAAACTCTATTTATAAAAATAGCCGCAACACAATGCGCCGCAGCTAACAATAACTCTAGTGTAATGAGTACTTAAACCTGTACATAAACGTGTAAGACAGATTATACGCAGCCAGTGGGCTTAGGAAGACCGGCAATTTTGCATGCGCCCTTGGCCGGGCCGCTGGGGAACAGCTCGTAAATTTCTTTTAAAGGAAAGCCTGACTCTTTGCACAGCTTGCGGATCATGGGAGCCATGTTAAACTTGAGGTAATATTCCCTTAAGTAGTTGACTACCTTCCAGTGGTTTTCCGTCATTTCACTAACTGCCTCTGTAGCGGCTATAGACTTGGCTACTTCTTCGTCCCATACTGCCGGGTCTTGAATAAAACCATCCTCATCTACATCTACTTGCTTACCGCCTAATTCGATCATTGCCATGGATACCTCCTAATTAAATGTCTTAAAAAATTGACCTGGACGCCTTGCACTATTATAGAGTAATAACGCCTGAATTTCTGAAAAAAGATAAAAAAAACTATCATAAAAACCAGTAAAAAACCTATACTATTTCCACATCAATAGACGGTGGTATCTGTAGAGTTTTGTGAATGGGACAAAGGTGAGCAATACGTTTTATCGCTTCCTTTTTAGCCTCTGGTACATCCTTTGGAATTTCTAAATCTATTACAATGGCTGCCACCCTGGAAGGCTTGGATCCCAGCTCATATGTGAGGTTAACCTCCACCTCTCCGTCTGTATAGCCATGGTTCTGGCAGTATTTGTTAACCATGATGCCTATACAGGCCCCTAAAGAGCCTACCAGAAGCTCTGTGGGTGAGGGATAATCACCTGAACCACCGTCCGCTTTGGTTAAGTCTGCGGAAATTTGGGTATTATTGATGTTTATATTGAAAGCTGATTCTGATTTATGATTAACAGTGATAAGGCTCATTATATTAACCTGCCGGATAATGTGAATATCTGAAAATTAGAAATTATGGGTGCAGGTCTCATATAATGCGTTTTATTGTTAAAATTCTAACAAAAAAGCAAATTCAAAATCCCAATATCTAAATCCCAAACAAATTCAAAATCCAAATTGTTA
>CAZRWX010000192.1:0-6664 GCA_964603925.1 uncultured Bifidobacteriales bacterium | reverse complement strand
CAAGACCTTGCATTTTACGGGCCCAGCCTGCGGGGCTGAAGTGGCAGCTGGTGATACTCTTAATGTAAGCTGGGCGGATACCGATCAAGACGGCATTATTGCGGGTGTGGTATTTCTCCTCACTGATGATAACGGTTATTTAAAAACGCTGCCTGAAGGGTCTCAAATTGATAAAGGTCCGCATAGTGATTATTATAATGGTACCACTGGTTCCTATAGTCTACCTATACCGGCCGATGCTTCCTGTTGCCCCTGTTATCTCACTATTAAAGAATATAGCGATAATGTTAACAGGGACACTCTCCTTATTTCAGTAACAAACTAAAAAGCTTTGAAAATCAAAAAAAGCCTCCCCTTGCCGGGAGGTTTTTTTGTTGCCCAATTCTGAATTTGAATGCCTTGCGTACAGCACGGGTCGTGGCTTTTTGTAGCAAATTCCAGTGAAGTAATACACAAGTAAAAAAGATGTATTATGTAGCTGGCCTTAAATCCAACAAAAACTTTTCCGCCGGCAGGCAATGGATGCCGTCAATATTCAAGATATCGGCCCCGCGGTAGAGAAATATTGCTTTTGCTTCAGGATAATCTTTCTTAAAAATTTTTAATGGCTTAAGATCTGGCGCTCGGATCTTTAGTGTGTTTTTTACTTCAATCGCCAAAAAAACATTCTCACCATATACTACAAAGTCAACCTCCTGCTGGCTTAATGACCTCCAGTAGTAGACGCCCATTTGGTCTGTGGAGTAGTCCCGATAAGCTTTTAGATGCTGATGAACAAGGCCCTCCAGTGACGCGCCCATGGGGTCGGTGAACCCCGATAAAGGCCCTTTTGGTCTTATTTGATTAAAAACACCAGCATCAAAAAAGTAGAACTTGGATTGTGTTATTAGCTTTCTTTTGGCTTGAAGGTTAAAAACTGGCAACCTGATTCCAATATTCAAGTCTTCTAAAATTTGTATATATCCATCAAGTGTTTTCCTGGGGACACCACATTCTCTGGAAATATTACTCAGGTTTAAAACCTGACCATGAGAATAAGTCATTGCCTCCAGAAACCTGTGGAACTGGCTTATGTTCCGGACCAGGCTTTCGTGCTGGACTTCTTCTTGTATATACAGGGCAATGTAGCTGCTAAGGGTATCTTTCTGCTGTTTTGATGAATGAATTAAAGGAATGGTTCCTGTTTCCATAGCCTTTTGAATATTGAATTTGCCTTGCAATTCGCTGGCAGTAAAAGGGTTCATGTATTTAAGAATAGCACGCCCGGCCAGCAGGTCAACACCCTCCCGTTTTAGCTTCCTTGAGCTGGAGCCAGTTAAAATAAATTGAAGATCCTTATTTTCCTCCATCAGCAAATGTACCGTATCTAAAAGTACAGGGAGTTTCTGGATTTCATCAATTACTATTTGGCAAATGGATGGATCTGCACTTAATTCCGAAACCAGGTATTCTGGATGTGTGGAGTATTTAAGATATGTTGCAGGATCTAATAAATTGATGAAGCGTGCTTTTGGGTAATGGCTTTTTAGCCACGTTGTCTTACCTGTGCCACGAGGCCCAAATAAGAAGTAGCTTTGAGCGGGAGTTTGTAATAGTCGTTTAATTTCTTCCATATATTAAATATGGCATAAGGTTAGCCAAATAACAACTAATATTTGCAACTATCATGCAAAAAATACAATAAAAATGGCTTATTTAGGCTATTTACCTGGATAAGGCGTAATTTGCTTTAATGGCTTGAAAGGCAAACACTACGGATATCTTTTTCAGTCTTCATTGTTTAATTGTTAGGGCCGGCGTTAACGACCACACTAGGTTTAGTTTTGTTCTGGGACATATTGCTATCAAATTAATGTAAAAATCTGGCCTTAACAGATCATCAATGACTTGATACCCAGGTACATTACCTTATTTAAAATTACCTAACCATGAACTGTTAATCCTGGCAAGTTTCCAATTATTTCGCAAAATTGTAACTTCTGACAATTAATAGACACCAATATCTATTATTAACCATTTTTGGTTTTAAGGTCCTTTATGAAAAACTATTACTTAATCCTTTTTACCATTTCCGCAATTGGAGTTTTTGCTAGCAGCGCAATTTCCGCCGGGCCTCAGCTTAAATGGGTTTATGTTTCTTCCGGGATCACGGTGGACAGATGGGAGTCTGACGGTTTGCGGTGGAACGAAAAACAAGAATTCCCTAAAATACTTAGGAGTATAAATATTGGCGCTCAGTGGAACGTGGGGGGCTCACATAGCTTATTTTTTTCGTTGCCTGCCTTTTATAATAGTACGGAGTCCTTTTGGAGTAATGAAGAAAAAGTTTTGAAAACCAGTAGCGGTAAACAGTCCCTGGGGTATATGTATTTCAAACGGCCAGTTATATCGGCTTTTGGGGTGGGGGACATACAGGTGGAGTACACTTGGTACGCGCCATTTGCCAGGCTGGAACTGGCCCTTTGGGCTCCAACTGGTTATGACCCCGACCGCAAAGTATTTTACAGCCCCGAGAGTGTGAGGCCCAATGCGGGTTATGAATATAATGCTCCCTGGACAGGTTTTGGTGTCTGGCGGGTGGGGCCGGGTATTTCGGCGGGTAACGGCATGCATTATGGCTGGGCACAAACCTCGCTGGTGGTGTATAAGCCCCAGGGAGACAGGCCCGGGCAGGTGGAAGAATGGGACTTCTCTGTTTCGGGTGGATATTCTTTTTCGGCTCCTTTGAGTAGAATGTGGAAACTTAAACCTAAAGCCGATGCCGGTTACAGCTCCTATCACTGGGAGGGAAGAAATAGGCCGCGAAGGGTGGATTTCTCTGTGACACCGGGCGCGGCGCTTTCTTTCACACCCACATGGCAGCATGAATTATCATTTTCTGTGGGTGCTACGGCCTACGCGCGTTCGGTTGAACATGCCGAAGATATCGATTCTCCCAGGAAGCTTAATTTCGGCGTTTATTACGGGTATTACCGGTGAGCGAGCAGGCTATGATTCACAGGCACGGTTCAGGTGATATGGACGGGAAACTGATCAAGCCTGACAATATAAGGCTATTTGATCTAACAACCTTACTGTGTTGCTTATCAGCAATGATATTATTTCTGCAGGGGTGCCAGTTAAGCATGGTGGATTCCTCTGACGTGGTTATTGCAGATGAATGTGATTTTACCGCACAAAAATCATGTGCGGACAGCGCTGCTGATGCTAATGGTTTAAGCGTGACAAATTGGTCGCGGGAAACAGCTGAACTTACGGTTACGGTTTACGATACCGCAGGCAAATTGGAGAGTGAGAAAATTTCCAGATACAGCCCTTTGGGTGAATTGGAGATGGTGTATTTAAGAGTATTTGGGGACAGCGGGGTCTCGGGTGATGCTATATATGATTCAGCATTTACAAATGGAAATCTTACCAGGGCTTTGGACAGTGTCTTTTGGACCAGGTATTCGGACACATTAATTCGGGTTACAGTATTTAATCCAGATCAAGTCTTTTTATTAAATATGGATAGTGTAAATGGTCTTTCTGGTGTACGTCCCCCTCAGGATACTAAAGTCCAGCTGGATCTTCTCCTTAACAAAAATAGCGGAGAGTTAGAGGCTTTGAATTCCTGGGTTTCTTTTCTGGATGTTAACCTTAAGGCTGTATTTATTTATAGGGCTGATTCTCTCATAACCCCCGACAGCATAGTGCTGGGCGCCGGCGCGGCATACTTTTATGATTCCCAGGGTTATCGTGTTACCTGCGGTCCTCTTTCTGAGGCTGCCTGCTCGGATACCCTATTTACACCACAGGATAATGGTGGTACTAGTTCCAGTTCCCGGATAACGCGCTGGGACCCTGTAAAAAGGGAAGTTATAGAAATTTATTTACGCGGGCTCTGGCCTACAGGTTACTTCCGGTCGGTGGTCGGGGATGACACCAAAAAAGATACAACTTACTGGTATAGTATTTATCAGACAGATACCACAGTTAATGGCTTTGCTGTATATGAGTATAATTCCCAGGGTCAGCTTATGCAGGAACTTCAATATGATATACAAAGAACTCTTAGCTCTGAAAATAACAATCTATTCCTGCAAGTAGATTTTTATCCTGACGGGGTTGCAAAACGCAGAGTAGAGATATTAGACGGCAGCAGTTATTTTGTGGTGGAAAATAATATCGCTGGCAGGAAGGTTAAATCATACAATTATTACACATCTCACGGGCTGCCTGTCACCGGTGATACAGACACTTCGTTCTACTATTATCAGGGCGATACCCTTCAGGTTTCAACATCCAGATATAGGGGCAGTATAATTACTGACAGCAGCGTATATAACAGCCTTGAGCAGATTATTCTAAAGCAGCAATACCACCCCGATGGCCTTACAATTAAATTTATGGAGGAATGGGTTTATGGGGGGGATGGTATGGATCTGCTGGAATTAGTTCAGACAGCATTTGACTCAAACGGAGTGTTGACAATAAGAAGATGGCTTAATGGGTCTTATCAGATTACCCATGAACAGGCCGGTGAAGGAGAGCCTAAGCTTGAATGTGCCGAGCCTTTAAGTTCCAATACCTGTTATCCGGCTTAATTTAGCTTAAAAACGGCGTTTTGGATAGCCGGAGATTTCTGGTTTTTCTCTATTTTTATTGTACTGTGATAGTGTTAAGGGAAATCCACGACTCTATCCCGAGAAAATTCACGGTGTCAGGCTAAGATTTTCAAATCTGATGGGTTGATTTCGGAGTATGAGGTTTTTGACTACAACAGGCGCCGGTCAAATCATTTTTGTCTGTTTTATTAATACATTATATTGTATATTTGATAATATGTACTATAGCGGATAATTATACATCCCCCAGTGTATATTTAAAGCATGAAGAAAAAGAAAATGAGTTTAAAAGAATCTGAGATAGTCGCCGACAGGATAAAAACCATCCGGAAAGGGAAGGGTATCACCCAAGTAGAATTAGCTGAAATAATGCACAACACCCAAAGGGCCATTTCCTATTACGAAAATCCGGAGACTAATCTTTCCATAGAAGTCCTCACTAAAATCGCAAAAGCGCTTGATGTTCCAGTAAAGAATTTATTGGATTTCGAAAATGAGGGGAAAGGAGCAACCGTTAATAATCCGGCTTTGCAGAAAAAAATAAATCTGATTCCAAAACTGCCGCATGCGGATCAAATGTTTATTTCTAAAACTATAGAGATGTTAGCTTTAAAAAATGGTTTAACGGAGGTTTTATGCACTGGGTTACTGCGGTTGAATACATCGAAAGCTACAAGTTAAAACTTACCTTTAATGATAAGGTTTCCAAAACTGTCGACCTTCAAAATATAGTTGGTGGTAATGGGGTGTTTAAGCCTCTTAAGAATATCAACTATTTCAAAAATGTTAGGTTGGACGATACAGGAACCACTGTATGCTGGGATAATGGCGCGGATATCTGCCCGGATTCGTTGTATGAGATGTGAGCTTCTCCGGTTTTCGATGATAATTCGGGAATGTGAAGCCATCTAAACGGCTTACAGTGCTACTATAAACGGGCCGCTTAAGGTTCCTTAAAAATTTTAATAAACATCTCAGATGTGCCTGAGGCTTAAGAGCCATTGTACTGTGATAGTGTTAAGGGAAATCCACGACTCTATCCCGAGAAAATTCACGGTGTCAGGCTAAGATTTTCAAATCTGATGGGTTGATTTCGGCGTATGAGGTTTTTGACTACGACACCACTATTTTGTCCAAAAAAGCAGCCACGCATCATTATACCTTTATTTTAAAAATGGTTTGATGATGCGTGGCTGTGAATGAATTTCAGACATCGTCCTTTGGTTCTAAAATTTTATTTCGATAGTTCTTTCTGGAGTGTCGCGCCAAATCCATCTGTTATGGCATAAATTATATCCATTAGCGCTTTATCATATTTGGCAACGTTTAATGGGCCTTTTTTACCATCCATTACTTTATCCGTAGACATTATCTCAGTTTTTAAGTTAAGAATGGGTTCCCATTGTATCAGGACATCATGTCTCATCTTCTTGTTGCCTTTAAACCCAACCTCCGTCTCTTTTATGTCTCCGCTGAATTTAATTTCAAAATTATCTATAATTGGCTGAAAATTCCTGCTTTTATCAACTTTGTAATGTATTTGTAAAAAACCTTCTGCTCCGACAGCATAAGTAATTTCGCCCACATTCATGACAAGCTTAATCATTTTCAACGGGTTGTCTGGGAAAATACCGAAATCCTCAGCCCCGCCCCATATATCAACCTGAGCATCAATCTGTATTTGATATCGGCTGCATCAAAAAGAGCATGAACCTCGCGAACAGAAAAAACCTCCGGCAAATGCATTTTTTTCCGCGCTCTGAGTGTGCCCAAAATACCGGGATCCTTCCGCCCTAGAATATGCCGATAGAAAAACAACAAACCATTAAAAGCCTGGCTCTGTGTATTTGGTGCCACATTGCGTTGAACCGCGAGATGAGTCAGAAAATTCTTAATATCCTTATCCTCCAGACACTCAAGAGCCTTATCCTGAACAAATCTCCTGAATTGCCGAATCCACATCCAATAAGTAGCCTCGGTACGCGGCGAAAGCTGCTTAACGCGCATATTAGAACGAATCCGCCTTAGGCGGATGCGTTCTTATAAACCGATGGAGC
>CAZRWX010000191.1:4972-6744 GCA_964603925.1 uncultured Bifidobacteriales bacterium | reverse complement strand
CCTCAAACCGAATATAAAACCCAGTCCATAGGAAAAATGAAGGATACCAAACACAATGGGCAAAAGCAAATTCGACATTGAGGGATTGCGGATTAGATGATAAACACTCGCTCCCAGATTGCCCAGTCCGTAAACACCCGCAGTCAGTACAAAGAGCCCCTGAGACCATACATTCCAGGGAGCTAGAATAAGTGATACAAAAAAGATTGCTGCAAAAGCCGCTGGAATCAGGTGGCGCCATGAGGCTGCACCACCGCGCTTCTGGATCACCCTTACCTTCCAGAAACCGTATTGAAAATACTGACTCCAGAGGCTGGAGAGGGTTGACCGTGGTGTATACCAGGATTTAATTTCCGGTGATTGATATATCCGCAGGCCCGCCTGTATCATGCGGAAATTAAACTCATCGTCCTGATTACGAACCAGCTCTTCGTCAAAATAACCAGCCTTAGTAAAAACCTCTTTTTTAAAAGCTCCTAAGTATACAGTATCCACCAGCCCCTCATGATCCTCAAAATGGAATTGAGCATTGCCCACCCCAAACGGTGAAGATGTGGCGGTTTTAACCGCCTGCTGTACTATACTGTTCCCTATTACACGCATGGGGCCGCCCACATTATCTCCCTTATCCTTTTCCAGGAGTTCTACACATTTACTTATATAGTTATCAGCATAACGCGTATGGGCGTCTATGCGGATAATGTATTGCCCCCTGGCGTGCTTTATGCCAATATTTAAGGCTGTGGGTACAATTTTCTGCGGGTTAGACAAAACTTGATGCTCAACGCCGCACCAGTCAAAGTTCTCCAGAATTTCACAGGTAGTGTCTGAAGACCAGCCGTCAACTACAATAACCTCCATTGACTCCATGGGGTAATCGCTGGCCAGCACAGAATTAAGGCATTGCTCAATAAAGGCCTCCTCATTACGCTCCGGGATAATAATACTGGCAATAATAGAACTCATACATCAAATAAAGGAGTTTGAAGCCAATAGAGCAATGGGTATTTGAAAGCCTGTCATTCTAATACCCAGTATAAGGCCCCGCTCCCGTTACAATGGCAAAAAAGCGGATAGCCAAAGATTAGAACGAATCCCCCTTGGGCGGATGCGTTCTAACAAGCCGATGAAGCGTGTCCGCCTGAGGTGGAATGTTCATCGGACATTATTTCAGACTAATATTACCTGATCATATTTAGCATCGCTAGTCCGGGCTTGACCCGGAGTCCACAAATTTCAACATTTTGTAGACTCCGGCTCCCCCTGCCTTCGCAGAGGGCGGGCTCTGGCCGGAGTGACATAGTCGCAATAACAGTAAATAGCCAATATCTAATTATGCAAACTCTCACCATAGCCAGACAACTGTTGTCTCTACCCACCGCCCCCTACAGGGAGAATAAGGTACAGGATTATATCAAACATTTCCTGGAACAACGGAAAATCACTTTTAAACAGGATGCCATGGGCAACATTATTGCCATTTACGGCCCCTCTTATAAAAACCCTGTTCTGGCCTTTTCCGCACATATGGATCATCCCGGCTTTATTATGGAAAAGGACTCCGTTAATGGTAAAACCACAGCACTGTTTTATGGCGGTGTTGAGCAGTCGTATTTTAAAAACACTCAAGTTCGAATATATTCCAGCAAGGGGCCCATTACCGGCATCATAACCAAAACAAGTTTCAACCCTGAGAAACAAATAAAGCGTGTATGGTTACAGGTTAAAGGCCAGGTTGCCAGGGGTGATACTGGTATGTGGCATCTACCTCC
>CAZRWX010000191.1:0-4872 GCA_964603925.1 uncultured Bifidobacteriales bacterium | reverse complement strand
TACAGGTTAAAGGCCAGGTTGCCAGGGGTGATACTGGTATGTGGCATCTACCTCCGGTAAAATTAAGTAAAGGCCTATTATATGCCCCGGCCCAGGATGACCTGGCCAGCTGTGCGGCCATGCTGGCCTTAGCCGATAGTTTACATAAAAAGAGGCTTCGCAAAAAAGCGATGTTCCTTTTTACTACTGCAGAGGAATCCGGCCTTAATGGAGCCATTCATCTCTGCAATAAAAACAGCATTCCCAAAGCTGCATCTGTAATAGGCCTGGAGACCAGCAAATACTTAGGCCATGTGCCCCTTGGCAAAGGAGTGGTAGTCCGTGTTGGGGACAAGGCCAATATCTTTCACAATGGTTTAACGCGTTTTATGACCGATACTGCTGCGGGTATGAAGAAAAGGGATAAGTCATCCGCCTATCAAAGAGCCCTGATGGATGGCGGAAGCTGTGAGAGCGGCATCTATCAGGATTTCGGCTATGTGACTGGTGCACTGGCCCTGCCACTGGGAAACTACCATAATCGGGATATGGCAAAGGGCAAGATCGCTCCGGAAATAATTGCAGTTAAAGATCTTGCAGGAGAGGCAAAGCTTCTGCTGGAACTGGTTAAAAACAGCACCAGACTGCCTGCTTATCTTAATACTCTCAAACCCAGCGTATCACTAAAGAAAAGACCCCTGGGTGAATTTCTTTATAAAATAACCGACCGCGATGTCCAGGCCAGCGCCCGCGTCGCCCGTACAGCGCTAAATAGATTCAGGGATTAATCTGCCCGTAGCCCATGCTTGCCCAGCCAGGCCTTAAGGCCGCTCATCTCGCGATCAAATGCCTCACTGTCATAGTCGCCCTCCAGCTGTTTGATCTTTTCTGCCAGATCTGGCTCCTTTTCTACCTGTTCGTCAATTTTACGTACAAACTCCTCGCTGGCGTCCTTGAGGTCTTCTATATCCAGCTTAAGATTGAGAAGACGGCCTAAAAGACGAATAGCAGTCTCCACGCAGCGGGGATTGTAACCCTCTATATATGCGGGGATTTCCGCGACCAGGATAGCCATATCTATTTTTTCTTCTGCCGCTCTCAGGCTTAAGGTATTAACTATGCTGGCGGGCCCCTCGTAATTAACAGGCTTAATACCCAGCTTTTTGAGCTGCATTTTAATTTTACGGCTGGAAGTTGAGTAGGTAATATGGGGCTCACGAGTATGGGGAGTAACACCTGCCACACTGCCTATAAAGAACACATGCTTAACCTTATACAATTCGCAAATTTCGAAAATGCAGTCCTCGTAAGCCTGCCAGTTCATATGTGGCTCTTTACCGGCAAAAAAAATAAGGTCATGTTCGATATCTGAAAAAAAGACATTTTCGGGAGGGATGTACTCTTTGACAAGACCCTCTTCAATTTTAACATGAGGGCGAAACAGGCTGGCCATATCCATGGAACCGGGATAATTATAAACATAAAAGGCCTCGGACTCCAAATGAGCAAATTCTTTGGCTTCGAATTTGTCCAGGAAGTAATTGACTGTACCGGTGGAAACCTCACCGCCATTCATCCACTCGGTAAGGCCAATAATAAGGCTGGGACTTTTATGCTTGGGTTTGTGGGTAATATGGAGTAAATCCAAGGACATTCTACCTGCTTCCGACTACCTGAGATAGCTAATTAAAATATTTCTATTCACGAAAATAGAGAAAAATAGGGAAAATTCAAAGTAAAGGCTTGTGTCTTTTCTTTCATGAATCGTCGATATTACTGAATTTTAGTAACTACTCAGGTACCATAGATGCTCCAATTTTGTCATTTCGACCAGTTCCTCATTTGTTTTCAAGGGAGAAATCCCGTTTACGATTTGTTTCACGAGATTTCTCACTGGAACATATATTGAGAATCGTTCGAAATGACACGTTTTGCCTTCCCTAGATACCTGAGTAGTTACGAATTTTGTTTAGAAAAAGTGTCGATTAATTTTACAGCCATTTATGCCTTAATTAAACTGCATATGCCTATAATTGTGTTTTTTTTGAAGTTTGATGTCGAATTATCTTACAACTTATATTTAACCGATCATTTTTCCCTTCTTATTTCTCCAAAAACAGCCTTTTTTACTGGCCTTGTTATTCTTCCTGATGTGCAATCAAGGCACAAAATGCCGTGCGTCTCTTCAGGATGGGGTGGGGAAATTATTCTAATTTTTGGTACCATGGATATCCTTGTAAAGGTTTACGGATTTCTTCTTAAAACCTATGGCCCCCAGGGGTGGTGGCCATTGCTGGGCGTAAAGGGCTCTAACCCCACCAAAACCGGCTCCCTCAAGGGCTACCATCCCGGTGATTACACCTATCCCAAATCATCAAAGCAACGCTTTGAAATTTGCACAGGCGCTATCCTGACTCAGAATACGGCCTGGCCTAATGTGGAAATGGCCCTGGGTAACCTTAAATCAGCCGAGTTGCTTTCGTCGGACGCTATCCTGGCCGCTGATGACGGGGCGTTAAAAGACGCTATCCGGCCTGCGGGCTACTTTAATCAGAAGTCAGAATATCTGCGTAATTTTGCCAGCTATTTTTTATCACTGGGAAAAAGCCAGCCCCTAAGACGCGATGTTCTGGCAATAAAGGGCATTGGCCCCGAGACTGCAGACTCTACCCTGCTATATGCCTTTGGCCAGCCGCAATTTGTAATAGACACATACACCCGCAGGATATTTGAAAAACTTGGTGTCATAAAACCAAAACAGCCCTATGAAAGCATTAAGGCCTTATTCGAAAAGCATTTACTGAAAGACACAATCACCTACCAGGAGTATCACGCACTGATAGTAGAACATGCCAAAAGGTATTACAGCAAAAAGCCCTATGGCGTGAGGGATCCGTTATTAAATTTGATATAAGAAAAATGAGAAACAAGGGTAGAAGCAAATTATGAATTATGAATTATGAATTGGTATAGTGGCGGCTACAGCCGCGCTAAATGTATCAGCGATCATTACATAATACTTTTGCCATATTTAGTAATTTTACCCTGCGCAAAGCGCCTGAATTTTAATTCATAATTCATAATTTTTAATTCATAATTTTACAGGAGTCACCATGCAGATAAAAAACCCCATCCTCCCCGGTTTTAACCCCGACCCTTCCATTTGCCAGGCAGGCGATGACTTTTACATTGCCACATCCACCTTTGAGTGGTTCCCTGGTGTACAAATCCATCATTCAAAGGACTTGGTAAACTGGCATCTGCTCACCCGTCCCCTTTCACGGAAGTCCCAGTTAGATATGGCCGGCGACCCCTGCTCCAGCGGCATCTGGGCACCCTGTTTAACTTATGCGGACGGGCTTTTCTGGCTTATTTATACAGACAACAAGTGCCTCGAAGGTGAATACAACGAAAGCAACAATTACCTGGTAACGGCCCCTGACATTATGGGCCCCTGGTCAGATCCCGTTTACCTTAATTCCAGCGGTTTCGATCCTTCACTTTTCCATGATGATGACGGCCACAAATGGCTAATAAACATGATTTGGGATTTCCGCCCCGGCAAATACATTTTCGGGGGCATACTGCTTCAGGAGTATTCAGTAAAAGAGCAAAAGCTTATCGGCCCTATCAAGAACATTTTTGATGGCACGGAGCTTAAATGTACCGAGGGCCCACACCTTTATAAAAGGAACTGCTACTATTACCTGCTTACAGCCGAGGGCGGCACTGGTTACGACCATGCGGTCACCATGGCCCGGTCCAAAAACATTGACGGTCCCTATGAGGTAGACCCTCACAACCCCATGCTTACTTCTCGGGGCAAAGACGTAGTTTTAAAGAAAGCAGGGCACGCTTCTTTTATTGACCTGCCTAATGGCAGCGTTTACATGGTGCATCTCTGCGGCCGTCCTTTGCCAAATACGGATAAGTGTATACTTGGCCGGGAGACCAGTATCCAGAAATGCGAGTGGACTGCTGAGGGTTGGCTGAAGCTAACTTCCGGCGATAACGCCCCCCTGGAATCAGTTGAGGCACCCGATTTAAAGCCGGCCCCTTTTGAAAAGGAACCTGCCAGAAGGGGCTTCGACTCTGGGGAAATCCCTCTGGAGTTTCAATCTCTGCGCATACCCATGGATTCTTCCTGGGTTAGTCTTACCGAACGCCCCGGCTGGTTGCGCCTTTACGGGCGCGACCTTTCCAGGTCTCGTTTCCACCAGAGCCTGCTGGGCCGCCGGGTGGAGTCCTTTAAATGCGAAGCTTCCTGCGCCCTGCAGTTTAAGCCCGACAGTTTCCAGCAGCTGGCGGGCCTTATGGCATGGTACAATACCTCCAACCACTACTACCTCCATATAACATGGCATGAGGAACACGGCAGGTGCCTGCGGCTCTACAAAGTTATTAAACGCAAAATGGAAATACTGGGAGGAGAGGGTATACCGCTGGGTGATACCCAGACAATCTACCTCAAGGCTTCCATTGATAACCAGGCCCTAAGATTTTATTACTCCCTGGACAATGTAGAATGGCAGCAGGTAAGCCAGGATCTGGATGCTGCCGTATTATCCGATGAGTTTGCCGAGGGTTTTACAGGGGCCTTTTTTGCTATGGCGGCCACCGACCAAACTGGCAAGGGCCTGCATGCTGACTTTGACTGGTTTGAGTACAGGGATATTGAATAGAGCCACCTTACTGCAAATTGCATTATAATTTCCCGGTTATATTATTGGTGATTTAGATTATCGCCATAATAGTTCCATTTTTCACACTTCGGTTCAGACAGTAAATAAACTTTTTTAGCCAAAATTCGGCAGGCAAGGACGTTATGCGCCGCCTATTTCTGGACCGCGGGTTTCTGGATGGGGAGGCTATTGGTCGAGTAAAAAAAGAATA
>CAZRWX010000190.1:0-6837 GCA_964603925.1 uncultured Bifidobacteriales bacterium | reverse complement strand
ATAGCTGGTCGGGGTTTGGGGCAGAAGGCCCCAAGGATAGCGGCCCTGTCGGTGGAGAACTCTTGGGGTTAAAGGCCCCAAGGATAGCGTCCCTGTCGGTGGGGGTCTCTTGGGGTTCAAGACCCCAAGAATAAAAGCCCAATCACTCCGCAGTCTCCAACTTACCATTAATCCGAATAAGATTAGATGACTCATCCCCAAGACTCAAATGATTGGGATTTTCATAAATCAAAACCGCGTTTTCATCATCCCCTATAGGCTTAGTATACCGGTACTGTTTCATGGTTACAGGACATACCAACGCTTCTTTATTATTACCAAGAAACCCACCAGTTCCAACATCAGCAAGGGTTTCGGGATATGCACCCTTTTTAAGTTTATACATGTGAATGGCGCTGGCCAAAGCCCGTATACGGTCCCGGCATTTGTTTTTAATTTCATCAACTTCCGCCTGCATATCGGCTTTCTGGGCATTTTCCCACAACTGGGTTCGGAGCCTTTTAAATACATCCTGTTGTGAAGTTATCTCATTTACATGCTCTTCAGGGTCCTCTACCAGATTAAAAAGCAGAGTGTCCTGTTTATCCTTGGTAGTCTTCAGGGACAGCTTCCAGGGCCAGTCTACCAAGGAAGTGTCAGCAGAACCACAGTGTTGCCTTTTTCGCCATTTAAAATTTTTACTGTACCTGGTTACCCAGTCCTGCAGGGGGTTTGAAAGGTTGCACAGGCTGTTTTGATTAAGGATGACAAAAGGTGAAATATTAACAATACCTTTTGGAAGTTTACTGAGCCTGTTGTCTTTTAAATGCAGCTTTTTTAAACCACCCAGTTTGGACATTTGCTCCGGCAGAGCCGCTATCCTGTTGTTATCGGCTATAACTGTTTCCAGGCGGTTTAGAAGTCCAAGTTCTTCGGGCAGGGCAATAAGTTTATTATTGCTTACGTCCAGGTATTTAAGAGCAGTCGCTTTTCCTGTTTCCGGGGGGAGAACCGCCAGGTCATTACCACTTACATCCAGATATTCCAGGTCCTCAAGCAACTCCAGCTCCCAGGGCAGGCGCCTGAGGTTGTTTTTACTCAGATCCAGCTTCTTTAACTTATTAAGCCTGCCAAGTTCCGGAGGTAGATCAGATATTTCCATGCTGCTTAAAAGCAGTTCAGTAACCCGATTATCCTTACCCTTCCTGATAATACTTTCCAGCTTAACTTTTTCATCCAGACCGTTTAATTCCAGAATAGCTTTAACAGCCTGCTTATCTGTAATGTGGCGCCAGTCACGTATTTTTTTATTGAGGCCCGCTATTTTTTGCATACAGAAATTCTTAACTGCTGAATCATTTTTTGGTGCATCGAATTTGTTAAGCAATTCATCAAAAGTTTCTTCTTTAACCTCCTGGGGGGGCTCTTTCTTGTCCAGCTCTTTGGCGGCATCTTCCCAACCTTCCTCTTTACCTGTGCCCTGTTCTGCTTGCATATTATCCTGCAGGGTCTTAAGAGCAAGGGGGTCCTTATTTAGAATTTTAGCCCTTTGATGATTATCTACACTTATATGAAGGGCCTCCATAATTTTAAAAGCCAGTTGTTCTTCAAGCTTGAGAACATTACTTAACTTACCTGAAACAGATGTAGATAGATGTACTTCTCCTGATTCCACATTTACCATACGTGCTATAATTTTTAAGTCAGCGCCCCCTGCCTGGAAACCGCCCACAATAGCCACTCCTGCAGACAAAAGCTTACCAATTTTTGGGGCCTTTGACGCATCTACCAGATCAGTTTGAGAGAAATCCAGTTCTTCCATTACCTTGCCTATCTGGGAGCGCTCTACCATGAAAAGATCGGCTTTTTTTAGATCGGTGATCAGAACCTCCTGTATACCCGAACACATCCAACTGTCCTGGTCGCGGCCCGTCATGTTAGCAAAGGGCAGTACAGCAAGCAGCTTACCCCTGGCATCCTCCTCCCCCACCAGCATGGTCTCATTCAATATTTGCAGGACATGAGGGTCTATGGCCATGGCCTCTTTGGACAAAGCACTGGCTCCTTTTAAATCACCCTTATACACAGCCTCCATGGCCTGTGCCATTTTTTGCTGAGCTTCCGCAGATACCGGCTTGGAAACTTTCTTAAAAGCAGCGTTATCCCCCATACCTGCCAGCTTAAGAGCAATTTGCCTTTCTAAACCGCTGAGGTCTTTAAGAGCGCCGCTGGCTGAAGCTGTATTTAAAATTTTACCAGATTCAAGATCAATGAGCCTGGCGTCAAGGCGAATCATGCTTTTATTACCCTGAAAACTGCCCGTAACTATAGCCTTGGCTGCTGAAAGTTTGTTTAGCTGAGGGCCTACTTTGCCAGCAGTTACATCCTCATAAGCGGCAGAGTCCTCGGTTTCCCACAACATATCCTGCAGCTCCAGTGCGGATATGGCCTTGGCTATATCGGTACGTTCCAGCATTTTATAGGGGCTTAAGGCCTCCATATCACGGCTGATAGCCTCAGCCGCGGCAAGGGACACCCATTTAAGTGCGGTGTCTTTTACCAGCGGCCTGAACTCCAGCACTGCTACAACTTTGGCATCCGGATTCTTTATTTTAGACTGATGGCGATCCCGCAAAGCGCTGACAGCCATATCCTGAGCGCCATTAACATCCCCCTGGCTTTGATACACCTCAACCAGAGACTCCTTGGCGTAATGGCTGTTTGGGCACCATTCCACTGCTTTTTCAAGATTTTGCCTGGCCGCGGTCAGAAGGCCGGCCGCAGCCTGGAGACGGCCTAGCTCGGCTAGTACAGCGGGCTGCCTGGGATTAAAGGACAGAGCCTTCTGCATGCTGAATATACTCTCATTTTGCCTCCCGAGTTTTAAAAGGCAATGAGCCCTGCCGGCTTGGGAGTAAAGCTGGATATTGCCTTTAGATCGGGTATTGCGAGAAAATATTTTAAGAGCCCTGGCATAAAAACCCCGCGCCATTAATCCGCAGGCGTAATTATGCATAATCCCTGGAGTTTTCATTTTGATAGCAGCTTTTTCCAGGTTTTCAAATGCAATATCCCTGTTATTAAGAAGGTGCTGAAGAGAGCCGAAATTGGAGGCATGAACGGGCTCTTTAAGACAGTCAGCACACTGGGCATATACATCAGCAGCCTCCTGGTGACGGCCGGCAAGAGCAAGTACCGCAGCATAATTACCCTGATACTGAAGTCCCGCTCCTTTTAATAAATTTTCAAAAATGTCCAGTGCTTCGCTGTAACGCTCTTCCAGAGCCAGAGATAGGGCCATGCCATAATCAATGACTTTGTCATTTTCATCAAAGACTCGTGCACTCCCAAAACGTTTAAGGGCCGCACCACCCTTACCCTCTACCAGTAGTTTACCCCCCTGGTACATAAAGTACCTGGCATCAGGGTTCATGGTTTTGGGAATATCAATAGATTTGTCTAAAAGAAATACAAACAAACCCTCACCAGGTCCAGCACAGATAACGGCCCTGGTGGTGTCTTCATCCCTCCAGGCACCTGTCAACGTGGAAAGTAGTTCGTCGCCCCCCTCCAGACCACCGGGGACATCCTGCACACTCGTTATAAGCTCTCTGATCATTGCAGAATCAAAAGGCATTAATGTAGCCAGGTCCTTAAGCTCCCGGCCCAGGGCTTTATACTTTTTTTTCTTTTTTAAAAGGCTGATAAGATTTCGCCGAGCCTCCAAGGACAAGGGGGCCTTCATGCCCGCAATAGTAAAAGCTTCATAAGCCTCCTTAAGATTGCCCTTATTTTTTACGCTGAGACCATAATCAAGCAGAAGTTTGGAAGGCACAAAAATACGCTGCTGGTTAACCACCAGAATGTTACCTGCCAGGTCACTGGTTTTACCAAGGTAAAGAGTGGCAGAATCCAGCAATTCTTTTAAGTTAACAGCATAACGGGCCCTCAGTGTGTTACCGCTCTCCCAGCCCCGGAAGCCGCAATAATCATTGGCAAAATTAACCATCAGAGAACTGGCAGTATCCATTGTCTCAGAAAATACCACCCTGATAAGAACATCCTTAGCCCCATCCATAAGATCAAAATGTACTGAGTCAATAACGGGAGAAGTGGTATCTATCATAAAATGCAATACGACAGGGTCTTTAATCTTTATGTCTTTGTTCCCTGGAAAAATCTTAAGAACATGCTGCCCCTCGGGGAGCCCCGTAAGGGTATGAGGCAGGGAATTTACTGTAAAGGGTTTTAGCTCATCAAGTTTGAGCTCAACGGGTATTTTTGTTTTAGTTGAACCCCCGTCAATATATTGCAAAGTCAGAGTCCTGGTTTTAAAATATTCCCCGCCATTATTAAGACGGAAGTTATGAATGGAGAACTTAAAATCGGAAGCGGCTTCAGGAATTTCAGAGGTTTTTTTCCAGGCGCCGAATGTTAAGCCTGATAGAGAAAAAAGCAGTAAAAGAAACAAGCTGCCGCGCCGGTTTTGTAAGGAGGGCGCCATGAGCTTACCAATAAGGAGGCTATTAGAGCATTTATTAAGGATATTCATATCTCAATTATATCCAAGTAGCCAATCACAAGTCCAGAATTTATAGCAACTTGTAGTGTTTTTAGGCATTTAATTTCGAAGAAGGCGACTTGAATCAAGCCAGAATCATGAAACAGGCTTACGCGGCAATGCCGAGGCTAAAACGGGAGGAATATAATCAGCGCTAAAAGCCCTTATAACAGACTGATTAAGCCTTAACATGCAGTTGCCAGGTCAAAATCTTTTGGTCCCAGAGAAATTGACGAACTGTAACTGCTGACTGAACACTGATGACTAACTATTTTAGGCAAAAATCAGTTTTTAACCCGCCACTGTATTCCTATTAAAAGCGAGCGTGAATGGAAAAAGCAGATCTTTATATTGAATCAATAAACTTGGAAAAGTATCTG
The DNA here is from genome assembly GCA_964603925.1 of uncultured Bifidobacteriales bacterium. GTDB lineage: Bacteria > Fibrobacterota > Fibrobacteria > UBA11236 > JADFYW01 > CAZRWX01. The sequence continues at coordinate 1,917 of CAZRWX010000190.1, read as the reverse complement.
AGCAGTGAGGATTGTACCAAGTGCGGCGCACACTCCTGTAAAGATCTGGTGTCAAAACTTAAAATCCCTGAATGGGAACCTGGTAAACTGACATCGTCCTCAAAAGCTCGTGCACTCTATGCAGCGGCCCAAGCGGTATCCACCTTGCCTTCGGTTCCAAAAATAGGGTATCAGCGCCCCGGTCCAGTGGGCGTTACGCACCTTAATAATCCAGTTGATGGGGATCCCATACTCATTACCGGCAACAGCGAATTTACTCAGGAAGTTATGTTTACAGTCCTTGCCCCGCTGGAGTACCCCCTGTTTCTCCTTTGCACGGATACATCCGGTGACACCCTTGATATGGCAATCGTTTTTAAAACATTCAATCTTCAGTTGATTAAGAAATCACTGGAAGAGGAAGTCAGCTTACAGAATACAAATAAAAGCGCCATTATCCTGCCGGGTATGGCCCATTGCCTTGAGGCAGAAGTCAAGAGCCTGTATAGTGGCAGGTGTATTAAAACAGGCCCCGTATGCGCCGCAGAGCTGCCCCTTTATCTGGGCCAGGTGTAAAGTGAACATCCTGCGATTCCTGCTTTTTCTAAGTGTTGCCTTAAGCGTTTATTTTGGTATGCACTATTATGTATACCGGAACCTGTCCGCGCTCACGTCTCAGTGGGTGTGGTTTAAGGCCGTCTACTTCCTCCTTATGCTGAGTTTCCCCCTGGTTCAAATTATAAGCCACAAGTACCCTATGATTGCTGGAATATGGTCCCACCGCCTGGCAGCTCTATGGCTGGGGTTTATCTTTCTACTCTGCATGTGGTTCTTTTTCTCTAACATTACGCTTTTTTTCTGGTCACTTATACCCGGCGTACCTATTCCGCAGCCCAGGACCTTAAGCCTGATAGTTACAGGCGCCGTGGCCCTTATGTGTATGTGGGGGTTATATAACGGGTTAAAGATCCCGAGTATGGCCAACTACACAGTAGATACCAGCAGCAGGCACCAGAATTCACGCACTCTTAGGATAGTGCAGCTATCGGATATGCACCTGGGCAGCGCCCTGGGTGAGAGTTTCCTTTCAGATGTTGTAAAAAGGACAATGGCCATTAAACCAGACCTTATCCTTATTACGGGCGACCTGGTAGACAGGGACTCCCGCAATATCGTTTCCATGGTTCCGCAGCTGAAACAGCTGAAAGCGCCTTCAGGCGTTTACGCTGTTACCGGCAACCACGAATACTATTCCGGTCTCAGAGCTTTTCTTGATCTTATGAAACAGGCCGAAATCTCCGTACTGCAAAACCAGCTTGTTACTTTGCCTGCGGGAGTTCAGCTCGCCGGTGTAAACGACCGCACCGCCAGGCAGTTTGACGGCGAAAACGCCGATCAGCTGGCGCAAACTCTTAATAATTATGATCCCGAGAGCCCTTGTATCCTGATGTCTCACCAACCCAAAGGGCTGACCCTGGCTGTGGAAAAAGGCGTAGACCTAATATTCTCCGGCCACACTCATTCAGGCCAAATTTTCCCGTTTCATTTTCTGGTTCGTATGGCATTTAAATATATAAGAGGGCTTAATAAGTTGAGTTCCAGAACCAGCCTGATTGTGTCCAACGGGACCGGATTCTGGGGCCCCCCTTTGCGAATTCTTGCACCCGCACAGATAGTGGTGGTTGAGTTTAAGTATTAGAACGGGGTCGAATGGGGTTCGAATGGGGTAATGGGGTTCGAATGGGGTCGGACCTGAATATTGGCTAAATTGTATTAATTTCAGCACTTACATACCAAATTGCACTTCTTAGCGCTTAAAAAACGACCTCATTTTCCAGCTCTAATGCAATACACAAACATCATCAAAACCTTCTTGAGGGGAATGGGAAAATTTTAAATTTTTCCGATTACGATTGACCATTGATTTGAGTTTTATTA
>CAZRWX010000189.1:0-6853 GCA_964603925.1 uncultured Bifidobacteriales bacterium | reverse complement strand
TTTCAGCAACACTGATCGCCAGATTGCGCAGAATATTATTGTCTTTTTCACAGATTTGATATTTATTCATGGTTTCCTCAATGAGTGTAAAAGTGTGAGTAATGAGATGTTATTTTAGTTATTTCAGAAAAAGAAACGCCAAATACCTATTCCTACTGCTAATATTATAGAGAATACAGCCTGAAAAAACATGGCTTGCACAAAGTTATTTATGTATTTTTCACAGATATGACAGATTATGGCCGTATTTTATCAACCCTTCAGATTGAGGTATTAGACGCAGACAAAGTTACCTGCGGCAGGGAATGGAACCATGAAGGCATAAACAGCCCTTTCACTCGCCTTTATTATGTTACCCGTGGTGAGGGCGTGGTTATGCAAAGCAATAGAGTTTACAAACTCCTGCCCGGCACTTTAACCATAATCCCCGCACATTCTACATGCGCCCTTCATTGCCATAATACCATGGAAGTCTCTTATCTGCATATTACCGCTCGGGTAATAGGCAGCCTGAGCTTATTCCAGTTACTGCCCCCCCCTTTGCAGATTAAAGCAAATAACACGAAAATTATTAAAGACTATTACAGCACACTCATTTCAACTTTTAATTCCCGCAGCATAACACACTGCCTGCAAAGGGAGGCGGCCATTCGCAGCCTGCTGGCCATGTTTTTCCAGGGGCTGGACAACATAGACTCTACCACCAGTATTAATATCAACAGGTTCAAGCCGGCGCTGGCCTGCATACAAAATAACCTTGGTAATAAAATCACCACTTCCTTTATCGCCAGGCAGTCAGGCCTTCACCCCACTTATTTCGCCAATTTATTTACCAGGACCTTCAATAAGTCACCTCGCGCCTTTATACTGGACCGTAAAATTGAAGCGGCCAAAAATAAGCTATGGGCTACCGATCAAAATATGGACGTCATTGCCGAAGCCCTGGGGTTTTCCGATGGTTTTCACTTCTCAAAAACATTTAAAAGGCTTACGGGCATACCGCCAAAGCAGTTCAGGAAGCAAAAGGAGCTGAAGGCGCTTTAAACCTCCTGAAAGGGGATGGGGGGCCGCCCACCAGAGCGGTGTTATTCCTGATTTATCAGCCCGGAAACAGCCTCCGAAAGCACATGACGCTGAAAGGGGTTTAAGCAACACTGTCCTTACTGTTTCTTAATCATCTATAATCAGGATACGTCCCTTGCCCCCCGGGAACGACGTTATCGCCGCTGTCTGAAGCAACAGCTGTTACACTTTGCACAAGCGGAAGTATAAAGGTAAATACAGCACCGCCATCGGGGTGATTAGCCGCCTCAATGGACCCATGATGACTGTGCACGGTACCATAAACAGCCGCCAGCCCCATGCCTGTACCCTTATCCGGGCCTTTGGTTGTAAAGAAAGGTTCAAATATATGAGGTAGAACAGACTCATCAATGCCGCTGCCGGTATCCCTGACTGTGATTACCAGACAACTGTCGCTCTGTAGAGTGTCCACCCCCTGAAGGTTTAGAGCCTGACTGGACGAATAAATCGGAGGAGAGTGGGATTGCGCGAAAGCGCCCTCAACCCTTAGCCGTGAGCTATGACCCACACTGGTAGTAAAAGTAATAGTACCCTCCCCCGCTATGGAGTCCCTGGCGTTAAGCCCAAGATTCAGCAGGGCGTTTTGCAGCAAAGAAGGATCCCCTTGAATCAGATAAGAGGCCGCCTCTAATTTTTTTACAATTTTAATATGTTTGCCTGAACCGGCCTCCAGTATATCGGCAACCTCATTAATAATTAGGTGCATATCCACCTGTGTGTCCAAAAACTCGGCTTTGCGGGCAAAGGCCAGAAGTTTTTGAATGAGATCGGCTGAGTGCTGAGCGGGCTTTAATATACTATGGGCATAGGTACGCAGATTACTGCCGTGGGGGGCCTCCTCCCGTATAAGGTCGGCATACAGAACCATGGACGCCAGCTGATTGTTAAAATCGTGAGCGATACCGCCGGCCAGCTGACCTATTGCCTCCATTTTTTCTGACTGCCGTAAACGGGCCTCCAGGGCTTTGTTTCGTTCCTGGGCATATTTACGCGCTGATGTATCCCTGAGAATACTCTGTGAGCCTGAAAGGTTACCATCAGCATCCCTGAGAAAAGCGGGACGCAGCTCTCCCCAGAAAGTGGAGCCGTCTTTGCGTACATACTCAAACTCAAATAGAGGAATTTCCACATCCTCCTGCCGGGCTTTAGACACATACTTCCCAAACTGTTCCATGGCAAGCTTAAGAGACGCTGGAGTTAAAAAATCTGACAGCTTAAGTTTGTAGATCTCCTGAATGGTATAGCCAAACATGCGCTGTGCGCTGGGGCTTACAAACTTAATGCCCATGTCCATATCCTGTATCACGATAACGTCCTGCATATTCTCCGCCAGCAGCCGGTATTTTTTTTCGCTCTCACCAATGGTTTGAGCAAGACCCAGAAGTTTGGAAAGAGAACGTGAAAGACGGCCTTGTATACTGTTTACGATAACGAGTATGGCCACTGTGAATAAAGTAAAAGCCAGAACCTGAGTAGCCCAGGTTTGGGGTTCTAAAAGATAATCAGGCGAAACACTTGATACAGACACTATGCCCAGATATATCAACAGACCAATAATTACCATAGTAATAATGCAAGTGCAAAGAACCCAAATACCCGCGCGAATACCAAACACCACCCCCGCAAGCACGCAAATTGTAATAAACATGGCAAGGCTGACAGAAGCCAGGCCCATTGTTAGAAGGTTACAAACAGTGTTAAAAAAAAGGAGCCCTATAAGCGCCCACATTACCGACCCGGTTGGCAACTTTTTGCGCACAAACATCAAACCGAGAATGGATGGAAAAAAAACCATATCAATTATTATGTTGGCGAGCCAACCCTCGGAAGTGATGCGAAACACTGAGCCCAAAAAGGCCAGGGTACCAAGTGTATAGGTTATTAAAGCGACCTTATCCAGTAAGGCACTCATGGTTTTATGAGTGTCTTCACGCTGATTAAAAGAATCAGCATTAATATAGGGGGATAAATCCTTGGTAGCGGGCATCATGATGATTATTCTAATCTAACAATGCCAAAGACCACAGTAACCAAAAATTACTCAAAAACACCTATTTTAAGCAGAAATTATCAGTTATAGTGTAAAAAGCAGGCGATATCAGTTTATAAAACGGGCTTTATCCGTTATCTTTATAATCAATATCTGTCTAAAATGTGCTATTTTTGTTTGATGTCATTCCGGCTTGACCGGAATCAGAATTGTATACCCGCGAAAATAGCTGGAAATAAACTCTGATTCCCGTCGCGCTCCCCCACTTGGGCGGGGTCACTTGCGGGAATGACTATTTTAGACAGAAGCCAATTATGTATTCGTAATATTCAGCCCGGCGGTAACTCATGTTCTACAATCTTTCATTATTCCTGTTTGTGCCCCATGAGCATTTGCATAAAGGTGAGGCACGCTCCATCGGCTTGTTAGAACATAAAGCCGTGCTTTTTGTTCTAATATCAGCCTTGTTTTTTGCAAATACCGGGTATTCAGAGGAGCAGACACAGAGCCCACAGACAGCGCCATCCTCAAACACAATAGCGGTACTTCACTTTGAGAATAACAGCTTTATGAATAAGGATGCCTACGACGGTCTAAAAAAGGGCCTGGCCGACATGCTTACTACCGAGCTTATGAAAATCAGCTCTCTTCATGTTCTGGAGCGCGAAAAGCTGGCCGCTGTGCTTATGGAGCAGGAGCTGGCTCAGTCCGATATCACGGACCCTGCCGGTGCCCCGCAAATCGGTAAGCTGCTGGGGGCCCAGCTTCTTATGTATGGGGGCTTTGTCAGGGATATGAATAATAAAATCCGCATTGATGTGCGCATGGTTAAAGTTGAATCAGGCGAAATCATCAAAGCCGTGGAGGCTACTGGTAAAGAAAGGGTCCTCTTTAAGCTCATTAAAAAACTCAGTTTTAAAATTGCAAAAGAGCTGGATGCCGACATTTCCAGAGCGGAGAAAAAGGCCATTAAAGGCTCAGATAAAATTAACATGAAAGTAATGCTGGTTTATTCCCAGGGCTTGGAGGCCCTGGATGCCGGCGATAAAGCCGCTGCCCTCAATCATTTTAAAATCGCTCTCAGAATGGACAAGTCATTTAAACGGGCCCAAAACCAAATTCAAAAACTCGAGGCAAAAGAATGAACCATCTATCTATTATATACCTTGTTCTGGTAATGGCGCTTTCCCCTATCGCGCTCTCACAGCCTGCTGACAGTATTCCAACGGAGTCTCTTCAGGAGTCCCCCGCTCAACAGTCAGCCTCGTCAGCGGCTGATACAACTGTTTCACCCTCCGCCGATGCGCTCCTTGTCGGCAATCAGGAGGAGCAGGCGCCTCCCAGTCAGCAAGCTGAAGAGGCCACCACTAACAATAAAACTCTGGCTGTTCTCTATTTTGAGAACACGGGCGCAGATTCAACCTACAACCCATTGCAGCGCGCCCTTACAGATATGATAATTACAGACCTGGCCCAGGTATCAGCTCTCACTCTGGTAGAGCGGGAGAGGATGTCATCCCTGATGATGGAGAAAGAGCTGCAGATTTCCGATGTAGTAGCTCAGGATACCCGTGTAAAATTTTCCCGGGAATTAAAAGTGCGCAGGCTGCTGACAGGCAAATTTTCCGTAGACGCGGACAAAAATCTGAATATTAAAACCGCTTATATAGATGCCAAAGACAATAAAATTGTTAAACTGGCCGGGGTAAATGGCGCTGTAGACAAGTTCTTTGACCTGGAAAAAAAGCTGGTATTCGGTATTCTGAGCAAAATGAATATCACCATCTCAGATGAAGAACGCAAAAAAATTCAGGTTATTAAAACCGAAAATCTGCTGGCGGCCCTGGCTTACGGCAGCGGCCTTGAGGCTCAGGATCGCGGCAATTTCAGTCAGGCTCAGCAGGCCTTTGCCAAAGCTTTTGTCCTGGATCCCAAATTTAAGCAGGCCGGTGTAATGGCAAAGAAGGCTTCGGCTAGTGCATCGCAATCCCGCACCACCACATCGCAGGGGTCGGAGTCCCAGGACGAAGCAGCACAGGAGGAGCCTGTTATTTCTGATAATATACCGGTATCAGGCGGTGCTCCCGTTGATATTTCGGGCAGCAGCCCCATGGACAAGCCCACAACTGCGGCACCTGGTTCAGACTCTTATTTAGAGGGGGCCACTGTCCCACAGCCCGAGGCTAAAACTTTGGGCAGCATAGCCAGCCAGCCCGCTGTCACTCCCCTGGCCCGTCAGCTCAGTGCTAAAGCAGGTGGTGCCTTTATGCCGGAGGTGCCGGTTACCGCCGGTAAGGATAAAGCTGCTACAACAGCTGTTAAAAGTACCTCAGCTTCCAGCGAAACCCAGACAGCCGGTGCGCAAGATGCGGCCCCAGCCGCAGAGTCTGCCCCCATGGCCGCACCATCTCCTACTCAGGATGTACGCGCCGGTTTTGCCGAAGCAAATAATTTGGGGCTTGACAATAATACAACTGTTAAAATCAGCATTCCTATACCTGAACTACCCTGATATTTAAGGACTTTATCATGAAATCCATTTTAATTTCATCAGTAATACTTTGCTGTTCCGTGTTTTTAGTGAACACTCCGCTTTCAGCTCCCCAACCGGGGTCTCCCGGTAGTGAAGCATCTTTTCTGCGAGGCACAAAACTCTATTCAGGCATTCACATGGAGTTTTGGAATTACGCTCAACTTCAGACTGTAGAGACTGTAGTGCCTGTATATTACTCCATGAACCTGGACCAGTACCTGGAGGGCGTGGCTGTGGATTTGGTTACCTCCCCCACCTATGGCACCCTTATCGGCAATGATATATCTGACAATCTTTTTGGCCTTGCCGGCACCAAAGCCAGAGTATCATATAATTTTAACAACGCCATTCTTGGCACCTTTGGCATACAAGCCCCCACCGGCACCAACAAGCTCAGCCAGCAGCAGACCAATACTGTGGGTGCTCTTTCCACCAAACAAATGAATTTTAAAGTTTCCCGCTATGGCACTGGTCTGGATCTGGACTTAACATTTTCCACCTCCTGGGAGCTAATGGACGATTTTATTATAGGTGCCGCCATGGGTATACTCACACACGGCGCTTTTAATCCTGTTGATAACAGCCAGGAGTACAACCCCGGCAACGAAATGTCCGCAATCCTGGGAGCGGACTACACTATGTATACAGGGGGTAAAAAGCTGCGGCTGTCAGGCGACCTTACATACACCCACTATACCGCAGACGAAATAAATAACAAAGGTGTATTCGCCGCCGGTGATAAATACAACTTAAATGTAACCGGCAGTACCAAGCTCTCTCCCGGTTATTATAATTCAACTTCTTTAACCTTTACTTTCCGCACAGAAGAAAAGGTCCTTGCCGCTGCCAGCAGTAATAGCCCTGGTAATGACCTGCTCTTTAACAACCGTCTGCATCTTCTTAAATACAAAAAATACAGCCCCTTTATAATTACCAGAATTTACAAGTACTTTGCAGACGAAAATGGTAATGGCAGCGCTTTTACAGCAGGCGCAGGAGCGGGCGGTTACCTGGCTCTTGCACCCAGGATGACCCTAAACGCAGAGGCGGCCATGGACATGGGTGTATTAAACAGCAGTTTCCTTTTTGGTTTTGAAATCAACGGCGGAGTTAATTATGCGTTCTAAGTTATTATGTACTGCCAGCTTTACAGCTATAATTTTAGGCTTCTGTGCCATATTTTATTCCTGCATAAGCCAGACTGAAGATGACACTTACACCGTACCTTTCCCCCAGGGTATGACTAT
>CAZRWX010000188.1:0-6938 GCA_964603925.1 uncultured Bifidobacteriales bacterium | reverse complement strand
AACGCCTTACTCCTGGCCTGTTCCTGCATGGCGCCGATTATGGCCTGGTCCAGGGTGTTCTCTCCGGACATTTTCTTATGTTCCACCGCTACATATTTACGCCGGGCTTCATTGAGTTTTGAGATTTTCTTCTGAATATCCGCTCGTTTCTTTTTCATGTTCTCAATGTACTGTTTGCGCTCTTCAGCCTTCATACTCTTCATCTCCTCGGGAAGTTTTTCCTCTTCCATTTCAGCCACATTAACCTCACCCTCTTCATCGGCATCCACAAGGTCCCAGCTTTTGTTGCGGTACTGGGAGCTGCTTTTGGCCACACTGCGCTGTACCATTACAGAAGGCGCCATCTCCATGGCCATGGCATCCTGGGCGCCCTGACGCTCCTTTCTTTTAGCGCCGCCTGTACCATAAGCGATATATGTTTTATTAAGATCCTCACCCAGACGTACAATTTCTTTATCCTGAGGGGCGGCTATGTGCACCACTGTCTGGTTCTGGTCTATGTTTATGTACTTGCCGTCAGCCAGATCCGCGCCGTCTTTCCAATTGGTATTAACGCCATCCCCGCGTTTGCCGCAAAAAATTGTATTTACAATTATGCCCCGCTCAATGGCTTTTTTACAGGACTTTTTATAATCAACATTACCCTGAGTAAAAGGCTCATTGCCGGCAATGACAATGACCTTCAAATCCTTATTGCTTTTGCTCCAGTTCAAGCCGTCCACGGCGCTCTCTATAACCTTGCCGCAATATTCGCTACCGCCGTTGGTGGTGATTTTAAACAGCTCTTCGGATATCTTATCCAAATCCCTGGATAAGGGCGATATCATTTTAAGGTAACCCTCAGCTGCGGCAATATCATCCCGGCCATAAATATACACGCCCACTTCCATCTGCGGCGTCCTGCCGTTTTTCTTAGCCAATGCCAGCTCATTTACGATCTTCCAGATTTGACCTCTGGCCTGATCAATTAGACCATCCATGCTCCCACTGGCATCTAAAAGTATGGCAAGCTGGATTAGATTTTCCTTTTCCCGCCCAAAAGCAGCAGAATGAGCACTAAAAACTATTAATATGGCTGAGATTATTATTAAGGATGATTTTTTCACTGGGTACCCCCTGGTTGGTTTTATGATTAAAATTTTCAGATTCTAACCTTAAGACCGGGCACAAACAGAAAAGTTCCCGCTTTTTTGTAATAAACCGCAATATTTTAAACATTTTTGTGAGAAACCGGTATTTGGAAGTGCTCCCGTCTTTGCTTTGCGGCCCGGCATCTAACGTCTTGACACTGTTTGGCTATTTGGCTATACTACCAAATAGGTAAATATATGAGTTCTGAAGTAAAAAAAACAACCTGTCACCCGGATTATCCTCCCGAAGAGGGGCGCTATGTACGGGGTAACGACTACTCGCCGGCAGCAGTAGTAATTATTCTTAATTGTGACGAAGACAAAATTCCGCCAGAAATTGAATTGCTGGTCCGGGCGGGTCTGGAGGGGGGGGCGGCTTTATCCGGCACTCTTCAAACCCCCAGCGTGGGTTTAGAAAAGGTTATATGTAATGTTGTAGCAAATCCAAACATACGCCATCTTATTTTAAGCGGCCCCGAATCGGAAGGGCATTTGACTGGTGATGCGCTTAAGGCCCTGGTGAAAAATGGTGTGGATGATAAGAAGCGTATTATGGGAACCGAAGCACTGCATCCGTGGCTGTATAATATTCCCCTGGAGTTTATTGAAAGGTTTCGTAAACAGGTAAATCTTATTGACCTGCAATTTAAGGGTACACCCGATATTATTAAAAAAGCTGTTTGGTCCTGTTATCAGGAACAACCCGTTGATTTTGAAGGATACACATTATTTGATCCTGGCGCATTTCCAGAACCTCCCATGTGTAAAAAAATTACCGATCGTGTCATGGAGCCCTGGAATTTGCCTCAGGATGAAGGCGAGAAAAAGGCATTAAGCAAAATGAGAGCCTTTATGAATAAATTGAAGAACAGGGGCTCTACTCCAGGTTGAAGGGTATATAATACCAGTAATATTGCAGAGAGGAATCTAAAGTAATGCCGAAAATAACAATTGATAAGCGCAAGCAGGCAAGCCTGGATGCCAGGGCATCTGTTATAAAAGCTATCGCCCACCCCACAAGACTTTTTCTGGTTGAGGAACTTGCAAAGGGGAAAAAATGTGTATGTGAGCTTACCGATATGCTTGGGGTGGATACTTCTACAGTTTCAAAACATCTCTCAGTATTAAAAAATGCCGGAATCCTTGAGGATGAAAAAAAAGGGCTAATGGTTTTTTACACTTTGGCAATGCCTTGTATACTTAAATTCATGGGGTGTATCGAGACAGCCTTAAAACAAAGAGCAAAAAAGCAAATGGACTTGATGCAATAATTTTTTTCACATTAATTAATAACGTGGGAAAATTTTCATGAACTGGAAAAAGGAATATAAACCGCTATTAATTATACTGGGAATATTTCTGCTGTTCTTTTTTCTCCCTGCCGGTTCAACGCGCTTTGATAATGCGGTAGCAGAAGCTCTGCACCTGGCCAAATGGTATGCCAGGGAACATGTGATTCTTTGTTTAATTCCAGCCTTTTTTATTGCGGGTGCCGTTATAGGGCTATCCATGCACTTTATTTTCCGTAAGGGGGAAAAAGTAAAAATCCAGGCTCAGATGTATATGCCCCAACAGGAGGAAGCGCGTCCCTTATGGAAGACAGCCGTTTTCTTCGGTACGATGGTTCTTATTCTGGTATTCGCCAACTGGGGTAAGCCTATGGAGTCCATTGGTACCTGGCATACCATCTACCAGGCTAAGTGGCTCATTACTGGTCTTTTATCTCTTGGATTGGGCCTTTTGCTTATCATCTGGTACCATGTTAAATGGTGGAAAATGCTGGTGCCTGCGGCTCCTGCTGCCATATTAGCATTCATTTTCCCTCAGGAACCGCTCATTTCATTTTCGGCCGGCATTATCGGTTTTTCCTTTATTACCAGTAAAGATAAAGGGGAAACAGGTGAATGGTTTTCTTCCTCCTGGGGTTTTACAAAACTAATTCTGCCTCTCCTGTTTTTTGGTGTCCTTATCGCAGGCCTTCTACTTGGCCGCCCCGGCAACGAAGGGCTTATACCCTCGCAATGGATAAGCGGATCTGTGGGAACTAATACCTTATGGTCTAATCTATTCGCTGCAGCTGCTGGAGCATTTATGTACTTTGCAACGCTTACTGAAGTACCCATCCTTCAAGGCTTAATGGGCAATGGAATGGCTGACGGTCCAGCCCTTGCGTTACTGCTGGCAGGGCCCGCCCTGTCACTTCCTAACATGCTGGTCATCCGCAGTATCATGGGAACTAAAAAACCAGTGGTATTTGTAAGCCTCGTAATTGTAATGGCTACAATTTCAGGCAAGATATATGGTGGACTTTTTTAAAACATTTATTGTAGATAAAGTTTTCATAAGGGGAAGATATGTTTAATATGCAAAATGATACAGGTAATGGTAAACGCGTCATCTGGATATCAGTATTGTTGTTATCGATAATTACCATAACTGCAATCTATACTAATATGTGGTTTCTAACCGCAGCACCCATTGGCTTCCTTTTTGGTTTTTTCCTTCAGAAGGGCGACCTTTGTGGTGCTTCCGCATTCAGTGAAGTGATTATGTTGAAGGATTGGCGAAAGATGTGGGGTCTCTGGGTATGTATTGTTGTTTCCATGGCGGGTTTCGCCTTACTTGATATTTTAGGATTCATAACACTCAACCCCAAACCTTTTCTATGGTTAAATCTTTTATTAGGAGGTGTTATTTTCGGCATTGGGATGGTTCTGGCCGGGGGCTGTGTAAGCGGGTGTCTGTTTAAAGCAGGTACGGGGAATCTGAACTCCATGGCAGCTCTGGTTGGCATTCCCATAGGAATTTCGGCGGTAGAGTATGGTATACTCAACAAGTTCCAGATTTACATAAAGTCATTTGTAATAAAATCTCAGACTGGCGGTCCCATTACATTGACATCTCTGACAGGTATCCCTTTTTGGATATTAGCCCTTGGTTTTGGAGTTCTGACCATTATTATTTCAATAAGATATAAATCAAAGACATCTTCTATTCCTGAAAAAGACAACCAAATATCACCGCGTAAATGGCTGTATACAAGTTGGAAACCCTGGCAGGCCGGGCTGGCCATTGGCCTGCTGGCCACCCTGGCGTATCTTTCCAGTGCCGCAAGCGGCAGGAATTATCCCTTAGGAGTGACACACGGTGTTTTACAAGCTGAGCAGCTAATAACCCAAAACAATTTTAAACATGTTAATGGTATAAAACTCAATGCGCCTCTTCCCACCAGTAAACCTGTCCAGCCGCAAAAAGCCCCAGCATCTATAATACCCACCCCTAACAAAATTGTCTGGTGGCTGGTATTGTTAGTTATAAGTCTGGTTGGGGGCTCCTTCGTTTCTGGAAAATTGTCCGGGCAGTCCCGCCTTTTACCAAAACCACCTGAACAAACCATTGTTGCATTTTTTGGCGGAATTATTGTAGGAACAGGAGCGGCTATTGGTACTGGATGTGTGGTAGGTAACATCATATCCGGCTGGGCATTAATGAGTGTTGGTATGTTTGTGTTCGGTATTACAGCTATTTTGGCTAACTGGGTAACAACCTACTTATATTTAATGGGTGGGAAACTTACAAAATAGATGTATTAAATCAGAAATTGTTAGAAAGCGATGACAGACCAAAATATTAAGATGGCAAACCTTAACAATAAAAACTAAAACCCTAAAGGAGACAAGTTATGAAAAAATTACAAATTCTCGGGACAGGTTGCCCAAAATGTAAAGCACTGGCCCAGGCATCAGAAGCCGCGGCCAGTGAGCTTGGCATTGAATACGAATTGGAAAAAGTTACTGACATTAACGATATAACCAGTTTTGGTGTTATGATGACACCCGCTCTGGTAGTTGACGGGGTAGTAAAAGTAGTGGGAAAGGTTCCAAACTCAGAAGAATTAAAAGCACTACTTAATCAGTAAATTTTAACATAAAGAGGGGGGTGGTATATGCTGCTGAATAAATCTAATTATTTTGTAAAATTTGGGGTCATAGTGCTTGTACTGGCATGTATATCCTCTTGCAAGGGGGATGATAAAAACAAACAGTCTTCATCCCTGCAAAATGATATGACCAGTGAAAAAAGGGTCTCTCAAAAAGCAGGGCCTGAACTGGCAATTACTCTAATCAAAGTACGCTATTTCTACTCTGATTCCTATAGATGCACTTCCTGCCGCAAAATTGAGGCTTATACTAAAAAGGCAATTATGGAAAATTTTGCAGATGAATTAAAATCCGGCAAAATGGAATTCTCATTAGTCGATATAGATACCCAAGAAAATAAACCACTGATTGGGAAATACAAACTCTTCACCAAGTCAGTAATTGTCTCTGAGTATTCCAGCGGCAAAGAAGTTAAATGGCGCAATCTTGATAAAGTGTGGACACTTTTAAATAGCGAAGAGGCATTTGTCTCCTATATTGTAAAAGAAGTTAAGGGTTACCTTCACAACTGATTTATTTCTATGGATTTTATTTTTGATATGGGTATGGCCATATGGCTGGGTGTCCTCACCTCCATAAGCCCCTGCCCCCTGGCCACAAATATCGCCGCTATTTCTTATATAGGCAGGCAGGTAGAGCATTCAAAACGAATGTTCCTGGGCGGGTTAGCTTATACATTGGGGCGAACATTTACTTATATCATTCTGGGCGCTATTCTGGTCTCCAGTGCCCATGCCATTCCCCCTGTATCCATGTTCCTCCAAAACCGCTTCAGGCTTATCATAGGTCCGCTTCTTATAATTGCAGGCCTTTTCCTTTTGGGTGTCATTCCTCTTAAATCAGGAGGCAGTATACTTTCTCATAATACCCAGCAGCGGCTGGCTAAGAGTGGTTTATGGGGCGCCTTTTTACTAGGGCTGGTTTTTGCTCTGGCTTTTTGTCCGATTTCCGCAGCACTGTTTTTTGGCAATACCCTTGGCCTGGCCGCAAAACATGGTTCGCGTTTATTTATGCCCTCTTTATATGGATTAGGTACTGCTCTGCCGGTTATTGCCTTTGCATGGATATTGGCTTTTAGCGCCAAAGCACTGGGCAAATCATTTGACAGGGTGCAGGCAGTGGAAAAATGGCTGCGGAGAGTTAGCGGGGTAGTATTTATTGGTGCGGGTGTATATAGCCTGTTTTAATTAAGGATGTCGTTTCAAAATATCAGCTTGTTTGAAATTTTGTACCCTTTTATTAATTTTCCAGACAGTTGCAGACCCGGACCTGTCATGGGTTATCCTATCGGGCAATGCTCCAGTTTTATTTTTGCCATGACAGCTTCCGATTGGGAAAAGTCCGTCGAAAAGCTGATAAAAGCCATTATAGCCAAAACGCCATTTGTTAACTTATAAAAACAAGATCATAACGAGTTATTTTAAGAGCGTTGATAAGCCCCTCTCCCTTGACTGCAAGATCTACATTAAACCCGGGCCTTTTTAATATTGCAACGGCCACTTTTTGATTTATTAGTTTCCACTGTTTTTCAAAAAGAAATTGTGGGAATGGGAGAGTGAATCTATTGCTCAGACCAATATGAAACAGAAGAATTCGAAATGTTAACATTCTCCTTTTACCAGAAGTTGAATGAAGAGCGCAAAGATATTATTCATGCTCTATATAAAACAGGAAAGGCGTATAATGTATGAATGATGTTATTATAAATAAGATCCAGAGCATACAAAAATGTATTGAAAGAGCGCGGGAAGAGTATAAGTTGGCAGGTGCTAATTTTAAAACGGATTTCACAAGTACCCGGCTATAAATGTTTTTCCACCCGATTACAATTTGATTTGATTATAGTTGAAATTTTAGTTCTTAAAGA
>CAZRWX010000187.1:0-6941 GCA_964603925.1 uncultured Bifidobacteriales bacterium | reverse complement strand
CGTCGCCCGTACCCAGCGAGCCAAAATTGGATGACCACGCCTCAGTAGCCAGGTCCCATACCGTAACCCTGTCATTTACATAGTCTACCGCATATATCTTCCCGCGGCTTACAGCCACGCCCCGGGGCTGATTTGTCTCCCCATCCGCGACGCTGTTATTCAGTGTACCCATGGCGGTCTTACCACCCGGCGGGGAGAACATGTCCGTATGACGACTGTTAAAAGTAAAACTATGTGCTGCTGCCGCCGCGAAGGTGGCGCCGGAACTGTACCCTCCTCCGCCGTTGTCCTCCCAGTTGGCGCTCAGAGCTCCCGAAACGTCGCCATTCAGGGGCGATTGCCAGGAAAAGCCGTTGTTTATACTGAACTGGAAATCCTGAAGCACGCAGTCGTTGAGATCGGAATCCTTTATTTTGAAATTGATGGTTACGGTACCCAGCCCGTCGGCGGACTGGCTGATTTGGGCAGTAGGTATGGTATCGGCAACCGTAAACCCGCCATAGGGCTCAGTGCCGTCGCTAAAAGTTACGGAATCGGTTTTTACCGTATCGCACTTATTGCCCAGAGCGTCCACCGCCACAAACTCCACCCGGTAGATGGTGCCCGACATCAGGGCCAGAGGGGGGTTGACCACCCGAGACCCCGCATTCAGCTGGGTGCCCGTAAAATTATAGGTTTGCGGAGACAGCGCGTCGGCCGTACCCCCTATACGCCGCCAGATAACCTTGCCGGAAGTGATATTTTCCTTAAGGTAGTAGCTGACTACATCGTTAAGGACAAATGCGCCCTTGTCCGGGCTCCAGGTCTGGATAAAGGGAGAACTGTTATCGATGACGATGTCTTCTGTGACTCCGGGAGATGCGCTGGTGGCGCCATCATTGGCATCAAAACGGAACTGGTAGCCGTCAAACTCACCGGCGCCTGTGAATTTGTCCGCCCATATAGTGGTGCGGTCATTGTCGGCGGTGATGTAAATTTTGTCCTTGAGATGAAGGATGACCCAGGGGTTGTCGAACTCCGCAAGGGAACCGAAGGACGTAATCCAGGAATAGTCGCTTTCATTCCAAACCGTGACCCGATCGTTGCCCTGATCGGTTACATAAATAACCCCATTATGGATGGTGATGCCGCGTGGGTTGTTAAACTGGCTGTTGCCGGAGCCTAGAGAACCAAAGCTGTTGTTCCAGGAATAATCGGAAAGGTTCCAGATATTGATGCGGTCATTGCCCACCTGGGGGATAAAAATAAGACTGTCGTTAATAAAAATACCCTCCGGGTTGTTCATCTGCCCCGCCCCGTTGCCGGTGACGCCAAAGGAGGTGATATATTCCAGATTACTTTCCCTCCATACCGTGCACCGGTCGTTTAAAAGATCGACAACATAGATTCGGCCTTGGTAAACGGCCACATCCCAGGGCTGATCCAACTGCCCTGTACCTGTGCCTGAAGTCCCAAAACTGGTAATCCAGGTGGGAGGGGACGCTGTCTCATCCCATACTGTGACCCTGTCATTGGTGTTGTCTACTACGTAGATGCGTTCATTACTCACAGCCACGCCCGCGGGCTGGTCCAGGTTGCCATCCCCTGAACCATTGGTGCCGAAACTGTTGATGAAAGCCTGGGTGGCCTCATCCCACACCCCCACCTCGTCATCATTCCAGCAGGAAATGTAGAGCTTGCCCTTGCTGTAAGCCATGCCCCTGGGGATGTCCATATCGTTGGCATTACCCCACCAGGTACGGTAGGCGGGCGGAGCATATAGATCTAAATGACGGGTGTCGACCGTAAAGGAATGGGTGGCTCCGCTCCAGTCCACAGCCGAGCTGTAGCCGCCTCCCCCGTTATCGGCCCAGTTGGTCGAGAGAGCAGTAGTGGCATCGGCGTTTACGGGCGCCTGCCAGGTGGTGCCCGAGTCCACACTGAACTCAAAGTTGAGAAGCGCAGCGTTGTCGGTTTCCGCGTCTTTAATTTTGAAATTGATGGTGAGAGCGCCGGTGCCGTCTGTAGCCTGAGTGACCTGTGCGGCGGGAATCAGGTCATCTGCCGCAAACCCTACAACGGGAGGCAGGCCCATTACCGGTAAATAAATAAAAAGCAAAGCAAGTATGCAGAGACCAAAACCGGCCTTATGCTTGCTTTGTTTCTTACCATTATAGCACAACCCCATTGGGATAGTGCAAGTACCAGGGAGCAAATTCTACCTCAAATACCTATGCTAAAAGGCCCATCAACCGTTTAGCGGAAATAAATTAACATTCAGACTCTACTCTTAATTATCCCAGTAACTTTAGTATAAGTCAAACTGTTTTAGACACCTTAATTTGCCAGATATTCAAAATCAATGATCAGACCAAATACCACATTTTCAGACTGTTTTAAGAGTTTCCATTTGATAAATTCATAAAAATCCTGTTTAACTGTGGGCTTAACAGGATACATAAAATTGCTAAATAAACTAAAATTACACAAATATCTGTCTTAAATGCCAAATTTGACTATACTTTAGGCCATATAATGGTTCATTACACATTTAGCAGCGCAGACAAAGTGGCAAAAAATAAGCTTAATCAACTATCACATTTCTGGTTAAGAGAATAAACTCAAAAGGATGTTGCCTATTTGGAAATTATCTCATACAATTTTATATGAATCAGGTAAATGTGCGATCAGCTAAAAATTGTGAAACTCTAATGTTATATCTTCGGATTATCGCGCTCAAATGTATAGTACTTTTTACGTTGGTAACTGGCACACTACATGCACAATGTGCTGATTACGCCTGTGATTCCAGTGTGGTAAGGGGTATCCTGGACGCTGCCGGCTGGGACTTGGTGCAGGTGGAGGATATTGTCAATACCCAGGCAGGGCGTATTACTTACCTGGATTTATCCAGCCGTAATTTAGACACGCTCCCGGCCAGTATAGGCGCACTTACAGGGTTAAAAGAGCTTAAGCTTAGCGAAAATACGCTGTCGGGCCTGCCCAATGAGCTTGGGTCTTTAACTTTACTGAACACCATTGAGGCAGATAACAATAATTTACAGGTATTTTCCAGCCCACTTTTAGCACTTACAAACCTTTCAATTCTAAATTTTTCCCACAACAACATAATATACCTTCCCTCCCTGATATTTGAGCTGGACAACCTCAACACTATTAATCTCAGCTATAACAACCTCGATTCAATACCTCCGGGCTTTGAAAAACTCCTGCAATTGCAGGAACTCAATCTCAGCAACAACCAACTGACAGCCCTGCCGGGGGATATTGTCCAATTGCACACCATCACAGATATGGACATTTCAAATAACTTACTGGATTCGCTGCCGGCAGACATTATTCACCTGACAGTTACCTCGCTTGATGTGAGAAATAACCGCCTGTGCAATGTTCCCGTGCCAATTATTGCATGGTTAAATCAGTACAGCAAAAACTCTGCCGGGCTTCCCATAGATTGGGCGTCCACGCAGCAGTGCGGGCAAGCGCCAATTGCCGCTGACAACAGCCCGGGTAAGACCTATGGTCTGCTTTTTGACCCCCTCCATCGGTATCTAAGGTTTTTACCCGGCAGTCCCGCAATATTCTCCATAATAATTCAGGATTTACACGGCAAAGTTGTTTACAACGAGCACAACACTCCTCTTGAAACGGTAATTGACCTCTCCCATGCCAGCTCTGGGCTGTATGTTGTGGTCCTGAATGGGGAATGGTCGCAAAAGTTTATACTTAATTAAGAGCTAAATATCATTTCATTCTTGAGATAGGGGGTTTTATTAACCTAATTTAACAGGATGCGTTATTTAATAATACTTGCCATATTGATGGGCTGCTCCAATAGTCCAAAAAAAGCACCGCCTGCTCAGGATTTCTCCAATATCGCGGTGATAATGCCTTCTCCCTATTTTCAGCTTAAAGGCCCCATAGAAGAAGAACCGGTTACTTTGGAAGGCCTTTATCTGAATACTCTGGATCAGGAGTTTTCCACCTCCCCTAAAATTATCCCCAGTGCGGCAATCATTTTTGAAGATAAGGCATTTCAACACGATAATGTAAATATTAACCTGCAATGGCCAAAAAGCGCGTCATTTACCCCTACCCTGGCAATTACATTTACCGGTCACATTTTAAGCTTATCCGAACAGCAGGTATTCCTTACCCCAGGTAATCCCGGTAAGGAGCTAAAATCCGTATTAGAGTATTATCTTGTAGATTTAACAGGATACAGAGTGCTCCTTCATGGTCAAATTCAAATCAAAACCTTTTTAGAGCTGGTACCCACCATAGAGGTGTGGACCGGTCATTTTCAAAAGGTATTCCAAAAAGCCCAAAAAGAGGCCCTTACAGAACTCAGAGTTTTGGGAGAAACAAATTAATCTGTAATTACTCGAAAAACAGGCTGGCGAGTTTTCATATCTCCAGATTATTTATTATCCTGACAACTATTTTTCCTGCTATTATTGCACTAAAAGGGAAAATCATTGACAAGGCATCGGGGGAAAAATATTTTAAATCTACTACTCATTTGAGCAGTAATCACTCAGTTTCAGCAATCAGGGGTTAGGTCATGGCAAGCGCTTCCAGCAGGGCAAGCTATTCTGAAAATTCTATTAAAACTTTAAACTGGCGGGAGCACATTCGTATCCGCCCGGGTATGTATATAGGCAAACTGGGTCATGGCAAAAGTCCCGATGACGGCATTTACATCCTTTTTAAAGAAATTATCGACAACGCCATTGACGAGTTTGTCATGGGCGAGGGTAAAGAGATTCACATTACCCAGGAGGGCGGCCGTGTTACTATACGCGATTTCGGCAGGGGCATTCCCTTAGGCAAGCTGGTAGAGTGTGTGGGCAAAATGAATACAGGCGGCAAATACGACTCCGAGGCCTTTCAAAAGTCCGTGGGCCTCAATGGTATTGGTACAAAGGCCGCCAACGCCCTTTCATCAGAGTTCTTTGTCCAGGCATTCCGCGGCGGCAAAACCCGCTCAGCGTCTTTTAAGCGCGGCCGCCTTATAAATGAGACAACAGAATCCCGGTCGCAAGAGCCCGATGGTACCCTGGTTACCTTTGTACCAGATCCAGAAATATTCCATGACTATAACTGGTTGCACGAGTATATGGAGGAGCGTATCTGGAATTATGCCTACCTGAACCCCGGCCTTACCTTAATTTTTAACGGTCAAAAATATATATCTAAAAACGGTCTTTTTGATTTGCTGGAAAAGGAGACCGACAACAACATTCTTTATCCCATAATACATTTTAAAGAAAAGGATATTGAGGTTGCCATTACCCATAACAATCAGCCAGGTGAGGACTACTACTCATTTGTTAACGGCCAATATACCACAGACGGCGGCACACACCTGGCAGCCTTCCGTGAGGCCATAGTTAAAGCCTGCAGGCAGTTTTATAATAAAGATTTCGACCCTCACGATATCCGTTCTTCCATTATAGGCTGTATTTCCATCCGCATCCAGGAGCCCTTATTTGAGTCCCAGACAAAAACCAAGCTCGGGTCCACTGCTACAGTACCCGACGGCCCCTCGCTTCGTAATTGGATAATGGAATTCGTAACCAAGCACATGCTGGAGCATTTATACAAAAACAAAGACGTGGCCCAAGCACTCCTTACAAAATTTCAAAGAAATGAACGCGAGCGTAAGGATATGGCCGGGGTCCGTAAGTTGGCCAATGAGCGGGCCAAAAAGGCCAACATTCACAACAAAAAACTCAGGGACTGCAAAATACACTTTAACACTAAAGACCCTAAACGCTCAGACTCCATGATATTTATTACTGAAGGCGACTCAGCTTCAGGCTCCATAACCAAATCACGCGATGTAAGTATACAGGCTGTCTTCGGCCTTAAGGGCAAACCCCTTAACAGCTTCGGCCTTAAAAAAAAGGTGGTCTATGAAAACGAGGAGTTCAATCTTCTTCAGCATGCTCTCAACATCGAAGAAGGTATTGAAGATCTCCGCTATAATAAAATTATCATAGCCACAGACGCTGATGTGGACGGGGCACATATACGGCTCCTGCTGCTCACATTTTTCCTGCAGTTTTTCCCCGAACTCATAAGGCATGGCCATGTACATGTTCTGCAAACACCACTTTTTCGCGTGCGCAACAAAAAAGATACCACCTATTGCTACAACGAAGTCGAAAAACTGGTTGCTTTGGAAAAGCTGGGGACATCAGCCGAAATTACCCGTTTCAAAGGCCTCGGCGAAATCAGCCCCGATGAGTTTAAAAACTTTATTGGCGAAGATATGCGTCTGGATCCGGTTATAATTCAATCTCAAACTAAAATTTCTGATATGCTTAGTTTTTATATGGGCAAAAACACACCCGAACGCAGAAATTTCCTTATTAAAAACCTGCGTGTAGAAGATGATACAGACATTGACAAAAGCAAAGCCAAGCTTAAAGCGGCTTAACCCTCACCCTCGTGAATCATATTTTTAATTCGTAACTTTTTTGCCTATGACCGCTAATAATATTTCTGAAAACATGCACATCAAAGAGATGTACGATGACTATTACCTTGAGTATGCCTCCTATGTAATCACAGACAGAGCTGTTCCATATTTAGAAGACGGCCTCAAGCCTGTGCAAAGGCGTATTCTTCACTCTCTAAGGGAGATGGAGGACAGCAGGTTTCATAAAGCCGCTAACGTAATCGGCAGCACAATGAAGTTTCACCCGCATGGGGATGCTGCTATTGGTGATGCTCTGGTGAATCTGGGCCAAAAAAACCTTCTGATAGACACCCAGGGTAACTGGGGCGATCCCCTTACAGGTGATTCAGCGGCAGCTCCCAGGTACATAGAGTGCAAACTCAGTAAATTTGCTCTGGAGGTAGCCTTTCATAAACGTATTACCGAGTGGCAGAACTCTTACGACGGCCGCAATAAGGAGCCCGTTGTACTTCCT
>CAZRWX010000186.1:0-6973 GCA_964603925.1 uncultured Bifidobacteriales bacterium | reverse complement strand
GGTCTCTATACCATGGTCTACGGCATTGCGCACCATATGCAGGAGCGGGTCGCTGATATTTTCAATAACATTCTTATCCAGTTCTGTATCTTCTCCAGAGGTTTCAAATAGGATATCTTTCCCCTGTTTACGTGCCAGATCGCGTACTACACGGGCCATTTTTTGAAAGATCGACTTTACTGTAACCATGCGCATGTTCATGCCCATTACCTGTAATTCACGGGTTATTTTATTTAGCTGACGTAAATTTGCCTCTATGCGCGAGGAATTCATATCTAGTATTTCCCCATCATTCGTAATCATGGACTCAGCAATAACCAGTTCACCAATAGCGTCCACAAGCTTGTCCAGCTTTTCTGTTTCTACTTTAATAACTTCTTTAACCTGACTTTGGGCCTGGTCCGGGGCCTGTTTTTTCAAGGCATCGGTAATATCACCTGACTGCAGAACGCCGTTACTTACTAATATTGAACCCAGACGGGTATCGGGTTCTTTTATCTGCTGCTTTAAGGCAGTTTTTATCTGTAGGGGTGTGGCTTTACTCTCCTCTACTAGTATTTGCCCCAGCGGTTTTTTTCCATTCAATTTGTAATTGCTTAAAAATATGGATAATTCATCTGCCAGTATATGCAACTCGGGTGAACACTTGTATACTTTGCCGTTACCCATAGCCGCTTCAATATTATTAATTTCTATGCTCAGGGCGTCTACAGCTTTGAAAATCAACTCAATTGGGTCGTGGGTAAGAACCAGGTCTTTATTACGCGCTTCATTTAAAAGGCTTTCGGTTATATGAGACAGGGAGGACACAGGTTTAAGGCCCAGGAAATTGGCCAGCCCCTTTATGGTATGAAAAGACCGGAACACTGTATTTATGGCTTCCATATCCGTGTTTTGCTTTTCCAACGCCAGTAGCTGAGCTTCGGCGGACTGCAGATGGTCTCTGGATTCATGGATAAAATCCTGCAGTATTTCACCATCCCAGTTATGTGCAAGATTAACATCAGCAAAGCAATCTTCGCAGCCTTCGATATGAGCATCTGCGCCCTTTTTGCACATGGGATTTTTCTCGCGCCCGGTACTATATTCCATTAATCTTTCCAAAAGACCTGTGGGAGACTGAGGCAATGTATCATTACCCGCATAAGCGGCAAAAACCTGACTAAGCCAGTCCTTGACCTCCAGTAGTATATCGATGGAAACTTTGCCGGCCCCCAGGCTCAGGTGGTCCTCTGCATGATGACACAGCCCGGACACCTCCGGCAAAGACAGTACACCCGCCTCCCCTTTCAGGGTATGAAACAAACGGCGTATACACTCAATATTTTCTGAAGTACCTTTTTTTTCAAAATTTATAATGGCGGTCTCCAGATCTTCCATCATACTCTCACGTTTGGCAAGGAATGCCGCGAAAATTTCTCTGTCCGTGCCTGCCGGCCAGATAACGTTTGTTTCAGTTTTATTGTCTATTGGTCCCAGATCTGACACTGTCTGCGTCTCAGCCGTTAGTTTACGAACCTTTTTCTGCATGCCGGCTATAGCTGCGCTTACCTGTGAAAAAGCACTCTCCTTATCCTTTACATCCTCCAGAATTATCTCCTCCAGAAGTTTAGCGGCCAGGGCCGCATCAGCCGCCATGGCCGGGGGGGCGCCGGTCAAATACTCAAGCCCCTGATGTATGCCGGCCAATTCCTGTAAATTACGAGGATCGGCCATTACCACTGCCTTGGAGAGATTTTCTAATGTTTTTATAACTGTATCAACCGTCATATAACTCAACAAACCTCTGCCTTAAGTCTTTTCCAATAACCTGCGATGCAGGGCTTTAATAATTTTTGTTCTTTGAGAAAAGGTCTTTTCATCCACCCAGTCCTTAACCTCATTTCTGGAAGCTTCCCAGCGAACCAGTACGTCCTTTACCCTTGCCAGCAGCTCATCCTCACGTATAGGTTTATCAATAAAGTCCGCACAACCTTTACGTAAAAGACTTACAACAGTCTCTTTATCACCAAAGCCTGTAATAACAATGACGGGTATATCAATATCCAGAAGATGAAGTTTATCTATAAACTCCTCCCCCCCCAATTGGGGCATTTGGAGATCGGTAATTACCAGATCAATGGGAGCTGAAGAAGCATATTCCCGCATAATAACGTTAAGGGCCTCTAACCCATTGGATGCACCGCTTACCTTATACCTGGATATTCTAAGCACCAAGGACATAGTGTTAACTTCCAGCTCTTCATCATCCACAATCAGAATGTGATATTGTTTACCGCCCATTAATTACCTCGTCTTTTATAAATTGCTATCCCTTGACATATCATCGTCTTACGCAAAAAGCTTGCCACTGGATGTATATTATTGTAACACCCTTAATATCATTGACTTATAGAAAGTAAGCCTTTGAAAATTTATTAACGCTGATAGTAAAATTCTTTTACACCTGAAATTTTAATTCAGGTACACAGCGCAAAAACAAGGATTTGGGCCTGGAAAATAAAACAGTGGACTTAAAAAGAGACTAATCGGGGTTACCGGTAAATTTTTTACCGGTGTAAAAAAAATTACCGCCCCTTAAGCCGGTTGTTTAATGTCTGCCGGGTAAGGCCCAGCATGCGGGCGGCCATGGTCTTATTATCATTACACCGGCGCAGTGCTTCAATAATAAGGGCATCTTCTGCCTCTTTTAAACAGGGCAGC
Organism: uncultured Bifidobacteriales bacterium; assembly: GCA_964603925.1. GTDB lineage: Bacteria > Fibrobacterota > Fibrobacteria > UBA11236 > JADFYW01 > CAZRWX01. The sequence continues at coordinate 4,270 of CAZRWX010000186.1, read as the reverse complement.
CTGGCGGGATACCCAATAACAGCAGGTATAGGTGCCCCCTCAAGCGGTACCGATGATGCCCGACCCGAACCATAAAGCTTTTCCTGAATTAATTTGGTAATTAATACGCCGGATTGGTGAACGCTCACGCTATCAAAAATAAGCCCCTGAAGTTCACGCACATTGCCGGGGAAGTGGTAGCCCGCGAGCAGAGTTAGTAATTCAGGCGGGAACGCGGGCTTTTTCTTTTTAAAAGAGGCAGCCGCCTGCTCCAGGAAGTACTCAACTAAATAAACTATGTCTCCGGATCGCTCTCTAAGCGGTGGGATTGTTAAGCTGTGAGACTGCAGACGATAAAACAAATCTCTACGAAAAGCCCCCTGCTCCTGCATGGCGCTTAAATTCCTGTGAGTGGCCGTAATTATCCTGGCCTGGCTGCGGCGCTCAATATCTGAACCTACCTGATAGAACGTTCCCTCCTGAAGAAGCCGTAAAAGCTTAGTTTGAGTTTCCGCTGTAAGATCGCCTATTTCATCAAAAAATATAGTGCCCTGGCGGGCACGCCCGATTAAACCCTCCCGGGCCTCACCTGCCCCGGTAAATGAGCCTTTTTTATGACCGAAGAGCGTGTCGCTGAACATATTGTCGTCTACTCCGGCTATGTTAAGGGGTACAAACTCCCCCTTTAAATTGCTGGCCTTGTGTATGGCCCTGGCCAGGAGCTCTTTGCCGGTGCCTGTCTCCCCCATTATTAAAACGGGAAGAGCTGTGGCCGCAATAGCCTCAGCATACCGAAAAACATTTTGCATGGACTGATCCTGGGTAATAATACCGGAAAAAGAAGAAGGATTCTCCAGATCTCCCGTCAGGATGTAATTTTTTAACGTTTCCATCTGCCTTTGCATGCGGTGATGCTCCATTGCTCTTTTTACACAAGCAATAAGTCCATCGTGGTTAACAGGTTTAACCAGGTAATCGTAGGCCCCGGCCTTAATGCAGTCCACGGCTGTTTTTACCTCATTAATACCGGTAACAATGACTGCTACAGTTTCGGGATATTGGGCCGTGAGCTGCTGCAGTACATCATAGCCGCCCACATAAGGCATGGTAAGATCCAACAGGGCTATAGCCGGGCGCTCCTGCGCTATAGTTTCCAGGGCGCGGCGGCTGTCCGCGCACGTAATCACCTTGTTAAAACCCGCTGACCGTAGAATCAACCGGGCGCTATTTAAAAAAGATTCTTCATCATCCAGCAGGAAAATGGTGTCAGACATTAATTTGTTCCTTTAATTTTAGACTGGCAGATCTTGTGGAATTTACCGGGTAATTTGGTAATGAAAAGCCCCCTCGGCAAATGATAAGTGTAATCATTTTATAAATCTCTGACTGAGGGTAAGGTTATAACTGCCGTTGTGCCCATTCCCGGTTTAGATTCAAACTCCAGGCTGCCATTATGAGCGTTTATTATGCCATAAGATACACTTAAACCCAGCCCTGTGCCGCCCTCATCACGCTTAGTGGTAAAAAATGGCTCCAGCACTCGTTTAAGATTACCCCTGGGTATTCCACAGCCTTCATCTTTAATACGTACTTCCATGTTACCTGTATTATCATTATGCTGCGCTGTGACCAGTATACCTTGATCCCGCCCCCTCAGAGCCTGACAGGCATTGGTTAAAAGATTGATAATTACCTGTTCCAGCTGTTGAGGATTACCCCGAACCCCCGGCAGCCCCTGTGCGCAGTCCATGTGGAAGTTGTCGGTAGATTTCTTTATAAGATTGCCAACTATATATATGGAAGACTCTATAACGGCCTTTACATCCACTAAGGAATCCATACGCCCTGTGTCCTGACGTATAAAGGCCTTAAGGTTGTGAACAATATTACGAATACGTTCAGAACCCTGAGATATCCCCCGGGTCATGCCCTCCAACTCCCCGCGTATTTCTGCATATTCCAACCCTCTGAGAGTAAAGTCCTGATTGTGATGGTAGTACTCATCCAGCACCGGCACTATCTCCTTCCAGGCTTTCTCCAGTACATCACAATTAAGCATTATCATATTATTGGGGTTGTTTATCTCGTGGGCAATACCGGAAACTAAAATTCCCAGAGATGTCATTTTATCAGCTTGAATCAGCTGCTGCTGGTGTAGCTGTTCATTTTTGGCAGCGGTTTTGTAGTCTGTAATATCAGCAACTACACCGGCAATTCGATAGACATTCCCTTTTGAATCCTTTACCGGAAATGACCGAGACCTGACCCACCGCACACTAATATAGGGCTGTATTATGCGGTATTCAATATTATTGCCGTAAGCAGCTTTAGACATGGAGCCAGTAAGCAATTTTCGATCTTCAGGATGTACGGCCTTTAACCAGGAACCAAAATCCTTATACAGGCTCTTAGTGCTTCGTCCAAAAATTATCTGATAAGCATCACTTACATAAATAATTTCAGATTGAGCCGCGTCGGATATCCAGAATACTTCCGGTATATTATCTGCTAATTGTCTAAAACGTTCCTCGCTTTCGGTAATGGCTTCTTCTGTCTTAAAACGGCTTACGGCCTCTCCAATAAGCATCGTCACAGACTCCAGGAAGCTTATCAACTCAGGGCTGAGTAGATCCGGTTTGAAATCGGCCAGGTGCAGGGCGCCGATATTTTTTCCCTTATACTTTATGGGAATAACAGCAAGAGATCGGTATTCTTTATGGACACAGGTACCTCTGTAGTTGTTTTTCCTGTTTTTCGGCATGGCTTTAAAAACTTCCAGAATATCCTTATACCAGAAGGAACCATGACTTGTGAAATATTTCTTCTCATAGGTAAGGGGGGCCCCTGATATGACCCTGGTACAATGGCATTTATCCTGGCGGACAGATACCCAGCATTCTGTTTTTAGAAAGTGCTTGTCAAAACCGCTGGAAGCCTGGTAAGGAATATATCCTTCCTCATTAAGTAAACGGACGCCTACTTTGGAAAGGGGACCCCATTTTCGAATTTGATCGGTTACCGCATCCAGGTAATCGGAAATAGAATGCTGGTGACTGAAAAGTTCCAGCAAATTTGAAGTAAATGCCGCCTGCCTTTCAGCCTTTTTACTTTCACTTATATCACGGGCAATAATAAGTAAATGCAACTCACTGCCATATTGAAGTTTATTCATATTAAGGCCAAGCTCAACAACAGCCCCATCGGATGCCCTGCCGCCCATCTCCAGATGCATTGTTTGCTCCTTACCTGCAGCCGTAAGAGCAACCTGCTCAGCTATGACAGAAAAAGATGATTTATCAAAGAGCTTTCTAAAGCTCAATCCGGTCATTCTATCAAACGTATACCCAAAGAGCCTGCAGGCGCTGATATTAGCGTCAATCACTCTGCCCTTTGTATTGATAATTAATATGGCATCCAGAGCAGAATCAAAAATATTGATGTACTGGGCCTGCTTATTTTCTAGCTCTATAATTTTTTCAGCCACCATTTTTTCCAGTTGTTTCTGGTATTTAAAAAGGTCGCCCTGTGCTTGATGCCGCTGTATGGCCAGTGCGTACAAGTCGGCAATCTTTTTAACAGCTTCCAAGTCCATGGAGGTATAAGCGCCTTGAGGGTTAGCCAGCGCTATCTGCCCTACAAGTTTGTTGCCGATTATCGCGGGAACGCTGAGGAATGCCCTCAGCTTAATATGATTCATAGGCGTGCCTGTAGAGGCTGTATGCCTTTCCGGAGAATTAGTATAAAACGGTTTTAAAGTATTCAGACTGTAACCCCAAAGCCCCGGATATTTTCGGTCTGCGCCTATGGGGAACTCTATTTTTTTGTTGTCAGAAGGTACAGGACAATCACTCATCATACGCGTTAAGGTATGACTGATAAGGTTTCCTGTTTTTAGATCTATAGTACCCGCATACCCATGCTCGCTGCGTGTAAGTTTTTGAGCCCGGTCCAGTATAACTCCGGCTAAATGGGGCAGGTCCCGGGATGCCCCGGAAAGCAATTTAGAAAGCTCAGTCAGGACAATATTCAGTTTTGATTCCCAATCCAATGAGGCTTCGACGCGCTGGCGGTGTTCACTTTGTTTTTTGCTTTCTGATTTAGCTTTTTTCAAAGCCGTATTCTTTGAGGCCAGGGCCTGTTTGGCCTTCTTCAGTTCACCCTTAATATGGGCCAATTCCAGGATTGGGTCGGAGAGGTTCTTCACCATTTAGTACCCTGCTCTATCTGGAAAACACTTTGAGTTATGAATTTTAACTTTACCATTTTATCAAATCCTTCATTCTAATTTATT
>CAZRWX010000185.1:5168-6990 GCA_964603925.1 uncultured Bifidobacteriales bacterium | reverse complement strand
CTCGATCAAACTGTTACCATTGTGTCCACTTTCTGTACTTTAAAGGGCCAGGTAGCATCAACAGCTCTTCCTAAGGCCGGGGCCGGTAAGGCAAGCCTTATGGGTATTACTATCTCCATACCTCATCAGTCCGTTTCGGGGGTTACCGACCCTACCGGCGCTTTTACATTGCATAATGTAACACCCGATGCCAAATGGGTTATCGCCACTATGCAGGGCGTGGGCTGGGGCTCAACCTCCTTAAACTTAGAGCCTGGCGACAAGGTTCTGGGTCTGGCCATCAACCTGGACAATATCGGAGGCTCTATTGTCGGCGAAATTAAAGACGCTCAGGGCAACCCTGTGGCAAATCTACCTGTCAGTGCTGTGGGCGGTTCCCTTACAGACACCACAGACACACAGGGCAGTTTTCAGCTGACCAATATACCTTCTTCCACTCCTGTGAATGTCGAGGGTGGCAGCTACTCAGTATCGGGCCTGGTAGTAGACGAAAAAAGCCAGCTGGACGGTATTGTTTTGTTGGAAAACAGTACCGTATCCTCAGATACCATCACCCTGAACAATAGCCTTTATGTTGTCCCTGATACCGGCAATGTTATTGTGCAGCCAGACATCTCCTTTACTGGTATAAGCCAGGAGGTAGCTGATAATATCGCGCTTTTTGTCTGGGACACCGATAACGACGGTATATACGATACCATAACAAATACGTCATCCATATCTCTTGGCAACACGGCCAATAATACGGTTGTAAAATACGGCATTATCACAACCGGCGGCGACACCCTCTCAGGAGCGGAGATAACCATTACCCGTGTTACAGCCGCACCCCAGGCCAAGGTTGGCCAAACTATCACAATTGAACGCAGAGCCCAGGCAGACCTTCTGGGGAAGGCTATATGCCAGACAGGCGGAATTATAAGTTATCAGTGGGACTTTGACGGGGATGGCATATACGACTGGAAGCGCAGTGATGTTGGCACGGTCAAATACAGGTATTTTAAAGCAGGCACCTACAATGCCCGGTTCCTGGTTATTGCCAATAATGGTTTGAGAGACTCGGGCACAGTGGTCATCACAGTAGATACCACCACTGCCGCTATCCCGGCCAATGTGGTAGCGCCCCCCGCTATTACCAGCCCCGTACCCGGCAGCAAGGTTGAGGCCAGTTTCAGCCTGGAGTGGGCCAATGTAGCCGCCGACAGTTACAGTGTATATATAGGTACAACCACTCCACCGGACAGTCTGCTGATTTCAGGGGTCACAGACACTTTCCATATAGTCAAAGGCCTTAACATGTCATCTATATTCTACTTCCAGGTACAGGCCTATAAAGCGGACAACCCCAGCCCGGGCCTCAGCGCCAAAGTGGAGACAGGCCCCAACCTGCCCCCTGTAGTTAATAACTCCGCCCTTATGCCTGTTGCCAATGATACGGCTGGCGCCGACAGCGTACTTCTCACCTGGCAGGCCTCAGACCCTAATGCGCAGTCACTTGTTTATACTGTGTACTTTGGCCTGGCCACCCCTCCGGGGGAGTATGTCTCCGGCATTACGGATACATTTATAAAAGTGCAACCCCCTGGCGGCTGGCAGGACAGTGTCCCCTACTACTGGCAAATACTCGCCGATGACGGCACAGATACCACCTACAGCCAGGAATTAATGTTCTTCTATATTTCGGGTTATCAGTAAACGTCTATACAGGTACAAGTCTATATAGGGAAACGTTTATCAATGTACACAGACATCGCCGCCATCTATGCACAGTTGTTCCCCGTTAACGATACCGTTATACATTTTTTGAACAGCTATCTAAAAC
>CAZRWX010000185.1:0-5068 GCA_964603925.1 uncultured Bifidobacteriales bacterium | reverse complement strand
GGGACGAAGACGCAAGCGTCACCTTCCACCGGGAGTATCAAATAAAAAATGCCAACGAGGTAATTTTCCTCACATATATTAAGAAGGGTGGTAATATCCTGCAAAAATGGCAGGACACCCTTTATCCAAAAAGAGCCGATGAAATCACCCGCCAGTTAGCGCTTCTGGGGCTCTCCCTTAAGACCAATTTTGGCGATTTTAACAAAAATCCATACAATACTGCTAAAAGCGGCGCCAATATTATGGTATTTGAGAAAAAAGAACTTAAGGCTTTTTGACAGCCTCAATTGGGCTTTTAATAGCCTGAGAGCCGGCAATATCTGAAAGACCGGGGTATGATACCCGATCTATGGAAAAGAGCCTGCTGTTGAGGCCGCTGACCACTGCATTACCGCTGGAAGCAACTTTTTTAAGGATATCACAGAAATTGGAACGGGAAGCGTTTATATCAATATTACTTGTCATAATACTGAGTATTATACGGTAGTTATTAACGAAAGTCAAGCTCTTGTGCAAATATTTCTGCGATTCAGACACTGGGGGAGGGAATTTGACCCTTAAAAAAAGAAAGCCCCTGAATCGGGGAGATCCAAGGGCCTTCAAGAGCATGGGTATAATAAATTTATACCCAAAAGTTCAAAAGGTCAACAACTTTTTTAAAAAAAATTCATTATTCTTTGTTTTTACCATATTTCGCTAAAATATCACAAAAAAAGACCACTTATAATGGTCTTTTAGATGGAAAAACCCAATCAGTCGCCACGATGAACCGGCGTTTCTGCATTGAGATGGTCAATGACTGTTAAATGGTAATATCCAGGCACTCTTTTACTTTGTCTACCAAGTCTTTACGGGCAAAGGGTTTGGCCAGGGTGCCGACAACATGCTTGTACCTGGGTAATTCATTTGCGTATTGCTCATCACCTAAAAAAGCGCTGACTACCAGAAACTTTACATTATTATCAATAATGTCCAGAGAGCCTATGGCATCCAGACCGTTCCAATCAGGCATTTTTAAATCACAAAGCACCAGGTCATAGGTTTCATTAAATACAGCTTTTTCAAAACCCAGACGGCCGTCAGAGGCAACATCTACTTCGTAACCCTCCAGCTGGAGTATTTCCCTCTCTACCCCGGATACACTGTCGTCATCATCAATGATAAGAAGTCTGGGCATATATCACCTTGTTTTAAAAGCCGTCCATAAGACAAAAGGCTTCAGATTTAAGATTAAGGGGCCCGCTCACCCTCATATTTGGTTCCTGTGAAAGATCTACCTGAAATATCCTGTTTTTATGGATCACCTTGCCCTGTTTATTTTTAAGAACACTGACAATAGGTTTTTCCACACTGCCGGCGGATGCCTGCACAACCTTGGCGCTCCTGCCATCACTCAGCTCCACATAGCTGCCTATGGGGAAAATAGATGACTGGTGTAGAAACTTACGCACAATTTCTGAATCCAACAGTCCCAGCCTGGCCATTTTAAGAATCTGAGTCATGGCATGGAAGGGCAGCATAGCGCCCCTGTAATTACGGGGGCTGGACAGCGCCTGGTATACATCTGCAATAGCCACTATGCGGGCATAATTGTGTATGATGCGGTGCTTGCGGCGCTTAGGGTAACCCACCCCGCTCATACGTTCGTGATGCTGATAAGCGGCAATAGCCACAGGGTCTGGCATTGACTGAATTTTTTCCAACAGGTAAATACCAAATATAGGATGCTTTTGGATTTCATAAAACTCGTCCTGATTTATACGGCCATTTTTCATGCGTATACTCTTGGGAATTTTCATCATGCCCACATCGGCTAAAAGCCCAGCCACCCCCACCTCAAGTACCTGCTCCCGGTTATAACCATTAGCTGTAGCTATAACCAGACTTAGAATGCTGACCCGTAAAGCGTGATCGTACAGGTAATCTTCGCTCTCCTGAGGCGTAAGCGTAAGATTGAGTAAAATAGCCCTGTCTTTAATTAATATTTTGCAGAAGGACTCAATAAAGCTGAGAACATTAGAATAATGAAATGATTTACCGGCCAGGATAGTAGTATAAATTTTGGCCACCTGCTTAATGGCCTCCTGGTAGTTGACTTGTACTTGAGTTTTATATTCCTCTGACCTGCTGCCGGGAGCAACCTGAGTCATGAAACTTAAATATGGGCTGCCCCTGGGTTTATCATCCAGCTTTTTTTCAAGTTTTTTCTCCAGATCACGGGCAACTTTAAGGTCGAATAACTGACCCAGCTCCACGGGCTGACTCAGGTCGTCCTCTGCTTTTTCTGAAGTTTCTACAGATGTTAAAGCGTTGGCAGTGGCGTTATCAACTGTGTCTTCCAGCCAGTCTAAATCAGTAAGCTCCTCAAATTTTATGTTGAGAATCTCATTGAGTTCGTCGTCTGCTTTATTATAAGGTATCATGATGTAAGAATTCCCAAGGCCCATAATTGGGAGAAAAAAGGTCACTAACTTATTATTCAATCTTTTTAGATGGAAGTAAATATATTTATGAACAGGATTAGCTGAAAATATGCTTTTTTTGTTAGAAACAATAAAAAAGCTGTTCCTGTGGTAGTAATTGCACGGTAAAATATACCCATGAAAAACAGTGACCAGGATGTTGCATTCCTTAAAAAAGAGCTGGAGAGCTATAAGGCTATGCTCCAGATGCTCCCCGATATCCTCTACCGTATAGACCCAACTGGCAATTTTACCTTTATCAGTGACGGAATTCGTGTCCTGGGTTACTCCCCCGATGAGCTTATTGGCAAACACTACAGCATCATCATACACCCTGACGACATCACCCATATCAGCCGGGATCATGTTCTTCCTAATTTTAAAGGCACAGTGACTGGCGATGAGTCCGCTCCCAAACTTTTTGATGAGCGGCGTACTTCTGAGAGGGCCACAAAAAACCTCACTTTCCGGCTTTTACCCAAAGGCAGCCAACAAACCGTGAGTACCTTAGGCGCAAGTACTGTTTATTGTGAAGTTGTTGCCAGCGGCATGTATAATGAGAGTATCACAGAGGAAGATAAACAATTTCTGAGCACCGCAGGCAGCATCCGCAGCCTTAAACCCGAGCCTGCCCCTCCGCTCTCAGCAGGTGGCATTCCCCTGCGGAAATCTGACATCCCAATTCCCCAGGAGGCCTACTCAGGCACTGTGGGCGTTATCCGCAATATCACAGAAAAACACCTTCTGGAAATTCAGAAAAAGACCCTGGAAGATCAGCTTTGCCAGGCCCAGAAGATGGAGGCTATTGGCCAGCTGGCCGGCGGTATCGCTCATGATTTTAACAACCAGCTTACGGGTATACTTGGGAATGCCGAATTACTGGCTGAAACTGCAGAATCGGCAAGCGGCACCCGCCGATATGTTGAAAATATTTTATTATGCGTAAAACGTGCCGCCGACCTTACCAATCAACTGCTGGCATTTGCCCGCAAAGGCAAAAAGCTTACTACCGCCGTTAATATCCATAAAAGCATCCTGGAAACTATCAATATGCTCAAGCACAGTATCACAAAAGACATTCAAATAATTTCACGGCTTAAAGCACCAAACAGCACTGTTATTGGCGACCCCTCACAATTGCAGAACGCCATCCTTAATATTGCCATAAATGCCCGTGATTCTATGCTCTTTGGGGGCGTTATCACCTTTACCACAACTAACATCACTATGGGGAAAGAAAAAAAACAGCCTCAAAGTCAGCGCCTTAGCCCCGGAACGTATATTAAAATGTGCATAAAAGACACAGGCAGTGGCATATTACCCGAGGTCAAAAAGCGTATATTCGAGCCTTTCTTCACTACTAAACCAGACGGCCTGGGTACAGGGCTGGGCCTTGCCGCCGTCTATGGCATTGTACAAAACCATCAGGGGGCTCTGGATGTCGAAACCAAAGTAGATCGAGGCACGGAGTTTATTGTGTACATGCCTGTCACTAATCAACCAGCAAATGATATGAGCTATGATAACCTGCAAATGAAAAAAGCCAGAGAAGACGCTACTATCCTCCTGGTAGATGATGAAGCCTCGGTTAGGGAGATAGCACGCGAGAACCTGAAATCACTGGGGTATCGTGTTATCACGGCCAAAGAGGGGAAAACGGCCCTCAGTATTTACAAGAGCCACTACCGGGATATAGATCTGGTTATACTGGACCTTATCATGCCCGGGTTGGGGGGGGCAGATACATTTGAGGCCATGCAGGATGTCAACCCTCAGGTAAAAGCCCTGATAACGTCCGGTTTTAATTTTAATTTAAGTATTCAAAAAATGATGAATCAGGGAGCCCTGGGTTTTATACATAAGCCATACCGTATTGCGGATATATCTGCAAAAATAGATGAGATTTTAAATTAGCTAGACTGCTTTCCAGGAGCTTTAACAGCGCCAAGATATTTTAATACCGGTGTGAGGAAATCTCCTCCCGGTTCAGATATTGTCTCCAAAACATCATCATGGCCTATTGGAAAATCGGGTGGTTCTGTTTTTAGAAAGCTCTCCCAGTTGTCCAGTTTGTCCTTATCCCAGGCATAGGCGCGTTTTTCGATCCGCTCCCTGAGAGAGCTTAAGCTGGAAGGCAGGGCCCTAATAATGGCCAGACGGCGCCCCGCACCCTCTGCCACCTGCCGAAACCGGGAGGCCCACAAACTGGTAGAGTCTTTGCGGGTGTGGTTAATAGAAAACGGAGCATCTACAACAGGCGACTTACCCAGTTTAAGTTGAAGAGTGCAGAAATCCAGGAGTATTTGCAAAGTGGGCTCTTTAATAAGCGCATAAGTTTCCCCGGTCAGACGTTCTGTGGGCGTAAAGGGCGTTTGAATAAGGTCTTTGCTGAGATAGGAGGAATTTTGCAACCGGGCGGAAACAGCCTGGGCCATAAAGCTCTTGCCTGTACCGGCCACCCCCACAAACAGGGCAATTAAAGGTTCTTCAAGTTGGTAATTATTCATAGTTAGTCCCTGTCTAAAATGGTAATAATAATTCACCACAGAGGCGCAGAGGACACAGAGAAGTTGTTTTTGATTTATTTAAATGCTGTTTTTAACAAT
>CAZRWX010000184.1:2285-7126 GCA_964603925.1 uncultured Bifidobacteriales bacterium | reverse complement strand
CAGCAACAGCGTCCTTGCAGATCTTGCTGACCTTGAACTTCAAAACTTTTTTAGCGGGAATTTTGATTGTAGCGCCAGTGGCGGGGTTACGGCCCATGCGGGCTTTACGGGCAACTACAACCAGCTTACCAATACCAGCGATGGTATAGCCGCTTTTGCACTCTTTGTAAGCCAGATCGGCCTGAGCTTGTATAAGACCCTTGACCTGTACTTTGGTAAGGCCAGTGGCAGCCGAAAGCTTATCGAGAGATTGCGCCTGTGTTAAAGGTTTTGTTTGCATTTATTCTCCTTGGTTAACATGTTAAAGAAAAGAGTTAATAAGTAAAAGTTCCTCTTTGCCTTTAAAATAAATATTTACACACAAAGACAAGCTTTTAATTCACTATTACTGATTTTTTATTGCAGATTTAACGTGAGGATAGTACTAAATTGCCAATTAATTAGGCAAGTGGTATTTTGTTGCTTGATTTTTAAGGGGCTCAGCTTCAACAATTTTTAATGATATCATCCAGACCAATGTCCCTTCAACCATCAAACAATAAGCCTTTTTCAGGAGACCCTATATGCCCCAGAACATGATTCCCCCCCTGTATGAATGCCCGGAAATAAATCATATTAACCGCCTGCCCATGCGTGCGGAGCTTATACCCTTTGATACCATTAAAAGCGCCCTTGCGTTTAATCCCCAAAAGTCTCCCTGGTATCAGTGCCTGGATGGCACCTGGAAGTTTAAACGCTATGCCAACCCGGAGCTGGTACCCGATGCTGCATTAAAAAACACCCCCACACCTGCAGGGTTCAAAAATATTAAAGTGCCGGGTAACTGGACATTACAAGGTTGGGATGCCCCCCATTATACCAATATTACTATGCCCTTTAAGGACAACCCACCCCTGGTTCCGGCACAAAACCCTACGGGCATATATAAAACAGAGTTTACGCTGGCTAAGGCCTGGCAGGGCCGCAGAGTGGTTCTGCATTTTGGCGGGGCTGAGAGCTGCATTTTTGTATACTGCAACGGCTCTTTTGTAGGCATGAGCAAAGATTCCCGTTTAGCAGCAGAGTTTGACTTAACCCCATTCCTGGTTAAAGGTAAAAACAGGCTAACGGTTAAATGTGTAAAGTTTTCAGATGCCTCCTATGTGGAGGATCAGGACCACTGGTGGATGGCGGGTATTTTCCGCAGCGTATATCTATTCAGCACAGAGCGGGCGTGGCTGGAGGATATATTCGCAAAGTCCACCCTTATAAACAAATATAGTGATGGCGCCTTTGAGCTTAACGCCCGGTTGGGCGTTAGCTGTGAGCCTGATACTGATTACGAAATTAGGGTTCAGCTTTATGGGGCCAACAATAAACCGCTTTTTGCCAAACCCCTTACATCCTTAATATCCCGTTCATTTCGTAAGGGCTATTACCAGGGCAATGTATCCGCCGTCCTCCCAAAGGTGCTGCCCTGGTCTGCAGAGGTCCCAAATTTATACACAGTGGTAGTCAGTTTACATAAAAGCGGCGGCAGGCTGGTAGAGTGCGCCGCCTTAAAAACAGGTTTTCGTACTTATGAATTAAAAAATGCTCTCTTCCTGGTTAACGGACAGGCGGTTAAAATAAAAGGCGCCAACCATCATGACCACGACCCCGATCATGGTAAAAGTGTAGACAAAAAATGGCTGGTTAAGGATATGGAGCTGTTAAAGCGCAATAATTTTAATGCGGTGCGCACCTCCCATTACCCCAAGGACTCGGTATTTTATGATCTTTGCGATGAATACGGCCTGTATGTAATATGTGAGGCAAATTTGGAGAACCACTCCAACTATGAGACTTTATGCCATAACTACCGATGGCAGGAGGCCTATTTTGAGCGTATCACCAGGATGGTGCGGCGTTTTAAAAACCGGGCATGTATTTATGCCTGGTCTCTTTGTAATGAATCCGGTCATGGCTATAACCATAACCGCGCCGCAGAGTGGATACGCGCTTATGATGATACCAGGCTTTTACATAATGAAGGCATAGTTAAGACAGGCTGGTCGCAGTACATGGCCAATGATTACGGCCCCGGCGGCGAAATAAGTTCAGACTTCATCCCCCCAATGTATCCCACTCCCATGGAGGTGGAGAACTGGGCCACATCCAAAAGCCCCAAAAACAGGCCTTTTATAATGTGTGAATATGACAGCATTACCGGCAACTCCTGCGGCTGTCTCAAGGAGTACTGGGATATCATATATAAATATAACCGTGTACAGGGGGGGTATCTCTGGCAATGGCTGGATCAGGGTATTCGTCGTTTGGATAAAAATGGGAAAATGTACTGGGCCTATGGCGGTGATTTTGGTGATGAACCTAATGACCGTAACTTTATGTGTAATGGCCTGGTAAACGCTGACCGTGTACCCCACCCCGCCCTGGCAGAATGTCACAAAGTTCAGCAGCCTCTTGAGGTAATGGTAAAGGCATTAAACAAAGGGCAGTTTATTATTAAGAACAGGGATTACTTCCGTACTGCCAGCTGGTTAACGGGTTCCTGGGCCATTACAATTAATGGTGAGAGTAAATTAACTGGTACAATCACCGGTCTTAAAACTCCGCCCCTTGGCAGCCAACTCATTACCATACAGGAGGTAGCCGGGCTTTGTGAATTACCCCCAAATATCCTGGGGTCAGAGGTACACATTCTATTCAGCTTCATTACCGCACAGGATACTCTGTGGGCCAAAGCTGGTCATGAGGCCGCCTGGGATCAGTTTGATCTTACTTCCCTGATAAAGCCATTGCCTAAAGCCGCTTACAAGGTACAAAAGGCTGAGTGCCGCCTGGAAAAGCAAGCTGATATCATTACATTAACTTCAGAGACCAGCCGAATGGTGGTTAATAAAAAGCTGGGTATTCTTTGTTCATTCTCAAATGGCCCATACAAATTGCCGGGTTCAGGCCCGCAATTTAATATCTGGAGAGGGCTAATAGACAACGACGGCATTCACGCCCCGGACACAGATATGAAGAAGATGGATAAAATGAGCGGTACCTGGTACCGGGCAGGTCTAAATAAACTGCGTCTCACTAAAACAAAAACAGTGGTTTTAAAGGATAATTCAGGAGTGGAAATTACTGAGCGCTTCCAGCCTGCAGCAAAACCCCAAGCAGGCTTTATCCATAAACATCAATATACAATCTCTTCACAGGGCACCTTATTGTGCCGTCACGAATTCCTGGTAGAAAAGGGGCTCCCAGATTTACCACGCGTTGGTATCAGGCTGCAGCTGCCCGGTTCTTTAGAACAGCTGACCTGGTTTGGCCGCGGCCCTCACGAGAGTTACCCTGACAGGAAGTTTGGCGCTCGTCTGGGTGTTTTTTGCGGTCTGGTAAAGGATCAGCACCACGGCTATACTGTACCTCAGGAGAACGGCCTTAAACAGGATGTAAGGTACTTCCGTCTGTGTGACAAACAGGGCAAAGGTGTTGAATTCCGCTGCAAGCAGCCTTTGGCTTTTTCAGCCAATTATTATACTCCGGAAGATCTGGATAATGCCTACCATATTAATGAGCTAAAAACCCGGCCGGAAATCACCGTTCTCATGGATGCCGCTCATAGGGGAGTTGGCTCGGCGGGCTGCGGTCCAGATACCATGGATTGTTATAAGGTATTCCCTGGTAAATATGTATTGGAGTATGAAGTTATAGCAGTGTAAGAAGTGAGGTGTGCCGGCAGGCTGAATCAGGTACGCTGTAATAGGATTAATTTTTATTGAACCGCAAAGGGCGCGAAGACCGCGAAGGAATGTTTATTATAAAAACATGATAATAAGTCTTCGCGATCTTCGCGCCCTTCGCGTTTTTCGTGCCTTTTACCACAGGAAAGCCGTTTTTCAGGCATTAAAAGACACGCTGCTATGTCAGGAGCCAAAAATTAGCTGCAAGCTCATATAATAAAGCGTGAGCTGTGAATACAACCGGTTTACCATGCCAAATCAATTGCTAATTATTAAATCTACCTATTCCCTATGATCAGCAATTCAACTATCATTTTTGACTTTGACGGTACTATTGCAGACACTATGGACGCCGCCTTCAAGGTATATAACCGCATCGCCCCGTTTTATTTGTGCAAACCCGGCACTATGGAGCAAAGAGAGCACTTCCGCAATCAAAACCCCCTGGAGTGGCTGCCGCTGTTTGGTGTCACCAAGTTTAAGCTCCCATTCCTGGTTCTGCACATCCGCCGCGCCCTCACACGCGAGATTGAGACAATCGAACTTCACCATGGCATGGGAGATTTATTACACCAGCTAAAAGCAGACGGCCATATACTTGGTATACTTACATCCAACTCCAGTAAGAATATAAGCAGGTTTTTAAAAGCCCACAGCCTTACCGGTTTATTTGACTTTATATATTCGGGCAAAAGCATATTTGGCAAACACCGTCAACTCGGCAAAATAGTCAAGAGAAGGGGCAGTAGCAGCAAACTACTTTATGTAGGCGACGAAACCAGGGATATAGAAGCCGCTAAAAAAACCGGCATTTCTTCTATTGCCGTTGGCTGGGGTTTTATGAACAGGGGGATACTGGAGACTTTAAAACCAGAACATTTTGCTGCTAAACCATCTGATATACTCACATTTGTCTGAATTATGATCCTGTTGATATGGCGTGCTATTGCCACGTTTTTTGTAGTTATAGTATCCACAGCAATTTTCGCTTATGTAAACGAGAAGTTGGGGTAGCAGGAATGGAAGCAAGGCTCAAAGGGCGGCAGGAATGGAGGCAAGGTTTAAAGGGCAGCAGGAATGGAGGCAAGGTTTAAAGGGCAGCAGGAATGGAGGCAAGGGGAGTCG
>CAZRWX010000184.1:0-2185 GCA_964603925.1 uncultured Bifidobacteriales bacterium | reverse complement strand
AGCAGGAATGGAGGCAAGGTTTAAAGGGCAGCAGGAATGGAGGCAAGGGGAGTCGAACCCCTGACCTTTGCATTGCGAACGCAACGCTCTACCAACTGAGCTATGCCCCCCTTTCTGCAGTCCAAAAAGCTAAAATTTTTCAAGAAGTATTTCATTTATCTCTCGTCTTTAAAGACCTGCTTCAATAACTGGATTTTCAGCGAATTTGAGACAGAATCTTTTTATGGGCTTTTTTAAGCCATAAATGCAATCTGGCTGTCAATTTTCGACTTTTCAGACTTAATCGAGTATCTTTGCTTATTTAATTTCTTCCCTATGGCTAAGGCTTCATTTAAAGAAAAAGTTTCAACATCAGGTATAATCCTGTTGATTTTAATGGTCATTGGCGGCTTTATATGGCTGGCAGTATGGGACATTCAAACAGCAAAAGAGCGTAGTAATGCTGTGGCCATGGAGGGTTACGATGTAGTTGCCCTGCATAAAGTGGGTAAAGTTATAAAGGGCCGTAAAAACACCAGCTGGTTCTGGAATAATCAGGCCTGGTGGTTTTCCACCTCAGAGCACAGAGCCCTTTTCATGGCTCAGCCGGCAGCCTACGCCCCCCAATATGGGGGTAATTGCGCCTTTACCACCAGCCTTGGCAAAGAGCAGCTTGGCTTAACCAGGTATTGGAACATTACCAACGGCAGGCTTTATCTTAATTCCAATCATTTTTCCAACTTTCTGTGGAAACATATGTCCGGGCGTATTGCCAAGGCAGACAAGCACTGGTTAAGGCTTAATGAAGAGAAGGCCAGAAAAAAGCATAAATAATTTACCCCTGCCATTCCCAGCTGCAGTCACTCACATTTATTAGTATCCGTCTAAAATCCATTAGTTTGAGGTGTCGCCCCTTCGATACTTCGTCAAGCTCAGTACTCAGGGTGACGGCGATAGCAGCCTTATTTTAGACAGGAACTAACTAAGCTGTATAAAGCCCGTTCTTTTTCCAGATATCCAACATTAGTTTATACCGTTCCAGTTTCATACCGGTATATATGCAATTACTTGTAGAAAAAATATAGCCGCCATTGGGCATACCCGAATTAAGTGCATACATTACTGACTGGGCCACTTCTTCATCTGTGCCTGTCTGCAGCATAGCACAGTTTACATTACCTATTAAGCATACTTTATCGCCAACCCGGCGTTTTACTTCGGCGATATCAACGCCGCCCTGCGGGTCCAGACTGTGAATAGCGTGCGGCCCGGCTGATACAAGTGAGTCAAGAATAGGCATAATATTACCATCAGTGTGTTTGATTACATAAAACCCCAACTCACGGTAGCCACGGCAGAGTTGTGTGAGATAAGGAGTAACAAACTCATCAAACATCTGGGGAGACAAAAAGGGGTTATCATTAAAGCAGTAGTCTGAACATAGAGCGAATATATCTAACAAACCCCACTCTTTTATTTTTTCAGCCCTTTTTAAGGCATTATCCACATTTCTTTGAGCATCATCTTTTAATTCTTGCGGCTTTTCGGTAAGCATACCCACGAACTCCATCATATTGTTACCATCCGGCAGACCATAAGTTGTATCGCCATGTATACACAATACATGGTTCAATGAATCAATTTTACGTACATGTTCAAAAGATTTTCGCAGGTCATCATCATTCCACCCATTAGGTGAATCATATATTGTCCCGGACAACCCGAATTCATTTAGTGTTTGAACATATAATTCGGCGACATCCTTTAAATGCAAGTCTTGTTCATGCTCCGACATTTGCCGCCACTGATAAAAATTCCGGTGAGATGGATGTAACCTCCCGAAAGCTTCCATGGTTAAAAAGAATACCAACTCAAAATGCGGAACAAGGCCGGTAACAGGTTTATGGTCTAAAGCCGCCAGCATTTTTTCTCTTGGTGTCATATTTATGCCCTCTGGGGTTACCCTTTAATACTGTCCTTCCCAAAAAACTGGATTAGA
Organism: uncultured Bifidobacteriales bacterium; assembly: GCA_964603925.1. Lineage (GTDB taxonomy): Bacteria > Fibrobacterota > Fibrobacteria > UBA11236 > JADFYW01 > CAZRWX01. Next base: position 207 of record CAZRWX010000184.1, on the reverse strand, counting down.
ACAATGGTTCTGGTAAATAAATTATTTAATTTATGGTATTTATGCTATAAAGTAGACAGTAAAACAGCAAAATCAATTATAAAAACCCACTTTTTGTGGTATTTTTTGAATATTATGTATTCTAAAACCATAAACCACCGAAATGTCCAATCCAGAATTAATACTGAAGTTGATACAATAACGCGTGTTTTACGGGGTTTTGCTGGT
>CAZRWX010000183.1:2956-7250 GCA_964603925.1 uncultured Bifidobacteriales bacterium | reverse complement strand
ATTTTATCTCATTTTGCTTGATACTAACGGGTTCTATGCAAAAATTTGGCTTTTGTAGCCACCTGATCGCCTACCAGTGCCTAAACTTCAGCTTCAGGAATTAGCTGAGGAAGAGAACCTCGCTCAGCTTGAGCTTGTTACCATAGATTCCCAAATAGTTAAAGCGATAACTTTCGAAAAACCCCTAAAAAAAGAGCTGCTGAGCTTAAAACTGGAAAAGGCCAAGCTGCTGGCTCTATATGGCAAAGGCCATCGAATTATTAAAACAATTAACAGCAAAATTATCGAAATAAGCAAGCTGATTTCTTCTCATGAGGAAAATAACGCCAATACTACCACAGTAGAAGCCAACCCCCGCTACTTTGAGATAATCTCCAGGATTCACGACATCCAAACCCGTAAAGCAGTATATAATACCCGCAGGCGCGAACTGGAGCACAATCTCATAAGCTCCAATGTTAAAATGGCGGCCGCACCGGAGCTGGAGATGAAATTTAATCAGCTTCTTCGTAAAAAAGCCAGCCAAATGTCAATGGTAACCACTCTAGAGCAAAAGTTCCAGGAATCACAGTTGCAGAAATCCGCCACACCCAGGGAGATCTTCGTAATTGAGCGTGCAGCTGTTTCTCAATCACCCATTTCTAATAAGAAAATGGGGTTCTGGTCTATTTTTGCATTGGGTATAATTGTTGCTATAGGGGTATGTATGGTAGTAGAGTACTTCGACCCCACCATCCGCAAAAGCAAAGATTTACAAAATAAATATGGTTTAGAGATGCTAGCGGTTATACCACATGAGGCCAGCAATAATCCTCAGATACTAAAGCATCCAGACTTCGAAAAAATTGAAACTCATATAGAGCCCTATCGCCGATTACTTACCAACATATTTCCCCAGGAGTCGCAGTGCCCAATTAAAAATAAAAACCTGCTTGTCACTTCTGCATTACAAGGGGAGGGTAAAACTACTACATCAGCTTTTCTGGCCACTACTTCAGCCCTTAAGGGGGAACGTGTTCTCCTCATAGATGCCGATCTCAGGCGCTCCAGTATTCATAAGCTCTTTAATCTCACCAATGAATCTGGCCTTTCCAATTATCTCAGTGATGAGGACGACTGGCAAAGTATGGTTCATAAAACAGAAATACACAATCTGAGCATTTTGACAGCCGGCTCTTACTCTCTTAGCCTTACTCAAACAGTAGCCCGTAAAAGGCTTAAAAACCTGCTGCACATGGCCAATCGCCTGTACGACTTTGTAATTATAGACTCCCCCCCCATACTCAGGCTGTCAGACTCTCTGGTACTGGCACCCATGGTTAACAGTACTCTGCTGGTTTTCCGCAGCGAAAAGACCCCATTCAAAGCCTGCGAAGAGCTAATGCGCCAGCTCAATTACATTCAAGCCAGGGTTGTTGGCGCCATCCTTAATGATGTTTCTAAAACATTATGGGACAAATACTACTACTCGTATTACAACTATTACGATTACGAGTATTATAAATAAGCTCCGGGGAATTTATTTCGGTTCCTCTACTCCAGCACAACCATCTTTTTCTGGGCTCTAAATCTGCCCGCCTGTAAGCGGTAAAAATAAGTGCCGGAAGGTAACATGCTGCCCGAGGCATCCCTGCCATCCCAAATTTGGGTATATTCACCTGTAAATTGATAGCCTTCAACCAGTTGCCGTAACAGCCTGCCTTGAAGATCATATATGCTCAGTTCAACCCGATATTGGCGCTGACGGCCCTGGTCAAGTGGAAGAGCATATTGAATTTGAGTTATAGAGCGGCCAAAAGGGTTAGGGAAATTCTGGCTCATGGAAAAAACATTTGGAGGCATGCTTAAACCCCGAATATTTGCTCTCACATAATCGTCCCCGCCCACTATCAGTTTAAAAAGCCTGGTTCCAGGGGCTTCCTGAATATATGGGAGCTTATTGCCGTTAACGGGGAAATAAGTGTTGTTCCCGGGGTCAGCTAATATAGCCCGAACACCTTTTGGCAAGTCTTCCAGTCCGGAAAAATCAAGTTCAATGTCTGGATCTCCAGTAAAATTAGCCACACTAAAATCCCATGATTGACCATCACCCATATCTTTACGTACATCGGTAAGATATTGGGAATTGGGATTACCATCCAGTGTAAGATAAATCTTTAGCTTTTTATCAAAGATATCCGGTCTGGGGTAGTTCCTCACGGTAGCGGAACTTAGCCTGGCAAGCCCAATATTTTGGTCATCCCCATTGGTGGGACCATTTGCAGCAGGATTATTAACACTGGCTATTGCCCTGATTTGACCATCCATCAAACCTCCGCTTGTAGCCCGTATACCTATACAAACCGGCTTGGAACCAGCGGATGCCATTGCGCTTTTGGCCTGGATCTTGGGTGCGGGAGGTATGAATTCCACCGGTGGTATTAATAAATTTTCAGCTTTTTTTGCTCCTGTATGACCATTCCACAACAGGTAGCCTTTCCATGGTTCTAAAGCCGTAATAGAGTCTGTCGTTAACCAGGTTTGACCATCCCACTCATATACAAAGCTGAATTCCGCACCGGTAGCAGAATCCACAGCTTGGAGCGATACAGGAAAAGGGAAAGGATTTGATATACAGTTCCAGCGTTCAAACAAAGGCACAGATACTTCTGAAACTGCCGGAAGCGATGAAGCTGTGCCGGAATCCAGATCTATCACAACATCCATGCCCTTTACTGTACGCAGCCAGTAAGCGTAACCAGGAAGAAGACGAGAGTGAACGCTTTCCACCATTTCTTTGAATACACCATCTTCATATTTGTAAACACGCCATTTTTTGGCATCAAAATCACCCATATCATCATAGAGGACCTTAGCAATAGAATTATCCTTTGGTACCAGAGGTATGGAGAACATGTTATAGACACCGCCGGCAAGGGTCTTGTCCCCAGAGGGATAAGCCATAGTCTGTGTTATTTCCACAGCCACATCAACAGCGCTCAGAACCGTAGTATTAGAACCATCTACGGCCTCCAGCCTGTACCACAAACCTTTAGCGTTCATTATTCCCGCAGGGAACTCATAGAAACCGTCTTTATTTGTACCTAGAAAAATAACAGAGTCAGAAGCCTGCCCGCCAATACGATAACGCAAACGAACTTCAGCATTGGCAATGTTATCTTTCATGTCCTTGTAAGAAACACGTAACGCCTCCCCGGACATGCTTGTAGAGGGATTGTCTTTATATAAAAGAGCTGGTGGAGAATTGTCTATGGCTACAATATAAGTACCCAGCGTATCTGTCGAGATAATCAGCGACCCGCCGTCAAAATTTGATGGCACCCACAACCATTTGTCAACGCCTACGGTAACCAGACGATAAACCTGAACCTTAAGCCGCACGCTGTCTGGTATTAATGACGTATCCAGTTCAAATCTTATATCCACAGGGAACCCCAGAGTTTTTTCGCTGAATGATATGGCTGGGCCAGATAAAGTCAGCTGGGCGGGGATATCATACGGGGGCATGTCCTTTATAGTAATGGACACACCCTGACCTACCACAGCCGCTGGAAGAATCAGTATAACATCTTCGACAATATTGATGGAGTCACCTTCATCACTGGCCTCGGGCAACCGCACCAAGCTCTCGGTTACACTTACCCTAACGGTATCTTTTAAAGACCCAAGAGAAGCAATAACTTGACTTTCACCCATACCCTCCTGCACAAAGCTGCCCGTTGAATCAATTTTGCCAGGACCAATTACGGCCCAGACAATACTGTCAACATCCAGAAAGTTGGTGTCTGTCTGGCTTGCCCTGATAACAATATCAAGACCCCGTACATTAAATATGATTATATCCCCTATCTTGATGTTTACCGACGGTGGGCCCTCAATAACAATAGCCTCGGGAGTTGAACCTACTTTCACCATATAACTCTTATCATTTGCGATATTGCCGGCGGAATCCTGGACCTCTAACAATACCTGGTCATATTCCGCGCCGTTCACAAGACTGATTTCAGCACTTAAGTCCCTGGCCATATGCGTGCCGGCAGCAAGGTCAGGTCCTGTAAGGGTTGTTTCCTTAAGCGCATCTACAATCTGACCCGACTCATCACGGCCGTTTATCCACTTTATTGAAGCAGTGGCAACGTCCTCTCCCAGGGTATAGCTTATAAGGGCCTTATGCACATAACGGCTGTTCAGGGGTGCTTCCAGTACCACCTGGGGAGGCAGACCATCAACAACCAGAGTAACATTAGCCGATAGATTCCTGCCGGCATCTAAAGTAAGGACCGCGTCGTTGCCG
>CAZRWX010000183.1:0-2856 GCA_964603925.1 uncultured Bifidobacteriales bacterium | reverse complement strand
TCAACCAGGCTGTCATTAGTTGATTGATATACATTAAGCACCCCTGTGCCTGTATTATAAACTCCTTCGGTGAACTGTAGGACAAAATTAGCATCCAGCGTAGACCTTACATTATTTGGGGTATATTGTGAAACCACAGGTGCAGAAAAGTCAATTAAAAGGCCATTGGTAAGAGTGTCCAGGCCGGTATTGCCGACAGGATCTACCGCCGTCACAATTACAGTGTAAGCGCCCTCGTTCAAGCTATTAATGAGACCCGCAGCAATAGTCCACACACCCTGCCCGTTATTTACGGCAGTCAAAGACTGCCCGTTAATGCTGACATTGACAACGGCCTCAACATCATTAACGCTCCCCCTTAACTGGGGGCTGGCAACGCCTGATGCCTGCCGGTAGGCGGCCGCATGTGGTGGTGTTTTATCCAGGACTATTGTGCCGGATACAGAGCCGGTATCCCCGGGACCTATGAAAGCCCTCACTGTAACCATATATAAGCCCTCAATGGTGATAGATGGCGATATAGTGTTTTGGGCCAGCGTCCAGGATGTGCCGTTTACAGCACAGGGATACACAGTAAGATAACCCTGCAGAACAACCTCAACTGTTGCTGAAGGATCGCTGACCGTACCGCTCAGAGCGGGGCTGCCGCTTGATGTAACTACGGGCGTCATGGTCAGATTAGGCAAAAGACTGTTTATGGTCAGTTCATTGGTAGTTACATCGGCACCGACATTACCCATGGAATCTGAAAGGGCCACAACCACATCATAAGTGCCATTGGGCAGGGGTGTTTGAACAGCCGCCTGCCAGTTTAATCCTGTTATTTTTTGCACAGTCATTGCCTGACCGTTTACTGTTGCTGAGAGGTTAACAGCCGTTTCATCAAGAAAGATTTGTACGGCTGGTATCTGACTGCCAGTTATTTGTGTCGCCACCATGGCACTGGGAAACCTGTTATCAATGCGAAAAGGCCCGGTAACTGCGAAGGCACTGGAATCAATGCCGTCAAAGGCTTTAAAACGCAGCCTTACAGCGGCGATATCGCCGGTACGAAGCCCCGCAGACACATCCGATGCCTTGCTGTTGAAAGTAAAGGAATGAATACTGGCTGAGGCAAGATCCGCACCGGAACTGCGGGGAGCAATACCCCAGTCAGAAGCCAGAGCTCCACCGCCCGCAGTCAGCCTTGTCCACACACTGCCACCATCCAGAGAATAAGCAAATGAGCCCAGCGTACAATTATCCTGCTGGACATCCCGAAGTTTGAATTTAACAGTTATTGTGCCTGTACCTCCCCCGGCTACACTCAGGCTTTCGGCCGGTATTATATTGTCTAAAACCAGACCGGCAACCGGCAGGCTGTTCCCTACTTCAATTGTTAAAGTTGTGGTATCAGCACCGGCTTGATTGGCCGCTATTACTGTATATGTACCTGCAGCCGCTACCTGAGAGGGAAGGCCGGAAATGGCCCCGGTGGCAGCATCAAAGATCAAACCTGATGGAAGCGCGGGGGTAATGGTGATACTGGTGGCGTGTGACCCGCTGTAGGTCAATGTATTTTCCGTAATGGCCGAATTCCGAATATAAGCCAGGCTGACACCCTGGCTGTAAGCCAGAGTTGAAGGAGGCGCCACAATGGTGATATTAAGGACAGCGTTGGCGCTGCCAGCCAGGTTAGCGGCCGTTATTGTATAGTCGGCAGCCGCACTCTGTGAGGTTGGGGTACCGGTAATAGCACCCGTAATTTTATCCACGCTGAGCCCTGCTGGCAATGGTGGCGAAACACTCACACTGTCAGCCGCACTCCCGCTGTAGGTCAATGCGTTGGCTGATATGGCGGTATTTATGTTATAGGCAAGAGTATCACCCTGGCTGTAACTTAAACTCAAAGGCACAGAAATTACAGCTATACTAATCACCAGATTGCCGCTACCGCTCAAATTGGCGGCTGTGACTGTATAAAGGGCAGCAGCGGAGGCTTCTGTGGGTGTTCCCGTAATGGCTCCGCTGGCTTTATCAAGGCTTAAGCCCGCTGGTAGTGCGGGGCTGATTGTTACGCTGTCTGGGGTACTCCCGCTATAGGTTAATGGATTTGCGGTAATTGGATTATTTATAACATAGGCAAGATTTTGACCCTGCCCATAAGCAAGGGCTGAAGGCGGTGCGATAACCTCAATATTGAGTATTTTATTACTGGTTCCGGCCAGATTTGTGGCTGTAACTGTATATGGGGTAGCCGAAACGGCCGCTGTGGGGGTGCCTGTTATAGCCCCTGTATTCTTATTCAGGCTGAGACCGGCAGGTAAAACCGGAGACACTGTTATGCTATCTGCAGGAGACCCGCTGTAAGTTAATGTATTTGCCGTAATACCAGTGTTGACAGCATATTTTAAGGTATCGCCCTGACTATAGACCATACCAGAAGGCACGGAAATAACAGCCAGATTCAGCACTACATTACCGCTACCGCTCAAATTGGCGGCTGTGACTGTATAAAGGGCAGCAGCGGAAGCCGCTGTGGGGGTGCCAGTTATAGATCCTGTGATCTTGTCCAGACTGAAGCCAGCCGGGAGAGCGGGAGATACTGTCACGCTATCCGCGGCGGAACCGCTATAGGCAAGAGTATTAGCCGCAATTAACGTGTTTATTACATAAGCTGCTGGATTACTCACATAACTAAGTCCGGAGGGTGCCGCTACTACCTCAATATTCAGCACCACGCTGTCGCTGCCAGCAGCGTTTGCGGCTGTGACAGTGTAAGGGGCGGCCGATGTGGCGGCAGATGGAATACCCGTAATCTCACCCGTAGTTTTGTTGATACTAAGACCAACAGGAAGCGCGGGTGATACTGTTACA
>CAZRWX010000182.1:0-7252 GCA_964603925.1 uncultured Bifidobacteriales bacterium | reverse complement strand
GCGGCGGCTCCCAAACCCCCGGTTTTACCGGTATAGGTAAAATATTTATTTCCAGCCCCAAGTTTGTATACGCCGAAGGCGGTTTTCAGCGCATAGTGTGGATGCCCAAACAGCTTAAAGAGGAAGTTGGCGACAGGCTTAAGGCCGCCATGGAAAAGCAGGGCATTGGCGATGTTTTTGATAAAATTGCCACAGAGGAAAATGCCGAAGACCCGGAGGCCCTGGTGGAATACCTTACCAAGGTAGGCCACCCAGTTTTGGAAATGGAACCTCTTTTCTAGACACCGGACCGGTTCATAAACCGGCCTTATTTATGTAAGGCCAGTTAATGAACTGGCCTTGCAAAAAAGACAACTGATAGCGAAAGGAAAAAAAATGGCTCTAACAGGAATGCAGATCTATAAAAATCTGCCAAAAACAAATTGTAAAGATTGTGGTTTTCCTACTTGTATGGCTTTCGCCATGCAAGTGGCCGCAAAAAAGAAGGCCCTGGAAGTCTGCCCTCATGTATCGGACGTCTCCAAAGCCGAGCTTGGCAGCGCCAGCGAACCACCCATGAAGCTGGTTAAAATTGGCGTTGGCGATAACGCATTTGAAACCGGACAGGAGACGGTGATGTTCCGTCATGAAGAAAAGTTTCACAGGGGTACTGGTATTGCCGTGCGTATTCCTGCTTCTTTATCTGATGAAGATGCTGCAGCCAAAATCGAGACAATTAACAAGGCCACCTTTGAACGAGTGGGCGAAACTATCAAAGTTGCCTTTACGGCAGTAGACGTTGACTGCGATGACCCGGCAGGCCGCGCCAAACTTGCCGCCGATAAAAGTAAGGTGCCTCTTATACTTATGGGTAAAGATACCGGTAAGCTTAAAGCTGCGCTTGAGGCGGTAAAAGACAAAAAACCCCTCGTCTACAAGGCGGCTGCTTCTAATATAGATGATCTGGCCGACGCCGCAGCAGCAGCCAAAGCTCCTCTGGCAGTTTCCGGAGCCACACTGGACGAATTGGCCGATAACACCCAGAAGGCCACGGCCAAAGGCGCTGTAGACATAGTTCTTGCCTTTGAAGGTGCCGACCTGGGTGAGACAATCCGTAACCTCACAAAGGCCCGTCGCGCAGCGCTTAAAAAAGCCTTCCGTGCTCTGGGTTACCCCTCCATGGTTAACGTAACCGCAGACTCTCTGGAGATGGAAACCGTATTAGCCTCCAGCTATGCTGCCAAATATGCCGGCATAGTTATTATTAGCACTGCCGAGGCCTGGCAGGTACTGCCTATTATGACTACAGTGCAAAACGTGTATACAGATCCTCAAAAGCCAAACACAGTAGAAGCCAAGCTCTACGAAATAGGCAGTCCCAATGAGAATTCCCCTGTGCTTTACACTACAAATTTCTCTCTCACTTATTTCAGCGTGGCAGGCGAGGTAGAGCGTAGCAAAGTCGCCTCTTATATTTGTGTTGTGGATACAGAGGGTCTTGGCGTCCTCAATGCCTATGCAGGTGATAAAATTTCCTCAGAGAAGGTTATTAAGGCTCTCAAAGATCAGGGTGTTGCCAACAAGGTGAAACACCGCAAACTCATTATCCCTGGTCTCCTGCCTATTTTCCGGGCGCAGATTGAGGAGGACTCCGAATGGAAAGAGGTCATAATAGGCCCGGAAACAGCAAGTAAGATACCGGCCTTTCTGAGCAAGAATTGGAAGTAAAATAATGGCCCAGTGCTCGGTCACTCTTTTGCCTCAGCAAAAAAGCGTAAGTGTTCTTCGCGGGAGTACCATCCTGGAGGCGGCCTCCCGCGCCGAAATTACTATTAACAACCTTTGCGGCGGCGAGGGTGTTTGCGGCCGATGTAAAATGATTGTAAAAGAGGGTCAGGTTTCCGGTGGCATCTCAGAAAAGATCTCAAGAGAGGAAATCCGCAAAGGTTATGTACTCAGCTGCCTGGCTGTGGTAGAGAGCGACCTGCTCATAGAAATACCAGATGAAATCCTGGCCCAGGATAAAAGTGAGGAGGGCAAAACCGCCCGACGCTTTAATGATCTGGAGTCTCTTGCAGGCAATACATTTAAAACCCCTTCACCGCTAATCCAAAAGGTGTATGTAGAACTGGAGCCTCCAACTCTGGAGAATAATACCGCCGATCATCAGCGCCTGTGCGAGGCCCTTCACAAAAATTTTAAGGACCGCCACCTGGAGATGGGTCTTAAAACTATCTGCGCTTTGCCGCCCGTACTGCGCGAGGGCGCCTACAAGGTTACCGCCACTCTGGCCGAACGGGGTTCTGTGCTGGAGGTAATAAATGTGGAGCCCGGCAACACCTCCGCCAGTATATATATGGTCATAATTGATATTGGCACCACAACCATAGTCGCCCACCTTATTGACGCCGCCAACAGGGACACACTGGATGCCAGTGCCTGTTTCAATTCCCAGGGCATACACGGCAGGGAGGTTACCTCCCGCATGATAGCCTCCGAGCGTAAGGGCATGAAAGAGTTGCACAACCTCCTGGCCCGCGACCTTAACCAGCTTATAACCAACCTGGCCAGAACAAGCGGTATTCGGCTAAGCAATATTTACGCTGTTGTGTGCGCGGGTAATACAGCCATGTCTCATTTTTTACTCAGCCTGCCTGTTGAAAATATCCGTCGCAACCCCTATGTGGCCGCATCGGTAGAGCCTCCTCCGGTACGTGCCCTGGAGGCTGGTCTGGTAATTAATCCCAGAGGGCTTTTGTACACTATCCCGGGTATAAGCGGCTGGGTTGGCGGCGACCTTACTGCAGGCATACTGGCTACAGGCATGTATAAGGCAAAGGACCTCTGCCTGTTAGTTGATATCGGCACCAATGGAGAGGTTATAGTAGGTAATAGGGAATGGTTAATTTCCTGCTCCGCCTCCGCCGGTCCGGCTCTGGAGGGCGCCAGTGTGGAATGCGGTATAAGGGCTGAAGACGGCGCTGTGGAAAAAGTATTTTTTAAGGACAATGATATAGCATACGCTACTATTGGCAATAAAAAGCCCAAAGGCCTCTGCGGTTCAGGCATTATAGACATTATAGCCGTGCTGCTGGAGTACGGCATAATTAACCGCTCAGGTAAAATAGTGAACGTCCAAGACAGTCGTATTAAGGTAGTAGAAGGCGTAAAACGCTTTATACTGGCAACGGGTGACAAAACTGCCAATGGCCATAGTGTATATATAACAGAAACAGATATACAAAACGTGATTACGGCCAAGGGCGCCATCTATGCTGCCATGCGCATTATTGTGCAGAGGCTGGATCTTAAATTTTCAGATATAAAACGTCTATACATAGCAGGAGGTTTTGGTAAGTTTATAAATATAAAGAATGCCATCAACATAGGCCTTATTCCACCTGTTCCGCTGGATCGAATTGAGTTTGTGGGCAATACCAGCCTTCAAGGCGCCAAGCTGGCTGCCCTTTACAAGGATGCCTATGACGAGTTAAAAAATATTGAGCGTAATACCACTTATTATGATTTAATGGGTGCTGAAGACTACGTGGAAGAGTTTACCAAAGCCATGTTTTTGCCCCATACTGATATTGAGGAATTTCAGCTTAAGGCTGAACTTTAACAAAGGAGACAAATGGCAATCACAATAGCAGTAGCAGGTAAAGGGGGCACCGGTAAAACCACCATCGCTGCCTTGATAATTCAATACCTGGTAGAACAAAATAAAGGCAGTGTGCTGGCCATAGACGCCGACCCCGACGCCAACCTGGGCACCGTTTTAGGCATTAAACAGAACAAAAGCATAGGGGAATTACGGGACGAGGTCTTAAAGGAAATTAAAAACTTCCCCGCGGGCATGGACAAAGCCAATTACGTGGAAGCGGGCCTTCACCAGATAATTGAGGAAGCCAAAGGCTATGACCTTATCACCATGGGCCGGGGGGAGGGTTCTGGCTGTTACTGTTATCTTAATACCCTAATCCGCAAGTTTCACGAGGACCTGGAGCCATCTTATAAATGGATAGTCATGGATAACGAGGCAGGCCTGGAGCATATAAGCCGGCGCACTACCTCAAATATCGACCATTTATTCATAGTCGTAAGCGGTAATCCTGTCTCCCTGCAGACAGCCGAGAAAATAGACCAAATCTCCAAGGACTTGAAAAATGAGATAAAAAACAAATATCTCATTTCCAATATGGTCAGGGAGAAGAACCTTAACAGAATCAAGGAGTGGGCAGATGAGCATAAAATAAATTACGTTGGCAACCTGCCGCGTGACGAGATACTTGAAGACGCGGTTTTAGAGGGAGAATATCTCACAAAACTGACCAATTCACCAGCAAAAGAAAGTATTTTTTCAATCATGAATAAAATCGGAGGCAATAATGGCAATTCCTGAAGTTAAAGAAAGATGGACAAACCCAATTAACACAGTCACCATAGGTGCCACCGCTGATCAGGGCGGCACCAGAGGCAAAACTGTTACCGTAGGCGGCAGTACAACCTTACCCGCTCTCAGCTTTGAGGGCGACATCCCCAATAAAGCCGTTATAGCCGGCTTTGTATCCGATGTGGTTCCCGATTGGCCCGATTTCTTAAAAGACGCCATCGGTCCGGAAATCAACTCCCCCACCGAATGGGCGATAAAATGCGTTAAAGAATTTGGCTGTGACTTAATCAGCCTTAAAATGTTAGGAGCAGATCCTTCTGGTCAGAACAAATCACCAGCGGATTGCGCTAAAGTGGTTCAGGATGTTCTCAAAGCTGTAGATGTTCCTCTTATTCTCTGGGGCTGCGGCGACGATGATAAAGACAACCTGGTGCTCCCGGAGTGCAGCCAGGCGGCTAAAGGTGAGAACTGCCTTATCGGCAGCGCCAAAGAGGCCAACTACAAAACAGTTGTGGCAATATGTAAAGCTGATAAACACAAAATGATATCCGAAGCTCCCTGCGACATCAACATCGGCAAACAGGTTAATATACTGGCCCAGGATGCCGGTTTCGATCTTAAAGATATCGTTATGTTCCAAACTACTGCCGCCCTGGGTTACGGTATGGACTATGTATACACAATCTTAGAACGAGCGCGCATTACGGGTCTAAAGGGCGATAAGCTAATGGCGGGCCCCCAGCTTTGTGATGTGGGCGGCGAGACATACCGTGTAAAAGAAGCCGTAGCCGGCGAAGACGCCCTGCCTGGTTGGGGCGATGTCACCAAGCGCGGTCCCATGTGGGAGGCTGTCTGTGCCGGCGACTACCTGCAGGCGGGCGCCGATATTTTAATTATGGCACATCCAGAGGCCATTTCCATAACTAAGAAAGTAATTGAAGGTATGAAATAATTAACACAAAGGGGCTATTATGATATTCATCGGAGAAAGAATAAACACCGGCTTTAAGGACATTAAAGCAGCGGTTGAAACAAAAAATCCTGATCCAATTAAGGAATGGGCAATTAAACAGACAAACGCCCACGCCACATATTTAGACGTAAACATAGGGGCTGTATCAGGCAAGCCCGAGGACTTGTGTTGGATGATAGAGACTGTCCAGAATACAGTGGATACACCCATTTCTATCGACAATAACAAGCCCTCCATGCTTAAAGAGGCCATTCCAATTTGTAAAAAGCCTCCGCTTATCAATAGCACCAAAGCTATAAATGCTGAGATGGACGTGCTTTTCCCACTGGTGGCAAAATACAACGCCAGCATTATCGGCCTGGTAATGGATGAGGCTGGCAGCCCCAAAACAGCTGACAAAAGGCTTGAAAACGCCGGCAACATTATGGCTAAAGCCATGGAGCACGGGCTGAGCTCCGACCAGATATTTTTGGATCCAATAGTTATGCCCCTTAAGTTCATGCAGGATCAGTGTCAGGAGATCCTCTCTGCCGCCAGCCAGTTCACAATGCTGGACGACCCGCCTCCACACATGGTATGCGGGCTCTCCAACATCAGTAATGGCACCACTCAAAAAAGGCTCATTAACCGTATCTTCGCCTGCATGCTGGTAGCCAACGGTCTGGACGCTGTCATCTGCGATGTTATGGACACAGACCTTGTCAACGCTCTGCTCACCGCTGAGCTGGTTATGAACAAGTCAATATATGCAGACGCTTATATTGAGGCTTTCCATAAAAGCTGATTAAAGCGTAATTATTTAAATATTAAGCCGCCTTATCATTAGATATGGCGGTTTTTTTAATGTATTTACCTAAAGTTGATTTCACCAATTACAGTAAAATTCCCACCCGCAGACAGCTTCATACTGTTAAACCCAATCAGAAAAGGCTAACTTAAAAGGCATGAAGCTCCTAATTTTACGCAACGTAACCAACGTAAGCTACCGTGACCCATTCAGTATTCGCATGGACACCCATTATGCAGACCGGTTTATTTCCCACCTTACGGATAAAGCAGATTACTGCGGTTCCTGTGATAAAAAATGTATTTCCTGCCGGGCATCCTACAATCTCGATTTCTCTAAAAATATCGCAGGTATTATAGATTTCCCCGCCATACTGCCGGCCATTGTAGAGGAGCCAGAGGAGTATCTCCCTGAAAATGTGCCCGAACATGACATACTTATCCCTATCTGTATCAATGAGGACGTACTCATCGCCTATCTGGAAAAGTTTATGACCTGCCGGGGCATTGTTATACCACAAGAGGGTAGCCAGTGGGTTAGCCCCAATGCCATTAAAAAGATTAAGTCCCTTTGCTCTACAAATGGAGTGGAGGTAGATTTCCCCAAACCCTTTTGCGCCTTCCACCCGGCTGGCGGTATTTTAAAAGAGTTCCGCGAGCAGTTTAAACTGGGCAAGCCCAATGTCAAATTCACAGTGGAGGCCGGCATTATTAAAAAGGCCGAAGTTCTGGTAAGCGCCCCCTGCGGCGCCACTTACTATACCTGCCGGGGCCTTACTGGCAAAAGGGCCGATGACCCTAATCTCCATCTTATTATAGACAAGCAGCTTTCAGGCTACCCCTGCACCGCTGACCATGCAGTGGACAGGGATTTCGGCGATTCCATCACCCATGAGGCTGCCAAAATACAACGGGATATATTACTTAGAGTGAAAAAATAGACCCCGTTCATGGTTATTTTATGCATTTTTTTTAAAAAGGCGGAGCGCACTTACCTTGTGAGGCAAAGTTTTTTTCAGAGAAACTATTTAAAAAAATGGAGCACTAGAATGGAAGAACAACCCCTTTTATCAGACTTCCCTAAAATTGAATGCCCCTTTATCCGGGAAAAATTCAAGGTT
>CAZRWX010000181.1:0-7307 GCA_964603925.1 uncultured Bifidobacteriales bacterium | reverse complement strand
ATCCTCAATTCTGGACAGAGCTATTAGAAAAAGTGTTATTTCTGAGATGAAAAGAGTACTAAAAGCAGGCGGGTATTTTATTTCTATGGATTTAAGATACTGGAGCCCAAATCCAAACGTTGTTGCCATCTCCAAAAAGGAATTGCACTCGGCCTTAAAGGTTGACACATTAGCTAATTATTATCCTGTCTGGTTATTACCACCCCTGCAAAGAAAGATAAACTCCAGAATTCTAGTCCGGTTATTATTAAAATTAAGAATACTCTCAAGCCATTGGCTGTGCATCGCCAGGAAAATAAACAAATAATTTAACCATTGTTATCCTGTCTCCTTTATAAAACTTACTTTAACATTTATGATTAAAAGACTAACTGATATACTCATTAGCCTTATCGGGCTTATAATACTGAGTCCCGTCTTCCTTATTGTTGCACTGTGTATAGTGTTTACCTCTGGGTTTCCTGTTTTCTTTAAGCAAACCAGAGTTGGCAAAGGGGAGGTGCATTTTAAAATATTCAAATTCCGCACCATGAAAATATCATCGCAAAGCGGCAGTCTGGTTACCCAAAATCAAGATAAACGCATCACGGCTTTTGGTAAAATTCTCCGGGCCACAAAATTAGACGAGTTTCCCCAGTTGATCAATGTGCTTATAGGCAATATGTCCATTGTGGGGCCCAGACCGGAGATTCCCGAACTAGTAGCTTTTTATACACCCGACCAGCGCAGGCTTCTCAGCGTAAAACCCGGTATTACAAGCCCCGCAGCCATATATCACAGGGACGAAGAGGATATAATAGGCACCAGCGATGAAGTTTTTGAGTACCATAGAAAAGTGCTGGTTCCTAAAAAAGCCGCCTTTGACCTGGCCTATATAAGTAAAGCCTCTTTCCTTTTTGATATCAAGATAATCCTGCTGACTCTGGTATCAGTTGTTACCAATCAAAGCGGTTATATGAGAGAGCATGCCCTCAGGCAAAGGAGACTACTGGTTTTTTTCCTCCACATATTTCTTTCCGGGTTCGCTTTTTATCTAGCATTTTTATTCAGATTTGATGGCTATTTACCCCATTTGGAATGGGCCAGGTTTCTTAAAACAGTGTCAGCCGTAATACTCGTCAAATTGACTTTCTTATCGTTTTTTGGGTTAACGCGCGGCTATTGGCGCTATGTTGGTATTAAAGATGTCACCAGTATAGCCAAAGCCATTTTCTTATCTACAATCACTTTATTTATTCTGGAATTCCTATTTCTCGATCAGTCCTTTCCCTCAGGTGTTGTAATTATTGACAGTATGCTTTCGTTTGTGATTTTTTCCTCATTCCGGTTTTCAACCAGGTTCCTCAGAGAGGCTTATTATCCTCTTATGCCAAAAAACGAGGATAAGGTTTTAATACTGGGCGCAAGTGATAGAGGGGAGACATTTCTAAGAGACTTAATGCGAAACCCTGAAATTGCCTATGACATTAAAGGCTTTATAGATTTAGACCCTAATAAAACTGGGATCATAATTCACGGTATAAAGGTATTGGGTACAATAAACAGTTTAGGCGGCATAATGCGGCAATTACCTATAAACACAATAATCAACACTTATCCCACCCTTTCCCGTAATAATACCATACAGTTATCTAAAATAGCAGCGCGTTTTGGCGCATCAATTAAAACACTTCCTCCTTTTTCAGAGGTTATCACCGGCGGTGTCAGTAAAAATAAGCTCAGAGATCTTAAATTCGAAGATTTACTGGGCAGAGAGCAGGTAAATCTGGATCAGGACCTTTTAAACTTGATCTACAAAGGCAAGAAGGTACTGGTAACAGGCGCAGGAGGTTCCATTGGCTCTGAACTTGTGCGCCAAATAATAACCTTCAGCCCCAAGGAGTTGTACCTATTAGACAAAGACGAAACGCTGCTATATGAAATACAAACCGAACTTAAAGAGATCAATTGTCCCATTTCATTTAAAACTCTTATCGGCGACATAAGAAACAAACAGCGAATAGAGTTTTATTTTAACAAATATAAACCGGAAATAGTCTTACATTCCGCCGCTTATAAACATGTTCCCCTAATGGAGGAGCACCCCCAGGAGGCCCTTCAAAATAATGTCTACGGCACACGTAACTTATTGAAAATTGCCGATAAATTCTCGGTTCAAAGGTTTGTAATTATTTCCACAGATAAAGCTGTAAAGCCCACTAATGTTATGGGGGCAACCAAAGCTATGGCTGAGAGGATTATGTTTGAAGAGATAGCGCCGTCCAGTAAAATGAAATGTATGGCCGTACGTTTTGGCAATGTACTTGGCAGCCGTGGCAGCGTTATACCCCTATTCAAACGGCAAATAGAAAGAGGCGGACCTCTTCACATCACTCATAAAGACATTATGCGTTTTTTCATGTCCATACCGGAGGCTACCCAGCTTGTACTACAAGCAGGAGCCATGGGCAATGGCAGTGAGATATTCATACTTAAAATGGGTGACCCGGTTAAAATTTATGACCTTGCGCATCAGATGATACAACATGCCGGCCTTATACCCAATATTGACATTAACATCGAATACACCGGCTTGCGGCCAGGGGAAAAAATGTATGAAGAATTATTAACCGATCTTGAAAACTCCACTACCACCACTCATGAAAAAATATACATTGCCCCTTTTAACTCTGCGAGCGGTGCCTTAGACATACAAAAAATCGACAATATGGAGAGCAGGATTTTTACTTGTTCAAACAGAGAAATCAGAGAGTTCCTTATAACTTTTGTAAAAAGCTATGTACCCAATTTACCTGTTGAGTAGCGCCCGCTGGCAATTTACAATTATGCGCCGCCCGGCAAGCCTACAAAAACATACGAACCGGGGAATTTAACCTGTTTCAGTTCGTCGGGGGCCTGCACCTCTTCCACAACCTCGCAAATGCCGCTGCCTCGGCGGCATAAAGCCTGACACCCGCACATTAAAGCCTCCATTACCACGCGCCCAAAAGGCTCTGGATCGCGCGTACAATGGAGTAGAATATGAGTTTGTTCCAACAGGCCTTGAACATCCCCCGTAATACCCCATACTTTTACTACAGACTGCAAGCCCAGATCACCTATTTTTTTATTTACCAGTTGTTTATACCGCATATAACGTGAAGCTGGATATATAACATCCCCCACCAGCCAGAACTCCGCCCTGATACCGGCATCCACAATTTGCCGGGCAAAATCTAGAAACAAATCCTGACCTTTATATGGGGCAAAATAAGCCGCATGAGTAATTGTCAGTATACCGTCATTTCTTCTTGCTGATACGACTGGGCGCCCAAGACATACCTGAGGATAAGAAACCCTGGCGCGGTAGTAGTCCTGGCCTACGATCTCGCTGTTGGCAACTACTTTTATGTTCAATAATCGCACAAACAGAGAAATAGCCTGCCTGAAAATCCTGGGCTCTATAAAATCCCTGATATTATACTCAACCCGGCCCTTGAAAAAATATGCGGGCAACAGGCACAGGCAATGGCTTTTAATGCCGCTCGATATCAACAGCCCCCCGCCATTGGTTAAAACAAGCAGGCGCCTAGTGTAAAAAAAAAGGCCCAAAGAAAAAAAAGGGATAAACAATAATGCCGGCCACTGCCACCACAACTGATGCTGCGTAAACACAGTAATCCATGGCGGCCATTTTAAAACTAATGTTTTAAAGCCCTTTTCAGCTAACTCACCTGAAAAACTGCCAAACCCGGGTAGTATAAAAATTACCTGTTCATTCTGCCTGCTTAGAGCCCCTTGAAGCAGGCTTTTTTCGGCCCCTCCCGTATGGCTATTGGAACAATGTATATAAGTGAGAGTGCGAGATTGCATGTATACCAAAACCCAGACAGGTTGTTTTAAAAATGAAGGTTATTCTTCCTCAATTACTCTGGGAGTAGTAGGGTCCACCCCCTCCTCCCATACTGTTGAGATTTTCTTTAACCACACCCGCTCCCCGCCGGTTACCTTTTTAATATTTTTCTCGTTATACCGAACCGCTATGCCCTGCATCACTTTTTTGGCTATAGAGGATTTGCCCAGCGCCATATACAACACCGTTAAAAAGTAGCTTGATTTAACCAGGATCTCCCCCGAGATTTGAGACTCCCGCAGCTGATTATTAAAGCTCTCCAGAGCCTCACCATAATGGGGTTCACGATTTTTAAAATCCAGGGCCCCCTGCATAAGCTGGTAATAACCAAGCTGGCAATGTGTACCCTCTTTGGCCCCCAAAATAAGGCCATTCATGCATTTTTCAGCAAGCTTTAAAGAATCCAGGATTGTAGTAAGATCCCGGTTGGGATTATTAAACCGCTCATCAATGGATAAGGCTCCTGATACCATCTTCTTACGGGCGGGAATGGTCCTGGACAATATTTTTTTGGCGTCCTCCAAGTAAGGAAACGGCTGACCCGGACGGTTGGCGAAATCAACAGAGTCTGAAGATGCAAAAAAACAGTAGGGACAAACTGCCACAAAGTTTTTTAAAAAGTCCCATAATGCATAATCACCCTGTTTGCTATAGGTGGGATATAAACCGGTGGACCATGCCTCTGAATAAGCGCCCTCTATGGGTTCAAAATAACGTACATCCTCATAACCGCAAATAAAACAATGTTTTTTAATAGTTTTAAACGGGAGCTTTTCCCCATCCTGGTTAATGTCAATTGGCAGAGTAACGGTAAAATTTTCTGATTTTTGATGCCATTCTTCGATAATGTCTATCAGCTGAAAATAATCAAAGGGCTTTATGAACAGGTGATCCGCTCCCAGCTCATTAACCTCTTTTTCGACATTTGACCTGGGTTGAGCGGTAATAATTATTTTTTTAATGTTGAATTCTCTATGCTTCAAATGCCTGAGAACTTCGAAACCGTCCTTACCAGGCATCATTAAATCGAGAATAATCACATTATAATGTTCCCCACCATCAAGTTTTTGAATGGCTTCATCTCCATTAAAGGCCGTATCCGTAGAAAAACGCCCAGAAAGGCATTTTTCGATCATTTTTACAACAATCTTTGAATCATCAACTATTAATATGCGAAAATTAGACATAGTTCTTTCTTATTATCAAAAAACTTATTCCAAAAAATAAACGGTATTCTATTTTATACATAGAAACATTCTACCAAATAATTACAACAGATGTCAGCATGGCCGCATATTTAATTTATAAAGATTCCAAATACCGCCTCAGTCCAGGTATTAATATTTTAGGTCGTCAAAATGACTGCGCCGTTCAGGTTAAAGATCCATTTATTTCCAGGCGGCATCTTTCTATTGACCTGTTGCAGGACGGCACACTAACCCTTATGGATTTGGGGTCCAGTAATGGTCTGGTTATACAAGGTAAAAAAGTACCTAATGCCATATTAGGGCCCGGCGAATCTTTTACCCTTGGCACCAGTACCTTTACTATTATTCAAGAATAAAACCAGGATCCTGTCGGTTCAGCATTTACAAACGCTCCGCCACTATGGCGGTTTTTTTATTTTTAACCCTGGTTAAAAAAACAATACCCGGCCTTTGACCAGTTATTTTAAGCTCCCGTTCAATACCTGCTTTATTAATGAGAACACCTCTATTTTTTACGTCAACAGGCCCCAAATTTAGCTTTTTGATTTCAAGTTTTAATCGTTTTAAGTTAAATGGCATACATGCTAATACTTTAAAGGATTTTAATAAAGGGTGATGAAGAAGTTTATTCCCGCTCAAATAAGCTATTTGGGAGTCTATTTGCCAAAGCCCCAACTCACATGCCAATACCCCGAAAAGGTGTGACCTGACAATTACCTTTAAAGGTTCATAAAGATATTTTCCGGGTTCCTGGACATTGCCAAAGGTATCGGCGATATCGCAAAATGGTAAAGAAAGTGATAGCCCGGATTTAATATCGATAGCTGATATTTGACCAGCCTTCCCCAAATCTCCTGTCCATATGTCTAATTCCAGGCATTCATCGCCAAACCCCAGATACTCCATTTCGCCTTCTACATCCTCTAAAAATGGCGCGCCGGGACCCAATTTGAGACACACATTACCATATCGAGTAATAATCGATTTAATAACCTCAAGATTTGGAGAGAGATTTTCATTAGACCAATGCTTTTGGCCGGACATTCGCCTGGCAGGGTCCAGCAGAGCCGCTTGTGCCTTTACTGGGCAGGTTAAAACATCAGCCTGTATAACCCGGGTGCGTTTGCCCTTTCGACCTAAATTATGGCCATATAGCTTTACCATAGCCTTTTGCCAGTCAACGCCCACTGACTCTGTTTCCAAAAACATAGAATCACCCCCAATACCGCAGCATAAGTCCGCTATCAAGGGAAATTGATTGAGTTTACTAGCTTTATATTTGGCCAGAGGCTCCCTGGTGCATTGCTCAAGCCCCAGCTTTGTAAACAAAAGACCCCTGGGATCATTAAATTTCTTTACAGCCCTTTTTTGTAAATCATGCTGCTCTAACAGCGCGGCTCTTTGAGAAGGGGAGAAAGGCCTTAGAAAGCTGGTATTAGCCAGAAAGAGATCGTCTTCTACTAAACCCATAAGAGCTTGTAGAACTTCTTGTACACCAGGCTGAAGCCAAAAATCAGCCTTCTCATTGTTATTCAAAAGTAACCCCTTAAATTAATCTGAAAGAGCCATGAGAGCTTATTCAGCAATGACCTTTTCTACAGGCCTGAGACGGCCATCATCAATGGCATCATCCTTTGCCTTATTAATGCTTTCGGTATCCCTGAGACGGCCTATGGGTTTTTTGGTGATAACGCCCCCACCGGCTTTTTTTAGAGAATCCAGGATGCTGGCCCTGGCGGAATCGGGACGAGTTATAAAAAGAGAGGAGTCTGAACTGAAGTGTGATAACCATTGCTTCATCTCCCCCCTTACCCGAGGAAGAGGTGAGCCTTTATCTTTATAAAGATATGGCGCATAAAAGGCGAATAGACCGCCCATACTGTCCATGGTAACCATATAGCGATCGCTGTTCCAGTCCGCCCAGGTAGAATCCTGCGGACGTATTACCAGGTAACCTGCATAGTAATAATTATTAATAAGCATGCTGCCCATGTTATCGGCCACGGCCGAAATATAAAGAATAATGACAGTAATAAACGCACGCATTTACTTAAAATATGGCTTTTATAAAATTTAAGCAAATCATTTATATATTGTAGCTATTTTGCTTGACTCACACTAACAGCTTCAATATCATTTAAGAAGATATATCAGTATATGTGGTAAATATGAAAGCAATTAGAATTTTATGCCCGTGTTGCCAGGGG
>CAZRWX010000180.1:0-7340 GCA_964603925.1 uncultured Bifidobacteriales bacterium | reverse complement strand
CTTACTCAACACCCCTGCGGGCCAGCCAGGGGTTAAAGGCCAGTAGTACCATAAACAGCACGCCGCCGAATACGGCCGCAATTCCATAGACAGCACGCAGACTTATATGCTCCCAGATAAAACCCGCTGCCAGGCTGCCCGCCATACGGGGCACTGTCATAAGTACGCCCAGGCAAATGGGCAGCAGAATATGGGCGTGATCGGGGTATGAGCGTTTTATAAAAATCTCATAAGCGGTGGAAGCACCCGCTATATAAAAACCATGAAGGCCTATAACTATGTACAACTGCCATAATTCCTGAGCCATGGCCATTCCCATTACTTTTAATGTGAAAGCCGCAAAGCCTATGAGCAACACACGCCTCATGCCGTAACGCATCATTACTTTTCTAAAAATGAGCATTATGGGGATTTCGGGAATGGAGGCCGCCATCGAGCTGATGCTGATAGCGCTTTTTGAATCGGAAAAATAATGCAGGATGTAATTGCCCTGGATTGTGAACGATGAGGTAAAGGCCACTTGCAGAAGGGCGTATATGCTTATTATAAAAATGGTCTCGGGGCGCCATAGGAGCTTGATGGCGCTCCAGTAAACTTTAAAAGAAAATTGCTTTTTGATGGGCCCGTTAAGTGTGGCGGTGGGTTTTGTGGTAAGGATCATGGAGGCACTGAGTATGCATGAAGTGCCGATGATAATGTATAAAATAGGGAGGCCGGTTTTGTCAACAAGGAACCAGGAAACCAGGCAGCCTGAGGCAAAACCAAATGTGGCTATGGAGCGCATTTTATAGTAAGAGGCATAACCTTGCAGGACAGAAGGCTCCTGGGCAAAGGCCGACATCATGACGAAGCTGCCGCTGACACAGGAAGATAAAATGAAAAATAAAACTGCCAGAGTAGCGAAAGAATTTAAATGAGGCATGGCGATTATACATACACCCATGGTGAGGCATAAAGTTGCCAGCAGGTTGCGGGCTCCGCCTAAAACGGATGCAAGGTAGGATAATATGAACGGCGATATCAGACCAGAAACAGTACCTATAGTGAGCAGTATGCCTAGTTCGGCTTTAATTATGCCCTTACTCTCAAAGAGTACGGAGTTGAACAGTATATTGGTAACACCAAATTGCAACAGGAAAAAGGCAAGGCCGCGAAAGAGGGTGTCTTTCTGGGGGAGTTTAATAGTCATAATGTAATGCAGCGCAACGAGGCACGGAGTGCCATTAGCTTATCGGCCCTTTCAACCGCCAAAGCGCCCTCTCAGGGGGGGCTACCCCGGAAAAGACGATTACAAATATAGTTTGAGTGGAATTTAAAGGCAATTTATACAGGGGCGGATAGTGGGTAAGTGCAGTGTTAAAATTATGGCAAATGGGCAAAAGAAGGAATATAATTTGGTATCAATTAAGCTCAGGTTGTTTATATTAAAAGAGGCATTTTAGTCTGACAAAGCAGCAAGTGGAGATAAAATGAGCGATACAATCAATGAAAACAAACAGGATGAGGAAGTAGTCACTGACTTTGGCAAAAGTCAATGGTCAGATTTATGGAAGAAGGAGGACTACTGGGCTATCTGGCTGGGGTTTATTATCCTCATCATGGGGGCCATTATGTTTTTGCCCCAGTGTACGCCTGAGGTTAGCAGTACCATTGCAGGGGCAAATGCCTCCCTCCAGGCGGAGTCTCAAAAAGCCCCCTTTAAGACCATAGGCTGGTACCAGGCAGTGGATACTAAACGATCTCAGAAAGCCAGCAATTCTCCAGTATGTAAAAAAGTTAAGGCCATAACAAGTAAGCCCCATACCTGGGGCGGTACTCCCCTTGGTGCTTTTGTAATGAGCGCGGACAAGGCCGAGGTTAATAAAGGCAAAGCCATGGAAAAGTATAAGGCCGCCGCTGGTATTAGGGATGAAGCCCTGACCATGGCACAAATGGCCCAGGGCGCGGCGGCTTCGGCGCAATTTAAGAGTGATGATCTTAACGCTCAGGCTGTGTCGGCCATAGACCATTGGCGCTCCCAGGTAACCAAAACTTCTACAGCCAAATCCAAAACTAAGGCTGTTCCATATAACATATTGCCTACCTTAATTTTACTTATGTTTTTATTTGCGTTACTTTTTGGTGTTGGCATTAAGGCTATGGGTCAGCCATTTCTTAAATTTGTCCTGGGTTTTACATTTGTTTTTCTTATAGCTGTGCTGGCATATACAGCCGCCAGCCAGGGTGTTATGAAGCAATACGGCATAGGTTACGCCGCCTGGGCTATTTTATTTGGTCTTATTATAAGCAATACTGTTGGCACGCCGGCCTGGGTTAGGCACGCTGTACAAACAGAGTATTATATTAAAACCGGCCTGGTGCTGCTGGGCGCGGAAATACTGTTTGGCAAAATACTTTCCATTGGTGTACCGGGTATATTTGTGGCCTGGGTGGTCACACCCATAGTGTTACTCATCACCTACTGGTTCGGGCAGAATGTTATCAAAATGCCTTCTAAAACCTTAAACATAACCATATCCGCTGATATGAGTGTATGCGGGGTATCGGCGGCCATAGCCACGGCCGCCGCCTGCCGGGCCAAAAAGGAGGAGCTTACACTGGCTGTGGGCTTAAGCCTGGTGTTTACGTCCATCATGATGATAGTTATGCCAGCCGTAATCAAAGCTGTGGGCATGCCTTTTATTCTGGGCGGCGCCTGGATGGGGGGCACTATAGACGCCACCGGTGCCGTGGCAGCCGCTGGTGCGTTTTTAAGCGAAAAGGCATTGTATGTAGCCGCTACAATCAAGATGATCCAGAACGTGCTCATTGGCGTTATCGCATTTTTTGTAGCCATATACTGGGTGGCAAAAGTGGATCGCAAACAGGGCCAGAAGGTTTCTATAATGGAGGTATGGCACCGCTTCCCAAAATTTGTAATCGGCTTTATCAGTGCTTCCATAATATTCTCCCTGCTCTACCAGTACCTGGGCAGCGATACATCTTATGTTGTCATAGACCACGGTGTTCTTCGGGGGTTCACTAAAGATGTGAGGAGCTGGTTTTTCTGCCTGGCCTTTGTAAGTATTGGTTTAGGCACGGACTTCCGCCAGCTCAAGAGTTATTTTAAAGGGGGTAAGCCTCTTATACTTTATGTATTCGGCCAAAGCCTTAATCTGGCCCTTACATTGATAATGGCATATATCATGTTTTACCTGGTATTCCCCGATATTACCAGTAAGATCTGAGTATGCGCACATGTTAAGACATAAACACTGGGCTATCAGATATGGTTATCTTGCCGGTTCCATAGTGCTTGTGGCAGTGTTTATGTTTGTGGCTGCCCCCGCCCTTAGTCATGTTACCGGCATACGTCCTATGGCGGTTTTTATTGAAGAAAGCGGTATTGATGCCGGCGCCCTGTATTATACAGATATAGAGGTGTTCTCCGAGGCCGAAGTTAACATGCAGAATACCATGGACTATACTCCTTTGGGAGGCCTTTGAATAGAGCGCCAGGCGGCCATTCTGTCGGAGAAGTCACCAAATCTACCTGTATATTATGTACCCAGTAAAGCGGCATCCTTTACGGGGCAGGGTCCAGCTCAATAAAACTTTAACTGCAGGTACGATACTTTGCGGGGATAGCCTCGCCGGGGCTTCTGGTGTTTGCCACTTTGCAGGAATGGTGTTTCGGAAGCTTTATAAAAATTCTACCTTATCTGAACCTATGATGTTTATCAGGTCATTTAATCCCGAATTTCTGCGAGTTTTGCTGTCAGCGGCAATATTGAGTTTACTCCTTATTTCCCCGGGGTTTTCTCAGGTTGCCTCTGATCTTCTATCGGGCACTGGGTCTGTCGATCAGGCAGAAACCTTACCTGCCGACACAACCTCTGCTAATCCGGCAGACACATTGCCAGATAAGCCCACTGACAGCGGCCTTAAGGATGAATATCAGGAGCCCCTTGAGGAGGGCTTTGGAGAACCGGCACCCGATAGCGCCCCTGTGGTGGCAATACAATCTCCCGTCCGTGGGCGGGGCTTGGAGAAACCAGAGGCTCTGGAGCTGGAGAAGATGGTGGTAACAGGCACTCGCACACCAAGGCCGCTTAAGCAAAGTCCGGTGAGTATTACCGTTCTCACTCCTCAGATGGTTGAAGCCGCGCCAGCCAAAAATCTTGACGACCTGCTGGTGGGGGAGAAGGGAGTAATTTTAAAACGGGCAGTGGGTATGGGTGAGGGTGTGCCCTCAGACATAAACATCCGGGGGGTGCCGGGTGCGCTTTCGGCGGCGCGGGTACTTATAATGGTGGATGGCATCCCCACCAATGCTTCAGGAACTCCTTTTCTAATTTTAAACGAAATACCTGTGGAGTCTGTGGAGCGCATTGAGGTAGTCCGTGGGCCTTTCTCCTGCCTTTACGGCGCCAATGCTTTTTCCGGTGTTATAAACGTCATCACAAAAAAAGGCCGTGGTAAGGCTAAGGTGGATCTGTTTGGTGATATAGGCAGCTACCTGTTTCTTCAGGGTGGCACCTGGGTCAGGGGGGAAAAGGGCAAGGTTTCCTACTCTTTTAACGCGGGCTGGCGCGGTACCCCCAATTTTGTTGTCAATGACTCCATGCTGGTGCGGCGCGGTGATACTGCCTGGTTTCGGCTGGCCGAGAACTATGACTATGGCGATCTGCGTCTGCAGGGCAACACCAGTGTAAATATAGATGACAAAAGTACCCTTACCCTCCACGGGCGTTTTTTCAAAAGTGAGCTGGGCCTGGGGCAGGCATCCAACATTAACCCCCATGAGGATGTTATCATAAAAGGGCAAAAGGCGCTGCTGGCTCCCATTTACCGCCGGGAGGTTTTTAATGGGGGGGAGTTTAAGGCAGGCGCATATTTTCGGCAGGTCATCGGCGATTTTTACAGAGAGGGCATAATCGATGAACCCGGGCTGGTGGACACAAACTGGGCTCCCAGCTATTTTCAGGGTATATCCAACGACTGGCAGCTGGAGGCTCACGTGTATGTGCCTTTTGGTGCCGTTAACCAGCTTACAGCGGGTGTGGATATTTTAAACAACAATATCGATTTTGGCGCCACTGTCAGCCGGATTACCAACCAACCCCTTAAAGATTCCAAGGCTGTAACCAAAGGTATCCGCAATACGGGTGTTTACGTACAGGATGAAATCAACATAAATTCCAGGTTGTTTATTGTACCCGGCCTAAGGCTGGATGTGTATTCTGAAACTGAGGGCACTCTGGCCTCTACTGTTAAGCTGTCTCAGCCCAAAACCGGGTGGACACTGTCTCCCAAGATAGGCGTGCTTTTTGAGGTAAATGAAATGCTGCGTTTGCGCTCATCAGCAGGGCGGGGCTTCCGTCCACCGTCTTTAAGCGAGTTGTATATGTCCGATCTTACCGTATCCTCTATTGCAGTACTTACTTCCAATTCCGATCTTAAGCCCGAGGTAATATGGTCCTATGACGCGGGGGTCGTAGTTTTACCATTAACAAATTTAATGCTGCAGGCAGACTTTTTTTACAATAAAATGTACAGCTTTATCACACTGCGCCCCGAGCGTGTACGTAACGGTGTTTTCTATGTGACCTTTGATAATACCCGGGAAGCCATGTCTTACGGCATTGACGCTGAAGCCGTTGTAAGTGTAGGTGAGTATTTAAACACTTTTATTAACTACACTTATACATTATCAGAAGATGCCAAAACTCTTAAAACTCTTGACTATATCCCAACCCATCGGCTTAATGCCGGGGCCACATACACTAAAAATCTGGGGCATTACAAATTATCAGCCTCGTTTATTGAGGCATATGTTGGGGGCCGCAGTTACCAGGATTGGGAAAAATGGAATGAGGCAACTCTGGAGCCAGTGCGGGTTTCTCTTGACCACTACTGGCGCACAGACATAAACTTAAGATGTGAGTACAGGCAAAGGGTGTGGGCGGCTGTTTCCGCTCAGAATCTGTTTGATAAACATTTTGAGGAAATGGGCGGTTTCAGCGCCCCGGGCCGGTTTTTGTCTCTCAAGCTGGGTGTCAGTTTATAATCAGCTTGCTTATGTGAGAGTGTCTTACCCTTAAGGAATCTTTTGTAAATCTACCAGCAGGGCGTGGAAAGCCTCGGGTATGTCTACACCCTGAGCCGCTACGGCGTCTTTAAGGCTGCCCACAGTAACCGACCACAGAGTGTCAGTGCCGCTGATAGAAATATCAATGGGGAACACTACTGGTGATCCACAATTAAAGTCAGTAAGACTGCCCAGGGAGTCCGGCTTCTGGCATTGTGTACCGGTGAGGGTGAGAGTGTCCTGGGCAATGGCCCAGGTGCCGTCCATGCGGTACAGTGTGAGGGTGGTATTTACGCCCCCAATGGTGGTATCTACAGTGGCGGCCAGGGAGCCTGTGGAGGCCTGTTCCATAAAAATTACAGTGATATCCATTTTGGGCATGGGGGCGAGCAGGGATATTCTCCAGGTGCCGATAACGTCCTGGGAGGTGTAAACGGGCCCAGTGGAGGCTACGTCCTCTGTGTAGGAATAAGGAATCTTTTGTAAATCTACCAGCACGGCGTGGTAAGCCTCGGGTATGTCTACACCCTGATCCGCTGCGGCGTCTTTAAGGCTGCCTACAGTAACCGACCACAGAGTGTCGGTGCCGCTGATAGAAATATCAATGGGGAACACTACTGGTGATCCACAATTAAAGTCAGTAAGACTGCCCAGGGAGTCCGGCTTCTGGCATTGTGTACCGGTGAGGGTGAGAGTGTCCTGGGCAATGGCCCAGGTGCCGTCCATGCGGTACAGTGTGAGGGTGGTATTTACGCCCCCAATGGTGGTATCTACAGTGGCGGCCAGGGAGCCTGTGGAGGCCTGTTCCATAAAAATTACAGTGATATCCATTTTGGGCATGGGGGCGAGCAGGGATATTCTCCAGGTGCCGATAACGTCCTGGGAGGTGTAAACGGGCCCAGTGGAGGCTACGTCCTCTGAGCAGGAAAAAAGCCCTGAGAGGGTTGATATAATTATCAGGGGAAAAACCAGGCTTAGTGCACTCTTCATAATGTCTCCAGTTAAAGGGCTTTTGGATAATCACTAATTTATATTTTTTTAATGAAGTAATGGTTTCTATCCTGGTTTTGCCTATGAAAACGTTAAAAAACCCCATATTAGAACGGGAACTCACCAATCTATGGATTTCCGTTCTAACAATCCGATGGAGCACAAAAATGAGTTATGCTCATCGGGCATTATTTATTTTGCCCATCCTTTATGGCCTGCTGGGTGCCTGTGGTTTTCTTATAAACATCGAAAACGGGAGCCAGTATAATACCGGGTATCA
>CAZRWX010000179.1:0-7357 GCA_964603925.1 uncultured Bifidobacteriales bacterium | reverse complement strand
GCCTGCAGATTATGGCAGTTGATGAGCGGTTTATATGGGTGAGTCAGGGGGAATACAAGGCTGTGGACAGCAGCCGTATAGACAAATACTCTCGTCATGACGGCAGTATGGCCGGGGTAAGTATTTACGGTATCAGCGGGCAGATTTCTGCTATGGTCATGAATAAGGCCCGCCGAGATGAACTCTGGTATTTAAACTCCCGTGATAACAAAATTTACATGGCCCTTAATGGTGTTGCTCAACATGCTCTGGACAGCTTAATTCAGAACCCAAAGCATATAACCTATGACCCTGAAGAGAATATTTGCTGGGTTGCCAATTTTGAGGAAGTGATAGCTATCGACAGGAATGGCATATTGCTGGGCCGGGTTAAAGGCTTCTCGCACATAACGTCTATTTCCTCCAGGCTGGGTTTCTGCTGGGTTGCCGATCAGAGTAATAATCGAGTAGTTAAATTAGACTGGCAGGAGTTGGGGGAAAGGACTGTTGGCCCCAGGGATCTGGTAATCAATTTTGAAGATCCGCTAAAGCTGGAGGCCATTGTTCATCCCGATACCGGCTGCTGGGTTATTAACCAGAGTTCGGGCAGTATTGTTCGTCTGGACAAACTTGGTAAAGAGAAGGCCAGGGCCACAGGAATTACCGCACCCATATTTCTTAGTACCCATCAGGGGTTTTAAGGCCGTCGGGGTCTCAATAAAGGCCATAATAACTGGCAATAATCATCTAATTGTTTTTCCCCATACCAATTTACCTCAGGGGGAATTTTTTTCCCTCTTTTCAGATAATTTTAATATTCCACTTTAGCTTTTGCCTTAATAATAGCCATAAACAGGCTGAAAAAGGCACTTCTGAAATACAATTCCAGTGGCATATATATTGCTCATAACTTATTGATCAGAGTTTTCAGGGAAGTTATTTATGGCAGCAATTGCTGGTAAAATTCAATTTGGGGCATTAGTCGCAAAGCATAGAGACTTGGGCATCAGCCTGATGATAGTTGGCGTTATCATCATGATGATGATTCCTCTGCCCTCTTTCCTGCTTGATATATTTCTTACCGCAATGATAGCTTTGGCCCTTACCATATTAATGGTGGCCATGTATGTAAATAATATTCTCGACTTTTCTGTTTTTCCTGGTCTACTTCTGGTAATTACGCTTTTCCGGTTATCCTTAAATGTGGCTTCTACCCGGCTAATCCTTTCCACAGGCTCTGCCGGCGACGTTATATTGGCATTTGGCACTTTTGTTACCTCCGGCAATGTGGTTGTGGGTGTTATAGTCTTTATCATACTGGTGATCATTCAATTTGTGGTTATTACTAAAGGCGCCGGCCGTATTGCGGAGGTTGCCGCGCGTTTTACGTTGGACGCTATGCCCGGTAAACAGATGGCTGTGGACGCTGATTTAAATTCAGGCCTTATCACAGAACAGGAAGCAAAAGACAGGCGCAGGGATATTAGCCGTGAATCTGATTTTTACGGTGCTATGGATGGTGCCAGCAAGTTTGTTAGAGGTGATGCTATTGCAGGTATCATTATTACTGTCATTAATATTATCGGTGGGTTTGTAGTTGGCATGGCCCAGCTGGATTTATCCTTTACCGAATCGCTAACCCGTTTTACTCAATTGACTATAGGTGATGGTCTGGTTACTCAGACGCCTGCTTTAATGATATCTACAGCATCCGGTATCATGGTATCCCGGGCCGCCTCCAAGAATAACCTTGGTGAGGATATTGCCGCTCAGCTTACTCAGAATGTAAAGGCTATGTATGTTGGCTCTGTTGTACTGGGTGGTTTAGGCCTGGTTCCAGGCATGCCCACAGTGCCATTCTTAATGCTCTCGGGTTCAGTATTCGCTCTGGCATTTTTTACTAATAAGAAGCAGAACGAAGATAAAGCCCGGCCTTTGCTGGAAGAGCAGCGGGCTGCCAATCAGCAGAACAGGGCCGATGAAGAAGATAAAATAGAGTCTTATCTTCAGGTTGATCAGATGGAGCTTGAAATCGGCTATGCACTCATTCCCCTGGTAGATATTAAACAAGGCGGAGATTTACTGGAACGTATTACCATGCTTCGCCGGCAAATGGCAAGCGAACTGGGTATTGTTATACCGCCTATACGAATAAGGGACAATATTCAATTACAACCCAGTCAATATTCTGTTAAAGTTAAAGGCGAGGAAACAGGCAGCGGTGAGTTGATGACAGGCTGTTATCTGGCCATGGATCCCGGCGGGGTAAGTCAGCCTGTTAATGGTGTGCAGACGGTCGAACCGGCATTTGGACTTCCAGCCATATGGATAACAGAATCCCAGAAAGAGGCCGCGGAAATGGCTGGTTATACAGTGGTAGAATTACCTGCGGTACTTGCCACTCATTTGACTGAAATTATCCGCAGTAATGCAGCTGAAATACTTACCAGAGAGGACGTTAAGACACTTATAGATAATGTCAAAAAAGTCCATGGTACTGTAGTAGATGAGTTGATTCCCAATATGCTCTCTGTAGGTCAGGTACAGAAGGTCTTGAGAGAGCTGCTGGCGGAGAAAATTTCCATTCGCGACCTTTCCACAATTCTTGAAACCCTTGCTGACGCTGCCAGGATTTCTAAAGCAGAGCATTATTTACTGGAGCAATGCCGTTTGTCGCTTGCCCGGCATATATGCCGCTACCTTAAGGACGAAAATAATAATATCAGCGTAATAACACTGGCCCCCGAATTAGAACAGGTACTTGAAGCTTCAGTACAATCAACTGACAGAGGCCCTCGTCTGGTTATCAGGCCTGCGATGGTTGGACGCCTTATCGGCGCTATTAATCCGTTGGTGGAGCAGTCACAAGCCCTCAGTATATCTCCTGCTTTGATATGCTCACCAAATTTAAGGTACCCATTGCGCAGGCTGCTGGAAGGCCCGTTTGGTAATCTGGTTATTCTTTCCTATAGTGAAATGGTTACAGGCATTAATATTAAAACGACTGGAACGGTGGTAATAAATGAAAATGAAAACATATCAAGCTGATACTATGCAGGAAGCTCTGGTCCAGATAAAGGATGAGCTGGGCCCTGAAGCTGTTATTTTAAGAACCAGAAAGAGTACTCGCAGCCTTCTGGGGCGCAAACGTGATTGTATTGAAGTTACAGCGGCCCTTGAGGACAGCCTTTATGCTAAACCCGATGATGCTGCAGGGGAGGGACCGTCCAAACCTGTAAAAGGGGTGTATGGAAGATCATGCAAGTTGGGCCCGGATACCAGCGAAAAAAACAATATCATGCGGGACACAGGTTCGGAAGTTATGGACTATATGAAAATAGAGTTCAACGAGCTTAAAAATAAACTGGGGGCTCCCCAGGTGGAGATTAAAACCATGCAGAAAGATCTGGGGCACCTGCTTCAGGAAATGGGAAGGTTAAAGTCCACTATTGATCGCATTGATCTGGATGCGGTAGCTCCGGAGTTTGAAGATGTATACCGGTGTTTACTGGAGGCTGATTTTGATGAGGATCTTGCCAGGGAGTTAATACGCAATCTTGCTAATGTTATTCCTGTCAGTAAAAGGCATGATCCTGAAATCATTCGCAGAAGGCTTCATAAGATGTTAACAAACCGGCTGTACAATTATTCAGCCCCTGCTCCTAAACCAGGACGCCCTATCGTCATTATGGTTGTGGGTCCTACCGGTGTAGGCAAAACTACCACTATCGCCAAGTTGGCGGGTATTCATAAACTTGAAAAGGGCCAAAAGGTCGGCATTATTTCAGCGGACACTTATCGTATGGGCGCTATCCAGCAGATGGAGGTGTTTTGTCAAACAGCTGACATACCTCTGGAAACGGTGTTTGGCAAGGATGATGCGGTGAGGGCCCTGCAGTCACTCAGCGATAGAGATATAATTTTTATAGACACTGCTGGCAGGTTTCAGGCTGATAATGCCTGCAGAGGGGGCCTTCAGGATCTTGTCAGCATAATTCAACCAGATGAGGTACATCTGGTTCTGAGCTGCACTACGCGCGGTAAGGATATGTTGAATGCGTGCCGGCAGTACAACGATATTGGTTACCAGAAACTTATTTTTACCAAACTTGATGAAACCTTGACCATAGGCTGTATTTATAATATTTCCTGTGATATAAAAATGCCGGTTTCATTTCTATGTAATGGTCAGGAAATTCCAGACAGCATAATTCCCGCTGACAGGGAGACCCTGGCAAGTATGATTTTAGAGGACATCTGTTTTGTAGCTGTATAAAGCTAGCCAGGATATTATAAATTATGCCTTTTAATAGAGATTCCCATGAGATAGCGCGTATGATTACGCGAGTATTACTCAATGCAGTATTTTTTATTGTGGTGGGCTTTTCTCTGTTCCTGGCAGATGATATTACCTGGGGTGCTCTTATGTTCGCTATTACTAAAGGGGTTATGGCTCTTTTCTTTTCCTGGCTGTTTTTTCTGATATTAAGCGATACTATTGTTAAATCCATAATTTCAAATGTGGCCCAAAAACATGAATTAAGGCGTGAAGGGGGCTTAATTTATCATTTTGTCGATCCTCTGGAAAATGAAGTAATTCAAGGTAAAGAGCTTGAATCCAGAAAAAAGAGCGGTAGAAAGTCGTAAAAGTCATATTGTGTAGGAGAAATACTGCAAATTTTGAAAAAAAGAAGGATAATTAGGCTAGAGGGTCTAAAGAGTGTATTTTAAAAATGCCTGTTAAAAAGTAGTAGTTTGCATATGATAGATTTAAAGGATGTCTGGGAGGAATACGCCCGGACCGGCAGTAAGCAATGTAAAGACAAGCTCCTGGCAGAGTATGCGGGTTTAATTCGTTATACAGCTCAGCGGGTTGCCGTTAATCTCCCTGCTTCAGTAGAGTTAGGCGATTTAATCGGCTCTGGTGTCATAGGCCTTATTAAAGCAGTTGAGTCTTTCGACCTTTCCCGAGGGTTCAAGTTCGAAACATTTGCTACTCACAAAATCAGGGGTGCCATATTAGACGAATTACGTGCATTAGACTGGGTTCCCCGTTCTGTGCGGCAAAAGTCCAAAAACCTGCAAAGGGCCTATGCACAGCTGGAGGTTAAACTTAACCGTATGCCTTACGATGATGAGGTAGCCGAGCACATGGGGATTACCACTGGCGAATTCGAAAGTCTTCTTCTGGATGTGGCGCCTACTACGATTCTTTCTCTTGAAGAGTCTATGCCCAGTCGCACAGGGGAGGGTAAGTCATTATCCTTAATAGACACAGTCGAAGATCCTAATGAGTCCAACCCCTTAAAAGAGCTTGGTTATCAGGAGGTTAAAAGGATACTCATGGAGACAATCGAACAGCTCCCAGAGAAGGAGCGTCTGGTAGTCGCCCTGTATCATTATGAAGAACTCACCTTAAAAGAGATTGGCGAAGTATTAAACCTTACAGAGTCCAGGGTGTCACAAATTCATTCCAAGGCCATGCTCAAGCTCAGGAGCCGCCTCATGCAGAAGATTAACGCCTGATTAATTTAATTCATGAAGAATCTAATCGATCATGACAGTCTTCACAGGGTTGAACCTTCTGCCAGAGCTTTGAATGAAACAGCCCAGAAGGCCCTGGGTGACGAGATAGCCACCGCAAGGGCCAGTCAGGAGGAACAGGCCACCAAAAACAGTCAAACACAGGATGCAAATCCTACTTCAGGGGCTGAAGGTTTTAATAATCCTGAAAATAGCGACCAATCTAAGCAAAAGGGTAAAAAAAAGAAGCAAAAACAGGCCAAAAGGTCTCAATTTATGGGCGGTCAGCTTTTTGATGCGGATGCCTGAAACCATTTCATCATCAGCTATTTCACCTTCTAAAAGTCAAGGCTCAGTTCCAATGCCTCCCGGCAATACAGAACGTATAAAAAGGATCACCGAGGCAGTTCTCTCTCTGCCGGTTTTACCTACGGTTACAGCCAAACTGTTGGAGCTGGTAGACAACCCCAAAACTTCAGCTTCCATACTCAGCAACCTTTTAAGCAAAGATCAGGTTCTCACTGCCAAAGTCCTTAAAATGGCCAACTCTTCCTTTTACGGGTTTTCCCAGGAGATAGCCACTGTAAGGCAGGCCGTTGTAGTATTGGGTTACAACAGCTTAAAAGAGCTTTGCATAAGCATGAGTATTTTTAATGCTTTTAAAAAAGATAAAGGTAGCGAATACTTTGATATAAGTGAATTTTGGAAGCACTCTATAGCTGTGGGTCTGGCCGCCCGGCAGCTGGCAGCCCGTATTGGTGCACCAGGTTCAGAGGCTTTTACAGCCGGCCTAATCCACGATATAGGTAAAATGGTACTCAATGAATATCTGCCCTTTGATTTTTATCAGGTGCAAAAACTGGTATTCGAGAAGAATATCCCCCTGGCTCAGGCGGAGGAGGAAGTATACGGTGTCGACCATGGTCAGGTGGGTGCCTGGCTGGCCGGCAGGTGGAACCTGCCCGAGCAGTTGGTAAGGTCCATACAATATCATCACCGCCCCTGGGAGCTGGAAAAGGACGAACTCCTGTGCTATATTGTGTTCCTGGCCGATTACCTGGTCTTTAACGCCCAGCTTGGGGACAGCGGCACCAGAAACATGGCCCCCATCCCCGAGTACTTCAAAGAAAAGCTCTACGAACAATTCCATCTGGACGATGACGCATTCATGATCCTGCAAGGTGATATCCGCATAGAGTATGAAGAAAAGATATCCGACCTTCTGGCCGATATTAATTAATTTTCAAAACAGCTTTTTTTTAACTGACAGATACCTGCAAAAGCTGTTTGGGTGAGTTTTAGCTTGTTGTATTAGAACGAATCCGCCTTAGGCGGATACGTTCTAATAAACCGATGGAGCGTGTTTCACCTGTCATCCTGATAGCCTGTCCTGAGCCCTTCGACTGCGCTCAGGACAGGCTTAGTCGAAGGAGAGACGAAGGATGTGAAAATGCTCATTGGGCATTAACCGGTGTGGTGATTACGGCCCTTAGGGCCGCCTCCTCCCGGCAGCGGTGTTAAGAGCCGCGCTCACTCTACATACTTTTTGTGAGATGTATAATGTTTCAGAGGAGGATGTCCGGGACCAAATAGGAAAACTTCAGCTGGTTGTTAAAAACAAGGCCTTTTATAAGTCCAAGTTGGTTGAATCGTGGGAACTTATTGGAAAAAGAGACTCCAAAAATGTAGATGTTTTAGCATTGACTCTGAAACTTGACGTGCCCATCTGGTCGAATGACAATGACTTTAAAGGACTGCCTGTAAAAAGATATACTACATCTCAATTTTTGAAGCCTATTACACTGATATAGAATTCACGTCCTTCAATAAACTCTTCGGCGATAGCGGGTTGATT
>CAZRWX010000178.1:0-7424 GCA_964603925.1 uncultured Bifidobacteriales bacterium | reverse complement strand
AAACAGCTTCAGATCACCTGTCTTGCTCGGTGCTCATATTTGAGCCAGATAGCGCTATATTCAAAAATACCCTCAGGAATGTCTACGCCCGCTGCCCGCTGACTGAGCGCGAGATAGCGCACCAAATCCACGCCCCGAGGGTCAAATTCCCTCCCCCAGTGTCTGAATCGCAGTTACAATACAGTTACCATTGACAATCAGGTTTGGATGAAAGAAAATCTTAAGGTTACCAAATACCAGAATAGCGATCTTATAGGAACAACCACATCTTTTACCTCAGATCTTTCTGGGGAAACTGCACCAAAATACCAATGGCCAGCAGGCGGTGCCGATAGCAGCGGTTTTACAGCTCTACCAGCCGGAGGGCGAGAGCCATATGGTTTAATTGGTCGAGATGGCGTATTTTGGACATCGACAGCATTTTTTGGTACTTACGGGTACAGGGTGAGGACATACTCTTATAACTCCGAAGCCGGTTTAGGGGGAAGTAATCCGGAGTATGGTTACAGCGTCCGTTGCATTGAGAATGATGCCAGTGTTGGCATGCAAAATAATATAGACAAAGCTCATTTTGGTTTATATCCCAACCCTGGTGGTAATATCTTTACAGTTATAAGCAGCAGTAATGTCAATTCAATTGCAATTTACAATGTGGTGGGGACAAAGGTTTTTACGTCAAAATTAGATCAGAAAACATCCAACGAAATAGACCTTTCTAATTTTCCCAAAGGGCTATACTTTGTAAAATATTTTAACAGCGAGCTAATTTATATAAATAAAATCGTTGTTAAGTAAGGAACGCGGGCATTAAGGCGGCTTCTGCCCGTGAGTCTTTAGCCTTAAAACACCCGCGCTAAATTATTCCTTTTAAATAAGTGGGATTTCCCACTTGTTAAAATAAGTTTTTAATAGTATAATATATAGAGAGGCTTATTATGGATACAACTTTAATTTTAGACTCTAAGAAAAGGGTAACGCTGCGTAAACTTTTACAGTTTGAGGGCACTCAATCCCTCCAGGCAATCCTAAAAAAAAACGGTGATATCCTTCTTAAGCCCATGACATCCATTCCCGCAAGGGAGCTCTGGCTTTACAAGGACAAAAAAGCCTTTAACAGCGTACAAAAAGGCCTCTCCCAAAAAGGGACCGTTAATAGAGGTTCCTTCGCTAAATACGCTAAATAAAAAGTGCCGTTCTCTTTAAAATTCACTCCTGAAGCAGACGGGCAGCTCACAGAATTCGAAAATAATCCTGCGAAAAAAGCTGTTTTGAATGCAGTAAGAAAGAGCTTGGGATACATGGAAAATAACCTAAGACATCGGTCATTACAGACACATGAGTTCACCTCCCTAAAAGGGCCTGAAGGCGAAAAAGTGTTTGAGTCCTACGCACAAAATAAAACATCCAGAGCTTATCGGATTTTCTGGTATTACGGACCAGACAAGAAAGAAATTACAGTAGTAACAATAACACCACATCCGTAAAAAACATCTTACACCGTCCGCCTAGGCGGCCACTTCACCCAAAAACCTCACCTGGCCGGATATCGTTTCTGAAGAATGTGCCTCTATCTTTGATACAGCTTCGTGGCACACTTTGACCAGGACAGCCTTTAACCTTAGAACACCCGTGCTACATAAAAGGAAGGCACCTGGTTGCCCTCTATGGTGTCGAAAAGCACACCAAAGCCTACTTCAAAATCGTAGAAGTAGCGGAACAGACTCTTACCCTCCAGGCCATTCTGCCGGAATGGCCTTGTAAAGGAAGTGATGCCACCAGGCACCTTGGCTTTGTCATAAGGGTTGAAGCGTACGGAGGTACCCATGAATATCTGGCGCTTGGTCATTTTTTTATCCTCATACAACTGCCTGGCATTGGCTCTTACAAACAACAGTCCAAAAAAGTTTTTCTCGCCGCCTGCCAGTATTTCGTAGGCGCCCGTAGACGCAAAGTATGTGACATCAAACATAAGGTGATAGTCTGAAATACGCGTATACCCGGTACGAATAAGATAGGAGCCGTCATTTACCTGAAAGCCCAGGCTCATGTTTTTAGCCATAATGGTTCCTGATGTAATAAGGTACCCGTTATCCTCATAGAGGCTGTCATTTGACTGTTGGGTGAGACTCTGCAGGCGGTATTCCAGACCCAGGGAAATGTCCACACCCAGCTTAGCGGGTATGTAGTCTGACAGGCGGGTGCCTGTAGCTATGGAAAAGGACTCGCGGGTAAACTCTGTGGAACCGGCTACATATTTACTGGAATAGTCCCTGTCCCTGGCTGACATAAGTTGGAAATACGGGCAGGAAACTGCAAGACCCATTTGACGATTGCCTGTACCCCAGAGTGAAAATGCCCCGTCTTTTAAATGAGGCAGCTCAGAGGCCATGCCCGGATGGGTGACGGCTTGGGTAGACTGGTAGAAACGGGCAGGGTGGACAGGATAGCGCGCCAGAGAAAATTGGACCACTGTCAAAACCACAATCAGAGGTATAAAGATTTTCATTTTGAACCTTCGTATTCTTTAGTAAAAGATTTAGTCAAACGGGAAAACTCCGCTGCCAGCCGAATATAAAACTTGCCGGTATTCTGGCCGGGCTTCTCTATCTTGATGCCGGGGTTATCCTCATCGGGGATCTGCATGTAGGTAACCGGATCGTCCCTGAAGAAGAACTCAACCCGCAGGGAGCGGTTTAAGCTTAGCCTGCCGCCAATAGAGTAAAAGCCCTCCTCCACCTCCCCCAGAAACTGTGTAGATGAAGCCCAGGCGGCGTCAGCCACAAAACTAAGGGGTAACGGATGACCCTGGGTGTTGGCCAGGGTCATAACCAGTGAGCCGAGGGCGTATGATTTTTTGCCTGTTAGTGAAATGCCTGCCGTAACCCGCGGTTGTAGAATAGGAAACCTGCTGGAGAGGGACGCGGCCAGATACCCACCATAAGGAGAAGCCGCGCCTGCAGAATAACCCCATTTGTGGCGGCCCAGCTCTGAATTAAATATATAGTACTTAACGGATGGTACAATGGGTAAAGGCACTTTGCGGGCTTCAAAACCTTCAACATCATCTAACATGGCATAAGTATTTGATACAGCTACCTCCAACCGGTTGTTTAAAAACACCCCGAAAGCTGAAATATGTGTTAAATCGTGTGACACGCTGGCGCCAAAAGGCCCGCCCTCTGATACAAAACCATCCGGTACAAAAAACGTGCCTGTATTACCGTAAATGGTAGGCTGTGCCGGAGAAAAGCTGACGCCTGCCCAGAGAAATAGTAATGCTGATATAATGTAGGGTTTCATTCATTGCCTTTCATTAAAAACAAGCTCACAATAAGGGCGGCGGTACTAAAAGGCACCCACCACTTATAGGGGTAGCGGGACGTATGCCCCTGGGGTACCTCGGCTATACCGTCAGACTCCACTTGTATGAGAGTGTCCTGTCGGAAAAAATAATTTGCCAGTTGAACGTTATGGCCGCCTTTATTGACGCGGGGGTCGAAATTAATTGTTTTGCCCATGTATTTACCATCAATAAATACATCTGTGTTAGGAAAAGTATTCCCGGAAATTTTAAGAGTACCAGGCTTCTCTTCCATTTTTAAATTAAGTTCCATCTCTTTGTTAGCCCTTAAACGGATGGGTTGTTCAATATCCAGGTACCTGGATTTTGATACGGTTATTTGATAAAGTCCGATGTCCAGGGGCAGTTGATGAATGGGAAGGCTTTTGGTAACCGGCTCCTGATTCTGTCTGGTGATGGTGGCGACGGCGCCTGATTTGTCTGCTATCACAGTAAGCGTGCCCTGCAGCTTTTGCAGGTCAAAACTAAGGCTGTTGTTCTGCCCGGGTTTAACAGTGACCTGCTCTTTTTTAGTAGCATAATTCTGCAAGCTGAGAGCTATTGAGTAGGTGCCGGGCTTAACATTTTTGAGTACTAGAGGTGTAGGCCCCATATGTCGCCGGTCAAACATGACATCAGCGCCCGCCGGCCGGGAATCTAAGATAAGCTTACCCGGAATAACCTCCATGATACCCTTAACCTCGGTAAGCTGCCCGGGGCGGATATTAACCGACTGGGACCAGCTCTGGAAGTTCTCCATATCCAGATGAATTTCGTATTTACCCTCCTGTATAGTATCTAAAGAAAATGGCGTAAAACCTGCGGAGTCACCATTCAGCCTGATAAGGGCATTGTCTGGTTCTGAGGTTATTTTTAGTGCCCCTGGCAGGGGTTTAAGTATAATGTGCATCTCCCGGGAGGAGCGGCTCTTTACCTCTATTACCTTGGTATACTCCCTGTAACCGCCTGCCAGCACCTTAAGGCGGTACTCACCTGCCAGAAGGTTCTCCAGCTGCAGCGGGGGTTTGGTGAGGGCTTTGCCCATAAACACACCATCAAGGTAAACGTCGCTTTCTACAGGAGCAGTTGTAAGAATAATGTTTCCCATCCACTGTCGCAGATATTTAAGCTCTATGGACTTACTCAGTTCACGGATTTTATCGCGAAGCTCCCCAAGGTTATTAACAACGGCGAATTCGGCTACTGCCACTTTGCCTGTTTTGGCTGTTATAAGCCTGGTGTCTATATGAATGGCTTCCGATATCTGGGACACCTCACCAGTGAGGATGACCTCCAGCCCGTGCTGATTTATAAGCCCCTGAATTACCGTTTGTGACAGAAAGGAAGCGTCCAGATCGGCGCCCTCACCCCAGGCGCCCTGCTCCAGTACCTGAAAGTTTGTCTCGTTACGGATATGGGTGCCCAGCATGGCGGCAATGCTTTTACCGTAGCCCTGCTCTTTGGCATGGGTGTTTGTCTCTCGAAATGGCAGGATGGCTATAACGGGTGTGCGCTTTTTTAAGAACTCCCCACCGCTGGAGGCATTATCCTGAGCTATAACCGCAGACACAGATACGAAAGCCCATAAAGCAAAAATTAATACCGGAAGGCGGATTTTACCTGAAGAACTTATTTTACTTTTTATTTTAATATTCATTGTTTACACTTTTCGATGAATGGAATTAAAAGTTAATTAAAATATAGATAGATACCTGAGGTTTTATTGAGGGCCTCCCTGTGATGGGCCCGAACTGGTAACCGCGCACCGAAACCCGTTGCCATTGGAACGCTTATCAACCTTTGCCCAGTTCCTTACAGATACACGGGCATTATCGGCAGAGCTGAACCAGCCCCCGCCGCGAAGTACACGCCCGGACCC
Source organism: uncultured Bifidobacteriales bacterium (assembly GCA_964603925.1). Classification (GTDB taxonomy): domain Bacteria; phylum Fibrobacterota; class Fibrobacteria; order UBA11236; family JADFYW01; genus CAZRWX01. Next base: position 2,205 of record CAZRWX010000178.1, on the reverse strand, counting down.
TGTATCCGGGCCTTGAGGATTTGACGAAGGAGACCTGGAATAATAAGACTCGTCATACCAGTCTGCCGCCCACTCCCATACATTACCTGTCATGTCGTAAAGCCCCCGGGCATTGGGCCGCTTAAGGGCTACCGGGTGCGTGCGTTTACCTTTACCATCAAACCACCCAAACTGACTGAGATCAGCGGCTCCACTTGTAGATGCGCCTTTAGCAATTCCACCCAAAGCGGCTCCCGGTTTGGTAGTTGCGCCTTTAGCTGTGCCGTCCAAAGCGGCCACCGGTTTGGAAGTTGCGCCTTTAGCTGTGCCGTCCAAAGCGGCCACCGGTTTGGTAGTTGCGCCTTCAGCAGAGACATCCAAAGCGGCTCCCGCTTCGGCTGTTCCATCTTTTGTGATTCTGCCTGAAGCGGCGTATTCCCATTCGGCCTCCGTTGGCAGGCGTTTGCCCACGGAAGCACAATAGTCACTGGCCTCACTCCAGGTAACGCGATCTGCCGGGCAGGAGGAACAGCCCTTAAAATGTGATGGGTTAACGCCCCTGGCCTCTTCAAACTCAGCCTGGGTAACTTCTGTGGAATCTAACTTAAAGGCATTGACACACACCTTGTGTACAGGTTTTTCGTCCCCCTGGCCCGACAAACTGCCCATATCAAAACAACCGGCCGGGATGGGTTTGAGCTTGCCACTGGCTTTTTGCACCCTTACAGCCCTGGCGCTGTCTGCCAGCCGGGCAGCATTATCATTTTGCCGCCGAGCCATAAAGCCCTTATACTCAGGGTGACTTATAATGGCAGCGCTAAATGTAAATTGCCCACTGCAGGCATAGTCAACACCAAGATAGCGAACGTCTAACCCCTCAAGGCCATAAAAAACACTGCTGAGGTCTTTGAGCTTGATTTGCCTGTTGATATAACTGAGAAGCAGACGGCCGCCCTTTTGGTCACTCTTGAAACCCGGGGCTACAGTAAGCGGCATTAACAGCCGCCCTTTAAAACCAAAATTGAATGCATCCTCATTGACTTTAATGGTAATGGGGAAATAACCTGAATCGGCATTATACGCTGCCAACTTAATATACTCAGCAGGAAATTCATGGGTTTGGAAACGAGCGAAAGACCTTTGTTTGAAAATAGAGAGAGTGTCTAAAGCACGGCGGATAGAAACCTCCCGCGCAAGCCATGATGCCTGCAGTTCACCTTTTTGCAGCGCTCTGCTGGAATGGTAACGGCCCTGTCGTGTTGTAAAAGCGTCAGTGGTCTCAAACTCCCCTTTGGGGGAAAGAGACGGGTAGTCATTTTCAAAACCCTTGAGAGCACGCTCCATTTCTTGTTGAATACCTGCCAGACGGCTGCGGAGTTGACCTATACGACGGGTAAACTCATCACCTGTAGCCGCGCTGTCCTGGAGATAATTTTTAATGAGGGAGTCTATACTGTGTATGCCAGCGGCCTTAAACTTTAGAGAGGCATGGAAGGAGGTATCGCCGCCAGCTGGCAGGCGGATATAAGCCTCCTGGCCATAATGACCCTCCAGATTAAACTGAAGCAGGAGGCTGCGGCCTGTAAGGCCCGTAAGCGTGAGAGGTGTAAGCCCCCTAAAAGCCCCCTGGGAGTATACGTGGGCGCCTGAGGGCAGTGAGGTGATAAAAAGATTGGAAGGCTTGACCTCCAGCGCCTTAAGGCTGACCCAGCTGCCGCCCTTATTATAATGGAGAACAAAAATATCCTTAGCGTATATATAGTTGTCATCCAGATAAACCTCGCTGATATCCTGGTACCAGGGTGCGCCCGTGGACGTATACAGCTTGAGTACAGCACGAGACCCTAAAGTAGACCCCGGCAGGTGAAAACATGAAAGTGATTTAGCAGAACCAGCAACACGCTTGCCCCCATACAATACATACTCCTGTTTGCTGAACTTTTTGCGAAGATAAAAACCGCCCGTACCTGTGGAATCAGCATAGACAACATTAAGGTATTTGCCGGAATCTGGTACAATAAAAGCGTTAGCGGGAAAGGGAATGACTCTTTTTGTCTCGAGGCGGGAAATAGTAAAACCGGAACCCCACGCGCCAGCGGTAAAAAACAGCAGCCACCCCACCCCCACATGCCTTAAAAAGTACCGAAACCCGGAATAAAAATAACCAGGATGGTGAGAATTCATAACTGCTGTTCAATATAATTAAATCCCCGGAGGAACGGGCTT
>CAZRWX010000177.1:0-7448 GCA_964603925.1 uncultured Bifidobacteriales bacterium | reverse complement strand
TTTATAGTATTATCACAAAATAATAAGCCTCTAAGCTATGGATCAATCGAAGTTGTGCCATGGCGGCAAGGTATAGAAATGCTCTTTAAAATTTGTTAAAAATCTTTTTTCCCTCCCCTATGGACCATAGAGAATTTAAAGGTTTTCATTGACCAGCAGTTCTCCATCAACCTGCAAAAGGACTTTAAACCTCACCCTCCCAACCCCAATTCCTTGAATGCCTCCTTCCAGTGGAGACAAAGCACACAACCTATCCGTTTGCGGACCTGGTCGCGGGAACTGCAAAATGCCTCTGCTTCAGAAAAATCGGGCAGTGTCCTTTGGAGGTAGCTGATATGCTTGTTTTGCACTTTTTCTGTCGACTTTATTTCCACTAAGGCAATAGGTTTGCCAGGACGGTCAATAATAAGGTCTATTTCCACATTCTCTTTTGTTCGAAAGTATGAAAACCGGTAATCCATTTCAAAATAGGCATTGTGTTTAAATAATTCCAAAATAATGAAATGCTCAAAGGCTCTTCCAAATCCATAGGTTCTCTCATTTAAGGGGTTGTTTAATGTTCTCTCCAAGGCCTTTTTCACTCCACAGTCAAATAAAAAAAACTTTGGAGAAGACTTTTGCTGCTTGCGCAGAAAGCGATGATAAGCGGGCAAATAAAAACCTAGCAATGTGTCTTCCAATATGGAAAAATAGGACTGGATAGTTTTTGTATCCACATCAATATCTTCCGCAATTCTCGAATTATTTATTATCTCACCATTACACTGTGCCACAATTTCCAGAAAATTTCTAAAGGGATCTAATTTTCTAACAAGCTGTTCCACTTGTACTTCTTCTTTAATGTAAGTATGAGCATACGCCCGTAAAAATGCCGCCCTTTCTCTATCTGTTTGGTAACTCAAAAGCCCGGGTAAAGTGCCTCAATTAAGAGCATCAATCAAATTGAATGATTTCCCAAGTTCTAGCGCGGAAAAAGGGTACAAATTATATACAAAGGCTCTGCCAGCCAGAAGATCAGCGGCACCCCTTTTAAGTTTTCTTGCACTTGACACGGTTAAAACAAAATGTAAAGCTGTCTTGCCTATAACGGAATGAACCACATCAAGTAATTTCGGCACTTTTTGGACCTCATCGATGATAATCCATTTTATCTCAGATCTGATGCCATTGATACGCTCCAGTAATTCTTTGGGCTTTGAACTGAACCTCAATTCTTCATCAGGATCTAACAAATCAATAATGAGAACTTCCTCATTATGCCTTGAGGAATTTTGGATGCAACTAGAAACCCGTATATTACTTTTTATACTGCTCGTATTGTAACTTTGAAAATCCTGTAATACTGGTAATATCAGACCAACTGTATCCTTTGTCGAGCATTTTAGTAATGGTATCTATTTTCTCTTCTATCTTTCCTTCTTCTCGCGCTGTATCAATGGAGTTTTTTAAATCCCGGTAAGCTTTTAAACTTTCTTCATACTCCTCTGCTTCAACCGGGGTAAACTTGGCTATTTCCGCTATCGAAAATAATCTCTTAAAAATCCTTTCTTGAAATTTTTTAGGCATATCCGTGAGAGTGTGCAAATTTTTAAATACATAAAGCCACTTGTCAAAATGATCTTCTAATTGCTCTTCAGTTTTATTGAAATTAGGCATCTGAAGATAAATAAAGGTCAATTTATCATAAAAAACTTTCTTCTTCTTGGTATCCATGAGCTGCACATGGGAAACGACCGTCTTATCACTGGATTCATCATCAAAAGTAAAATCGAGAATGGCAATAGTGTAAACAGCTTTTAACTCAAAATTCCACTCACCCTTTTCAGCTTGTTCGACTATGGGAAAAGTTGAATAGTAAATACTTCTCTCTTTGAAAAACTTCTGCTTAGTCTTTTGAATTTCAACAATGAATTTTTCCCCTTTGTCGTTTTCGCAGTAAAGATCAAAAATCGCTTTCCTGTCAATATCAAAACGCCCTAAATGCTCATTTTTGCTGTAACTCAAATCCTTTATGATTTCTTTACCCTTTAAGAGCGCATTCAGGAAGTCAATGAGCAGATCTTTATTCAGCTCTTCCCCAAATATCCTTTTAAACCCGAAATCGGTGAAGGGATTAATGTAGCGTTCTTTTACCATAATTTGCCGGTTCCGTAACCTCTCAAGGATATAATTTCATAAAAAATATACCCTAAAACTTGCATATAAGCAATTTTACTGCACTATTAGTTTTTCCATTCCAAGATTTTCTTCTTAACCCATCACCACGGGTCTAATATTCTTCAACGAATCCTTCATGTTATCCTTCGCTACATACCCATAGGCTTTAAGAATTCTTCTTCCAGCACTTCACCTGGATGTAAAGGATCTTTTTTTTGCAGCCATTTTCATCTCCTAATGATAATCCACTATTTCAACTTTATAAGCATCATTCTAAACCCAGTTAAAGCAAATCCTATATTTATCACTTATCCTTATGAAATGCTGGCCCTTTCTCTCACCTTTCAATTTCTCTGGATTAACAGAATTAATAAACCACCCTCTCCCGGCTTTTGATAGTTACCCTTTACAGCCCATCCAAAATTTCACTCACTTTTCCAGCAAAGAAAACACTTCCCCAACAGTATAAAGAGGAATATTCATAAACTCTTCACTTTTAACGTAATTCTTTGGTGACGTTCTCAAAATATACTCAGGATTGTATTTAATTTGATAAGATCTCAAACTTTTAATGTTTTTTGACAATCCACTTTTTACTTCGAGCGGTATAATCTTGTCGTCTACTTGCAATAAAAAATCCACTTCTGCATCGCTTTTACTTGTCCAATAGGAAAGTTGATGCCTCCGACTCTTTATTAATTCCCCAGCGACATAATTCTCTATAAAAGCGCCATTATATTGGGAAAATAGCGTGTCTTTCTCGATAATAATTTTGGGACTTACATCAAGCATGCATCCAAGCAAACCGTTATCCAGCATGAACAATTTAAATTTATCATGCTCGTAGTACCCACTCAATGGCATAAAAGGTTTTGAAACATTACACGATACATAAATTAATCCGGCATTTTTCAGCCATTCGATAGATAACTCATAGGAGGAGGCGCGAGCACCTTTTGCTATATCATTATATTTAAACTTTTTATTCTCCCGTGCTAATTGTATTGGTAAAGAATTCCAAATTTTCAATATCTTAATTGACTCAGAATTTGAGGCATATTTCGAAAAATCATTCTGATAGGCTAATAATATTTCCTTTTGAACCTCTCGGGCTTTTTGGAAATCCACCGTTTCGATATATGTCGCCACAACTTCCGGCATTCCACCTATAACCAAATATTTTTTTAAATGTTCCAAAAGCTTTACATGATTTGCTTCATCTAGTACTTCAAAATCTTTCTTGTGTATTAAAACATCGCATAAAAGATCCAATCCACATGCCTTTAAATACTCTTTAAAGCTCATGGGATATAAGCTCATGAAATTCACTTTGCCAACAGGGAAGCTCAATCCTTTTCCGACTTTAACCCCAAGTAAAGAACCTGCGGCAACAACATCATAAACCGATGCTTCTTCACAGAAATATTTTAAGGAACTTATGGCTTCAGGACACACTTGAATTTCATCAAGAAAAATTAAAGTTCGCTTTTCTTCAATTTTCTTTTCCCTGTACAATCCGAGTTTTTCCACAATATTTTGGGGCGACAAATCACCGGAAAAAATATCCTTCAAATCCGGAGACTTTTCAAAATTAAAGTATGCGAGATCGGGATAAAATTCCCTTCCAAACTCCTGAAGGAGATACGTTTTTCCAACCTGCCGCGCTCCCTGAAGTAACAATGGCTTTTTTTGGGGATTATTTTTCCACCCAATAAGATTGTTAAATAATTGTCTTTTCATATGATTTTTTTAGCCGAATCCTAATTATATCCAATTTAATGTACAATTATTTATTATTAAACTCCAATAATATGTAATTATTGTATTATTTATATCCTAAATAGTGTCTTTTTTTCTTAATTATTTTAAAAAAATGGTTAATCAATCAGTTTTACCCTCCAATCCAAACCTTTGAGAATATGCTCTTAAAAAGCTTTTCGATATACGGGCTTCCACCCATAAGAGAAGACCCGTTTCACGAGCTAACTTCTGAACAATATGCCACTATCTCAGGATGTACTAGCCAGTAGAGTAGCCAGAGGTAATAGGAAGTTAAAAATAGAGCCTGTTTCGTTTTTGACCAGTCACCTCTTTTACAATCCCCAGCTTTTCCAACTCGCGCAAACAGGTATTTACGGTAGCTGGTGAAAGTCTGGAAGGTGTTGAACTTTTTGAGGAAGACTTTGCCAACTACCAGGGAGATGCCAATATACCCTTACCTGTACTTTATCAGGCCGGCTATTTAACCGTAAATTTTCATTATCGGCCTATTTCGCTTTGAAATTGACTTAACGGCATGCGAGCTTAGACCCCACAAACCAACCCTCGCGTCCACCCTGTTTCATCAACTGCTCAGAGACCCAGGGAATATCCCCAATGGTGATTTTGAGGTCGGGAGGACAAAACCAAAAGCAGCGGGCATAAAATTTGTGATAAGCCTTCCGGGCCTCACGGACCTTGACCATGGCCCTGGCATCAGCGGAAGTCAACACCCGTTTGCCTGTCTTTCCGCCTTTACGTCCTATTTCAGACAAAAATTTTCGAACGGCTTCATCCATATATTTAACATAACCGGCTTATGATAGTTTGTCCAGCCCCCATTGTCCCCAGCTCATGATGATTTCCGAACCCCAAACGGTATATTCTTTATCGCCGAAATATAGATGCCTGCTGGACAAAAAAGAATGGTAAAGCGTATTACGGCTATAAAAGCAGATACAATGTTTTTAATATTTTGTATCTGATAATAAATACCTGCCTTAAACAAAGCAAAACTGGAGTTTTTTTGAAAATTACCAAAGCCGTAATCACCGCCGCCGGCAGGGGCATCCGCCTTTTCCCCGCTGTGGACACAGTCCAAAAAGCCATGCTGCCCCTAAGTGACCGCGACGGCCTTACCAAACCCCTCATTCAAATTATCATAGGGGAGGCCCTGGCCGCCGGTATCGAGGAAATTTGCATTGTCTGCGCTCCCGGGGACAAAGCCAAATACATGGAGCAATTCGCCGCCCTTAAGCAAAACCTGCTCGAGGCATTTAAGGGTACCGAATGGGCCATGCAGGAGAGCAGCAAAGTCGTCCACCTCCTTACCTGCCTGCACTTTGTAGAGCAAAACGAGCCCCTGGGTTATGGCCACGCAGTCCATTCTGCCCGGGGGTTCGTGGACGGAGCTCCTTTTCTTCTCCTTCTGGGCGATCACCTTTATATCTCCCGACACCCTAAACTCAGCTGCGCCCAGCAGCTTGTCAATGCTGCGATCAGCGAAAAGGCTTCAGTTTCCAGTGTAAACCCGGTTCGTGAGCATCTCATTCGCCATTACGGCACCCTAACCGGTGAGCGCCTTACATCCCAATCAGGCCTTTATAAAATCAAAAAAATTATCGAAAAGCCATCTATCAGTGCCGCTGAGGTGGAGCTGCCCACCCCCGGCCTGCGAGCGGGGTATTATTTATGCTTTTTCGGAATGCACGTGTTTACGCCTACGGTTTTCGAGATATTGGCGGAGAATTTTAAAGATGAATCCATGCCCGACAGATACGGCCTCACTCCCGCGCTCAATTCCCTGGCCAGTCACGAGCCTTATCTGGCCCTGGAGCTTAAAGGCACCCGCTACGACGTCAGTGCCAAATACGGTATGTTGCGGGCACAAATTGCCCTGGGGCTGGCGGGTAAAAGCCGGGACCAAATCCTGAGCGCCATTACCGATATGCTGGCAGAAGACAGTGTTCATCGCTCTCAGGCCGATTAAGGGGCTACATAATGGCAAACCCTTTTATTGATTGCATTACAAGTCAGGACCCCGCTATCCGCAACCAGTCCTTTACATCCCTTTGCCAGGGGGTTAATTCTTCAGACCTTATCAATTACTGCCATGAGTTAGAGAAGTTTCGCAAATCCTCCAATAACTTATACGACAAAGTAAGAGCGTCTCTATTCCTTTATGCCGCCTTCCGCTTTCACCTTCAAACCGATGAGGCCTTCCCCCCGGGGCACATACCAAACGAGGCTTTTCAGGATTTGCTGGAGAGGCGTTTTGAGTCAGCTATTAAACATTTCAACCATTATCTGGATATCAACGCCAATGCCACCCTTTTCAGCGGCCTGGCCAGTGCCTACAAACAGTTAGCCTACGATACTCTGGGCCAGCAGGTGCGCCAGAGTGTGCGCTCGGCCAGGGGTAATCAATGGATGTTCCGTGTAGGACATTATCTCGATCACCCTTTGCGTATCCACCCCGCTCTCCTGGGGCGCACTTCAAACCAGGGGTTGTTCCCCATTCTGCGGGAGGATACCCCCGTACGCATGGACTTAACCCACAGCGGCTGGTCGGATATTTTCTTCCTGGGTATGGACTACCCCGAGGCCGCACGCGTTATCAATGTTTCAGTAGATTTAGGCGTTTACAAGCGTGACGAGGAAATCCGCCCTCCCATATCCTCCTTTGTCCGCGTTATAGAGGAGCCCGTTATCCGTATCACCAGCCTGGATCTGGACACAGCAAAAGATATCAGCAGCCTCAACGACCTCTTTAACTTCGGCAACGACTACCTCAGCCTGCTTAAGGCGGGCATTATTGCCTCAGGCTTAATACCCCCGTCATTTGAGAATACCGACCAATCCCTGCAAAAAATTCTCCCTCATGTTATTGGTCCGGGTTTAGGTCTGGAGCTTGTCACCAATGTTAATGACATACCCAAAGGCTCCCGGCTGGCAGTATCCACCAACCTGTTGGCGGGTATCATAAGTCTTCTCATGCGCGCTACCGGTCAAACAGCCAGCCTGGAGGGCGGCCTTCTGGAGAGCGAAAGGCGCATTATCGCTTCCCGCGCTATTCTGGGGGAGTGGCTGGGCGGCTCCGGCGGCGGCTGGCAGGATTCCGGCGGCATCTGGCCGGGTATTAAGGCTATTGAAGGCACTCTCAGCACCCCAAGTGACCCGGAATACGGCATCAGCCGGGGAGCGCTGCTTCCCAGGCACACTCTTTTGAATAAGGATAGTATTGACGCCCGGTGTGAGGAAGCGCTCACGCAATCGGCGGTATTAATCCATGGGGGCATGGCCCAGAATGTAGGCCCCATCCTGGAGATGGTTACCGAAAAGTATCTTCTGCGTGACCCCGATGCCTGGCAGGGGCGCGAAAAAGCCAAAGACATTTACCTTAAAATCAAGAAATGCCTTAAAACCGGCGATATTCAAAAACTGGCCGCCCTCACAAATCAAAACTGGGATGGCCCCCTTAAAACCATTATCCCCTGGGTCACTAACCAGTTTACAGAGACCATTATCCAAAA
>CAZRWX010000176.1:0-7461 GCA_964603925.1 uncultured Bifidobacteriales bacterium | reverse complement strand
AGAACAAATGTATGGTGTAGAGTTAAAGAACCACAGGCCACCTGGGCCAGCATCTTGATATGAGATTTGTTTAGATTACGGCCATACCCCTGATAAGCAAGGGTGGCCCAACTGAATCTGTCGGCAATTACAAATTTGCCAGCCTCCAGTGAGGGCAGGATAATTTCTTTAACCAGTTGGGCACGGGCAGCCGCGTATAGCAGCATCTCCGCTGAGGGCGCCATAGCTGTATTATCCCGGCTTAAAAGTATTTGACGGATTTGTTCTGAAATGTCTGTACCACCCGGCTCTCTAATACTGATTGTAGGAATACCGCGGTTTTGGAGAGATTTTACCAACAGCCTTACCTGGGTAGATTTACCACAGCCATCAACCCCCTCTATAGAAATAAATAATGACATGATGCTGCTTATAGCCCTTTTCCACAGCACTTTTTATACTTCTTGCCGCTGCCGCAGGTACAAGGGTCGTTACGGCCAACTTTTTTACCCTCTGAGTGCACCCTGACTGGCTTTTGAGCAACCGCAACCTGGGGGCCACCAGTATCCTGGCTGCCAGCGGTGATATGCGGTGATGAGGAAGGAGAATTAAGACTGAGCTGACTGCGCCGCATCTCCTCAAACTCCCGAGCCCTGGCCATAGCCACTTTTTGTTTTTCAATAAAGTCGGTATCTATATGCATAATACGCTCAACAGTAGCCAGGGCGATGCGATCCAGCATGGACTCAAACATGGCCAGACCCTCCTTTTTATACTCCTGTTTTGGATCACGCTGTGCGTAGCCGCGATAACGGGTAGCGTCCTTTAAATGGTCCATGGAATTGAGATGTTCTTTCCAGAAATTGTCTATTACCATTAGAAGTACTTGCCGCTCTATCTGACGCATATCCTCTACACCAATCAAAGACTCGATATACTGATAACGCTCTTTGACTTTTTCGGTAATTTCATCTAATACAATCTCAGCGGTATTTTGGGAAAGCGCTTTATCGGCCATGGAGTATTCAACACAAAATGACTTTTTTAAGGAGGCATAAAGAGCTTCAAGATCCCAGCTTTCCGGATATTTGCCCGCGCTTGTATACTCCGCGAGTACTACATCAGCACTGTCCTCTATGCGGCTTGTGATTTCGTCCTGTATCTCCTCGCCGCGTAAAACCCGTTGCCGAACCCTGTATATAACACTGCGCTGCTGATTCATAACATCATCATACTCCAGCAGGTGTTTACGAATCTCAAAGTTGCGGGCTTCTACACGTTTTTGAGCGTTAGCAATAGCCCTGTTTACAAGTGGATGGGTAATTACTTCACCCTCTTCGGCCCCTAACCGGTCCATAATGCGCGCTATACGGTCCGAACCGAATATGCGCATGAGCTCGTCCTCCAGGCTTAAATAGAACTGTGATTCGCCGGGATCGCCCTGCCGGCCTGAACGGCCGCGCAGCTGATTGTCTATACGGCGCGCTTCATGCCGTTCTGTACCCAGTACATACAACCCGCCTAAATCCACTATGCCCGGCCCCAGCCTGATATCTACTCCGCGACCAGCCATATTTGTGGCAATAGTGACTTTGCCCCTTTGACCAGCTTCCTCAATAATGAGAGCCTCCCTGTCATGCTGTTTGGCATTAAGGACATCATGAGCTATGCCTTCACGCTTAAGTTTAAGGCTTATTTCCTCTGACTTTTCGATGGACACCGTACCCACCAGGATAGGCTGCCCTTTTTCATGTCTGGTTTTTATATCGGCCGCTATGGCGTTTAGCTTCTCCCTGTGGCTTTTATAGATAAGATCGTTGTGATCTTTACGGATCATGGGTTTGTTAGTTGGCACTACCACTACCCTGAGCTTGTAAATTTCTCCGAACTCAGTAGCCTCGGTATCAGCCGTACCAGTCATGCCTGCCAATTTGTTATACATGCGGAAATAGTTCTGGAATGTGATAGTAGCCAGGGTCTGATTCTCCCTGGCAATGGGTACGCGCTCTTTTGCTTCGATAGCCTGATGAAGACCCTCAGAATAACGCCGCCCCTCCATAAGGCGGCCCGTAAACTCATCAACTATTAATACCTCACGGTTTTTGAGGACATAGTCTACATCGAGTTTATAAAATACATGGGCTGTGAGTGCCTGAGTAATATGATGCACCCATTCGGTGTTAATGTCACCATAAAGGTTATCCAGGCCCAACTGGCTTTCGCAGGTGTTAACACCCTCCTCAGTGAGGCCCACATGACGGGATTTTTCATCTGTGGTATAGTGAACGTCCTTCCTGAGGTTTTTTACCACTTTATCACATTTAAGATATTTATCGGTAGATGCCTCGGCAGGACCCGAAATAATAAGGGGAGTGCGGGCTTCATCAATTAGAATACTGTCTACCTCATCTACAATAGCAAAATTAAGCCCGCGCTGAACACAATCTTTACTCTCCCTGGACATATTGTCCCGTAAATAATCGAAACCAAATTCGTTATTTGTGCCATAGGTAACGTCTGATGCATAGGCCTGCCGACGCTGTATTTCATTTAGTCCGGCTGTTATTGTACCAACTGTAAGACCCAGAAACTCATACAAAGGGCGGTTTTCCTCAGCGCCCACCCCTGCCAGGTAGTCGTTGGTGGTAACCACATGTACACCCTTACCCTCAAGGGCATTTAAGTATACAGTAAGAGTGGCGACCAGAGTTTTGCCTTCACCTGTTTTCATCTCTGCGATTTTACCCTGGTGAAGTACCATAGCACCCAGAAGCTGAACTTCAAAACACCTCATGCGGTAAGGCCAGCGGCTTTCGGGATAGAGACTGCGAAGCTCCTGATAAAAACTCGAACTGAAGCAGATATCGTTGAGGAGATCGCCCCCCTCCAGCCTGGACTTTGCTTCTAAAAACTCCCTCCTGGGCCCACTGCTCAGTTTGGAATCGGCAAATTCCACATTGTCTTTTAGAATATTCAACATGCCAAGACGGCGATCGGCGGCCTCTCTACATAATGCAAAAGCCTGGATTAAGACATCGTCCAGGGTTGCCCCGCCCCTGACCTTATCCTTAAGAGACAGAGCCTGGCGGGCTAACTCTTTATCGTCAATGGAAAGAAACTGTGGCTCCAGATTGTTTATTTGGGCCGCAAGAGGGCGCATGTGCTTTAGTGCACGATCGTGACTTGTACCAAAAATTTTAGCTAGAAGTGTGTTAATTATCATTTTTTCCGAATTTCGATTCTAAAGTCTTTATATACAAGGTCGTCAATTTTGCCTTCGTGGAGTATGCCATTGACGGATTCAATTATATAGCTCCTGAGAAATGGAGCCGTGAGCTCTTCCCGCTCCCGGGTATATAGAACATTCTGGATTATGGCCTCAATATTCTCTTTTTTAAAGCGAATTTCTTTGATGAGGTTTTTGTCTGAATAAATAAGCTCTACTTTGAGAATAACATAAAGCAGAGGCTCTACTTTAAGAGGACATAAAATTTCACGGGTATCAAAACTGTATTTATGAGAAATGCCCGCAGGAATAGGATCATCCTGATCTTGAGTAACCCCCTTGCCAGCTGAGAATGTATCTGCCAAAGCGATGTTTGACAGGCCGCCTTCAAAAGCGGGATCATCAATGAACTCGCCCTCTGTGGAGGAAGTTGACAGGTTATTGCGTATAATAAGGACAGCGGCGGCGGCCAGAATTGCAATAATAAGTGCTAAGTAAAGTTTTTTCATGGCTACGCTGCAGGTATTGGCAAAAATTGTGTTCAGGTACCGGTGGGTGCGAAGACAAAGGGATAAGTTATTTTAACATCTGAGGAGGCGGGAGAGAATTTCAGCCTGCCAAGCATGCGCGTAATACGGCTCTCCAGAGCCGAATGATTAAGAGTAGTACGCACTATACGCAAGCCGGCAACCGAACCGTCTGCCTGAATAGTAAACTCTACATCGACACGACCTGTAAGGGAAGGATCTTCACGCAGATATTTTTCGTATTGAAGCTTAATGGAGCCCTGAATTTTGGAGATGACAAGGCTGATAGCGGAACCCGAACGGCTGGACTCACCACTGGCAGCCCCCTCAACTTTATCAGGACTGGCCAGTTGTACATTAGCCGTGACATTTATGCTCTTGACGCTGGCCCGTTCAATTTTTTGCCGGCCGATGCCATTACTCTCAATACGGCTGCCGCGGCGCTCCCGCCTGGTTTCTGAAGGCTGTTTGGGACGAGCGGTAAAATTGGAGCCATTTAGATCGATTTGGCCCAGATCGGGACCATCAGCTTCAGCAAGCAGATCGTCTACCTCCCCTTCACCCTCATCACCTAAAGCTGTGAGCTCAGCAAAAAGGCCCGATTGCTCTATTTCCTGTTTGAGTTCATTCCTGACCTCTGCACGAGCTTGAGCTCCCTGGGTTTTTCGCACCTGCATCTGCGCTTTTGTCTCTGATGACCTGTCAATTTTGGGCTTCAAGGCTTTTTGGGCAGCCTCTGTATTCTGTTTTTCCTCAGATTTTTCGGGTTTTTTAGGTTCCTCTGTTTTGGGCTTAGTGAGCTCCAGACGCGCATAACGCTCTTTAATTTTAAGAGCGTCCTCTTTGGTAAGGACCAGCTCGGGCTGCCAGAATGAAAGCCCGAACACCATACTGCCCAGCGTGGCAAATACAACCAGATAGGAAATTACAAACTTACGGTTAACCTTCTCCCAGATATTGTACTCCAGCTCCCGGGGAAATACTGCACTACTGACAGGAGCCAAAGTACTTGAGGCCTGGGACGGCGTTATATTGTTATGCTCTTGAGTCATTATGCTTAATTTTTTTGAACATGCCCGTTATTCTTTTTTGTATACGACAAAATTCTGTTTGGAATAGCCGGCCTGACCGCAACTGTACATTACCTTGGTTAATAACTTGTAGGGCATTTTTTTGTCCCCCTGGATAATCAATACCCCCTTAAACTCCTCACCCATGGATGCAGCCATCATCTCAGCTTTTTCTTTTTCGTTTAGAAGTATATCTACCAGAGCTGGTATACGCATTTCATTATCTTTAAGAACATCATCAACGCTGGCAATTATTTTGTCCCCTACTGCTATTTTGCTTTGGCTGACTTTGATCTCTAAAGCAGGTTTTGCGCTCATCTCCGTTTTAGAGATGGGAACCTCCAACCCCGAGGCGGGCGTAATCAGCTGACCCTCAGCGGAGTAAGATTTTAACAGAAATACCAGTATGATGGTAAACATATCCATCATGGAGGTGATGTTCAGCTTTTGATCTGAGCGCTTACGCCGGACTTTTGTTCTTTTTGATGGCATGTTTAGATACCTGCACCCATGGAAACAGTGGGAAAAAGTGGCACCTTGCGCCCCCCTATTAAAGACTCACGGGAGGCATCCATAACGTTTATGATACGCTGAAACTCCATGTCATTTTTAGCGACAATTTTGATAGTTTCATAGTCCTTATAATGAAAAAGCTGGCTTTCATCTACAGACTCCATAAATTTGCTCAGCTGAAAGAGGCTGGCAGACTCCAGCTCCTCCTTTGAGTGAAAATTGCTAAGAACCTCTTTAAGTACAAGCCTCTTAATTTTGCTGAGCTCAACAGCCAGAGTTTTATAGTCAAAATCTTTGCCTTTTAGACCTATTTGAGGTAATGGCTGGCCATTTTCGTCCAGTACCTGATCGGACTCTACCGATAACGCACTCTTTATGCTTATGCCCTTCTCGGTCATAATAATGCCCAGATTCAAATTTTTGGGTTTTTCGTCGGGTTGAACAGCGCCGGAGCGGCCCCGGCCGGATTTGGGCAGATTCATCTCAATAACTCCCATCTTAACAAACTCTGCGGAGCTGAGTAGAAGTGGTATTAATACAACCATAAGCCCCATAATGGGGGTGAGATCCAGATCGGTGTCTATCTCTTTACTACGGCGCCTTTCTGAAGGTTTATAATTTTTGAGTTTGGTACCCTGCTTATAGATGGCGTTTAATACACCCACTGCCTGACGATCAAAACTTTCAATGAATTTGTCGGCCGTATTGCGGAAATAGGAATAAGTAAGCATGCAGGGAACAGCGATAGTAAGACCAAATAGAGTGGTATTCATAGCAGTGGATATACCGCTGGCCAGCATGGATGTTTTAACAGCAGCAGCTACACCAGGTTTGCCCACTGCCGCAAAAGCCAGAACCAGACCGTAGATTGTGCCCATTAAGCCAATTAAAGTGGATACATTACCAATAGTGGCAAAATACCCTATCCTTTGCTCTGCCCTGGAAGATAACTTTACAACCTGCTCCTCGACATTGGACTTAACCATATCGGGAGCGGCATTACGATTGCTTACACCTGCCAGAACTATTTGAGGAAGCCCGCGGGAACCACCGGACTGACAGATAGATTGTACCTCATCAAACTGCCCATTACTGAGCATAGACCTGATTCGTATAAGAAATTTGTCCGGATGAACGCTGCCCAGACGCCTGTAACGCTGCCATTGAATAATAAAGAGAAAAACAAAGACTATTAGGGTAAACAGGAGCAGCCACATAAATAAAAAGCCGTCCGTTGCCGGGGAAAAAGAAAAAAATAGATCAACAAATACGTTCACTAGAGATTTATCTCTTTGATTAATTTATTATCGGTAAAAATTTTGATGTTTTTGTTTGTAACGTGAAGGCCCATACCCTCCTGGATATGCTCTGCCTTAATGTGATATTTGTGGGTTTTATAGGAACGCTGGGTAAGAATGTTTAAAAGTTTAATACTGAACTCCTCTACCTCATCAGCAATTTTTTGTGTTTTATTTGAATAAAACGCATAAATAAGCATGCAGGGTATGGCTATGGCCAAACCGGTGAGAGTAGTGTTCATAGCAGCAGAAATACCCTGAGCTAAAAGTTCACTTTTTTTGGCAGCCTCAATACCGGGCCGGCCCACAGCAGCAAATGACACAATAAGACCATAAATTGTACCCATAAGACCTAAAAGAGTAGCCACATTACCAATAGTGGCAAGATAACCCACATTAGCCTCCAGCTTGGGTATTTGAGTGAGGGTTTCTTCGTCCAGCGCGTTTTGGATACGCTCAGCACCACTGTCTGCCTCCCGAATACCCGACCGAATAATACAGGGTAAGGCCATATGAGAGGAAGCATCACATATTTTAAGGGCATCTAAAAGATTACCCTCTTCGATAAGCTTGTAAATTTCCTTCATGAAGGTGTAAGGCTTGAAGCTGGATTTGCGAAAAAGGTAAATGGCACGCTCCAACACAAGCAGTAAGGCGACCACGCTCATGCCCAGAAGCCCCCACATAAAAATAAAGCCAGGTTCGGCCGGATTAAAGGCTCTGAAATAGGTAGAGAAGAATTCCATAATTATTCCTTTCCGGGAATCGCTTGGTAAACGCTAAAAAACACCCTTTTACTTTGGAAGCTCGATTTTGATAATACCTTGAAATAGCTGGCTTTCTAAAGA
>CAZRWX010000175.1:0-7483 GCA_964603925.1 uncultured Bifidobacteriales bacterium | reverse complement strand
GGCTATATCATGAGCCTGGACTCTCAGCTTTTTAAACAGGAGCAGAAGGACGCTCCCATTTTCCTGGCGCAGAGCCTTGTCCGATTTACCAGATACTCATCTCTATTATCTCTTTCAGCCTCTATAATATTATCCCTGGGGCTTTATTACGCTGTTAAAATCTGGCATTTATTCCCGCCCAAATACCTACCCGGGCTTAATATTGTCCCCCTTATAATCCTGACCCATTACATTAACACCTACGGAGACCACTATGGTTCAGGCCTGGAATATGGTTTAAAATCTAAACTTCTCTTTAAGGTTCTGGCTATTCTGGCCAGCTGTAATTTTATCCTTACAGCATTATTTGTTTTTGTCAGTATCAAACTGGGCCTGGACTATTTTATAGCAGCTTCAGCATCTACGGCCATATCTTTTTATATCCTGTATATACTTCAAAAGCGCCAAATGCCTCTCAAATTACCCGCACGTACTGAGCTCATTTTTCACACCACCTGCCTGGCTTTAATTATTAATTCCATTTGTCTGAAGGCGTTGATTTGATCTTAGGGTTTTATATATGAATTGTTTATTTTGGAATAAAATATGAAAAAGTGTTTAAAGATAATCGTCCTGGGTGCCGGTAGTATGGGGCAAAATCATATCCGCCTCCTGTCCCACTCAAAAATATGCCTTCTGGCTGGTATTGTAGACTCTAACCAGGCCCTGGCGGAGTCCATGGGTCGTGCCTATGGCATACCAGCTTTCACCAGCCTTAAAGCGGCTCTGAGTTCTGTAAACTTCCAGGGGGCAGTTATCGCCACCCCCACAGAAACCCACTATAAAACAGGTAAATGCCTGCTTAGCGCCGGTAAGCATATACTTATAGAAAAGCCCATTACACCAAAAGCCACACAGGGACGTGAGTTGCTTACTTTAGCTCAAAGCAAAAGTCTTGTACTCATGGGTGGGCATGTAGAGCGCTTTAACCCGGCCATTATTATGCTGCGGCAAAAGCTTAAAAACCTGGGTATTGTGTATCACATGGAGAGCGAACGCACCGGCCCGTTCCCGGAGCGTATTTTTTCTGTTGGCGTATCCATAGATCTTTTAGCCCATGATGTAGACCTTATTTTAAGCTTGACGGGTCTCAAGCCCAAATGGGCATTTTCCCACCAGGAGCGCCGTGTACATCCCAAATGCGAAGACGGCATCACCTCTATTCTGGGGTTTAATAACAATATCATTGCTGTACTCAAAGCTAACTGGCTCTCCCCCACTAAAACCCGGCGTTTTCGCATTTACGGTAATAAGGGTATGTTTGAGGTGGATTTTTTAAACCGCAGTCTTTATTTCCATGAGAATCAGGTTTCCCAGCCTGTTGAGGACAGCTTTGGTCTCATTGGTATGGAGGAGGGCAACCAAATCAAATTTAAAACCACCCCCAGCGAACCCCTGGCAGGGGAGCTGGAGTATTTCATTCACCTTATACAAAAAGGTAAAATGGATGTGGAAATGGCCCGTACCAACCTGCAAACCATTGAAGTTATTGAGAAGATCCAGCTATCAGCCAGGCGCGGCCAAAAAGTAACCATCAAGTGACTGCAGGCTGATTAGGCCCTGTTCAGGTAATATGTATACCCGCATTATGGCAAAGCTCCCGTAACCGGTTGTAGACTGACTCAAAACCGTGGGTATCCTCCACCCATTGCCGGCATGTGGCCCCCCGCTGGGCCAGTACTTCAGGCTTTTGTAATATAGCCTCCAGCACCTGAGAGACGTTATCCTTATCAGCCAGGAAAAATGGATGCTCGGGAAGAAATTTACGCATTTCCTCAGTAAAATCAGCTACACAAGGCACACCCATAGCAAAACTTTCCAAGCTGCTTACACCATAGCCAGTACCACCCCGATTGCCGACATGATCTATACACAAATGACAACGTGCCTTTTGCCGCCGGACTTCCTCCTGGCTAACACCTTCTAAAAGAATAAAATCAAAATCATACTTCTGCTTTAGAGTATCCATAACGGGCAATATGATATCCGTACCCTTGTTATACCTGTTGGAAGGGGCATGCATAATTTTTATTCTCGAGGTCCAATCGGTTTCAACCTTGAACCTGGCCACATCAAAAGGCATGAAAATAAAGTAAATATCAGGATGCAGAGCTAGATGATCCTGTTCCATGGTAATATTAAGGTCTGTCAAAGCATGCATGGCTCTATTTACGCCCTCAACCCGTAACTCTGTGCCATGGAATACAGATATAATTTTAGCCCCGTCATTCTTAAGAGCGCGTGCCAGATGACCACCCCAGGTTAAATCCCGGGCTCCATGAAAAAAAATTACATCATAACCTTTTAGATTAAAATCCTTGATAATACCGGGAATTTTCTTTTTGACCCGCCAGTCTTTAGCCCGCCTCCAAACCCGTTCCACAATATTTGAATTGGGTTGCCATAGAGGCTCGTGATTAAACTGAGAAGCAGCCACAGATTGGGTAACACGGCTGGCGGCATCCTGATAACGACTTTTATACCGCAATTTACGGTATAAGCTAAAAATCGCATTATTCCCATAAAATTGGGGAATTACAGGGAAACCCTCTGTAGGACCAGGGTTTTCATAATAAACCAAGTGGGAATCATGACCCTCTGCCCGCTCCATTTTAACAAACTCAGCCGGGATACCGGCCATTAAGTTTCGGGCTATATGAAGAAACTTCATGACGCCAAATACCTTTTATTGACCAGAATTCGTATTTTAAACATTAGTTATATTTGAGGGCCCAGAATACTTAAGACAACATGAGAAATAGAAAATTATCAGAAACTAAGCCACTTGTATTAATGGCCGTATACGGCGATGATAGTTTCGACGGCAGGGTTCAACGAAGCGCTAATGCTGTATCTCAGAAATATGAATTAAAGCTCTTCTCTTTTAACGGCTTAAATACTTATCCAGCCAGTAACCCAATAAATAAATATCATTCACTGGGCATATTCAACTGGCTGCGGTTTAATTTAAAGTTCGCCCTGGCCGTATTACACACCAGGCCACATATTCTTTATCTCCACGACTACCATCTTGCCATGCCAGGCCTGCTTTTGGGGAAAGTTTTTGCTCGGTACGTTATTTATGATTCCCACGAATTATTTGTTACAGATCAAACCCATCCCCTTGCTTTAAGAGAACGTATAATGGCCTCACTAGAAAGTCTTGTGATAAATCATATGGATTTAGTCATTTGCGCAAGCACAGAGCGCCTGGGACTTATGAAAAGCCACTATCACATAGCCAGGCCCTTTATCGTGGTCGAAAACAAACCGATCTGGTCAGAAAATGAATCATCATTGAAAGAGTGTCATAAGGTTAAAAACCGCAATGACAACGATTTCTTAATAGTGTACCAGGGAAACCTGGATAATAAACGCAGATTGAGCGAATTCATTAAATCTTTCGAGCATTTACCCAACCGATTTAAGCTTGCATTAGCCGGACAGGGGAAGGAAGTGGAATATTTTAAGAAAGAGGTTACAGAGGCAGGGCTTAAGGACAGAGTCACATTTTTCAACCCTCTGCCTAATAATATTATTTTACCATTTATCAAGCAGTTTCATCTAGGATTAGTGGGTTATGCAGAAGACGGGCTGCTGCCGCTGAATGTGCGCTATTGCGCATCCACTAAGATACATGAATATATTTTGGCCGGAATACCTGTAGTATCTACTGCACAGGTACCTTTAAAAACCTTTATTGAAGAACATGGGGTTGGGTATTCCATCGATATGGAATACGCCGATTCAGGAGCTGTTGTCAGGGCAATAGCCAACGCCATACAAGACATTGCTTTAAATTACAGGCGCTTTAAAGACGCTGTACAAAAATGCAAATGTCAATCGGATTGGGGACCAGAGGCAAATAATTTAATGAGGGCTATTAATGAACTGGCTATTTAGTCATACAAAAACCTTGACTGCTAATTAAAAGTTTGAGTAAGAGGAAAATTATATCCGGGACGCCACAGCCAAATAAGGAGAACGCCGCCTTCTACAGGCGGAAAGGGCTACTACTACTAATTAAGATGTTATGGCCCCTGGCACGTCTTTTCCAAATAGTTACCGGATTCATGAGAGCCAACGCCACGCAAGGCCCCCTGGCGATTTTTCAGTCTTATAAACTGGGGGATTTCTTTATGTCCCTGCCAGCCATACAACTACTTGGCCAGCACATGCAGGTACGCGTAATTTGCAGAGAAGACTGTTCCTTCATTCTAGAAGATATGAAGATAAATCACATATCCTTTAACAACGCACTTTTTGAGTCATTTTCCTTTTCATCCTTATTAATAAGCTTTAAGAATATTTTAAACCTGCGAAGAAAAGGCCTTTACCAGGTGCTGGATCTGGAGGCCGACCCCAGATCCATGTGGCAGCTTAAGCTTGCTGGCATCAACACAATTATAACCTATAACAGGCCGGGAGCCATTTTTGCGGATGAAATAGTGACTATAAAACAGGAGCCTATGCATCAGTTGGAAAAGAACTACAATATCGCGGCCGCTTATTTAAGAGGCATTAAGCCTGGTGTTGAATCAGCCCGGTTGAAAAGCTTACTACCAGTGCCGGGAGCAATGACAGACACCGGGGCACCCATAATAATATCATGCTGGACTTCCAGACCGGAGAAAAACTGGCCCCTTGACTGCTGGGCACAGCTGTTAGACAATTTATATAAACAGGATATACCTTTCCGGATACTTGTACCCCCCGATGCGGACAGGCACTTTCTGGATTTTAAGACCCGGTACGAATCGCAATGGTCGTTCCTGTCTGCAAGTCTGGAGAGTGTTTACAGCCTGGTGCTGGGTTGCAGGAGCGTAATCTGCTGTGACAATTTCCTGGGCCATATGGCAGCCTCCTTGGGCCGTCCCGTAATGTGGATCAATGGCTCTTCTGACTCTGCATATGTGCGCCCTTACGGACAAAGTACCCGCGTTGTGCAGGAGGAGATTGCCTGCAGGCCCTGTTTTCATAAATGCACCCACCGGGTATTAGCACAATGCTTAAAATCTCTTTCTTCCCAAAAAGTCATTGATGAATTTAACATCTGGCTGAAGACTCTTAAGTAACCGCCTGTTTTTTTAATACCTTTATTAAATCACAATATGACAATCGAAGTTAAAGAATATAAACCGGACAATGCGGCAGTATGGGATACCTTCATCAAAGGCTCCAATAACGGCACCATGTTCCATCTACAGCAATTTTTAAAATATCACCCCGAGGGCCGTTTTAATTTTCATCATCTCATGTTTTATGAGAATGACAGTTTAGTAGCCGTATTGCCTGGTGGCATTAACGGCAAAGAGTTTATCAGCCCAATGGGTGCAAGTTTCGGGGGGTTTGTTTTTTATCAAACCCTTACTTTGAAGCAGGCAAATTGCCTGGTTAAATCTCTTACAAATTACATCAAAAAAATGGGGCTTAATAAAATAACCCTAACTCCACCCATGAATATATACCACTCCATTATTAACGAGTCTATGGAATACGCCCTTCGATACAATGGATTTAAGGAAACCACACCGTTATATTCATCTGTAATAGATCTTAACAATTTTAAAAGTAAAGATGATTTTTCCCGAGCTACCATATACAAAATTAACAAGTCCAAAAAAAATAATGTGCACATTGTGGAGGAAAATAACTTTAAGGCCTTCTACCCTATTCTATTAAAAAACAAAGCCAAGTTTAATATAAAGCCAGCTCATACCTGTGAAGAGCTTATTCACTTAAACACCCTACTCCCCGGCCAGCTAACTTTGTTTTTAGCGTATCGGGAAACAACTCTCATAGCAGGAGAGCTGCTATTTCACACGAACAAAAACTGTGTTCTAAACTTTTACACAATGCACCTTTATGAATACCGTAATTTGTTAGCTGTCAATTACCTGGTGGCACACTCCATAGAATGGGCTGCTAATAAAGGCTTCAGATTTTATGATTACGGGGTTTCCGTTGATACCCAAAACCCTCTTCCATTAGAGCCAGCCTGGTCCTTAATATATTTTAAGGAATCCGTGAACTCCACCGGATGTATGCGCCGCAGTTTTGTAAAGGTAGTGGAGTAGTTGCCAGAGTTAGTCATAAACTTTTTAAGTAACCCTTCACGGGGTTTAGAGGATATTTTTCCAAAAAACAACTTTTTCAAAAAAAAAGCTTACGTTCACTGTTTTCAATTGATAACTTATTTCTATGCAGTTGGACGTAAAGTACAGAGGAAAAATATCAACTACAGGCGATGGTGAGTATATAACCCAACTAATCAAGGATAATCCAACAGATTGCCGGACCTGGCTTTCAAAGAAATTATGTATTGCTTGGGATTGGCGGCAGGCAAATGGGGCGCTCCGCTCCGTGATATGGTGTGTCGAGGTTTCCTACTTGAATTAGAACGTCATGGTTATATCAAGTTGCCACCCAGGAAAAGAAAACCCCCAGACCTCTTTTTAAGAAGGACAAAACCCGCCCATGTTTCAATAGACACAACTCCTATATATGCCAATGTATCTGGCATTCAACCACTAGTGATAAGTCAAGTGAGAAGAACTCCCTCTGATAAGATCTTTAACAGTCTCATGTCAGAACATCATTATTTGGGGTATAACCAGCCTGTGGGGGAGCATTTAAAATACATTGTTTCCGCTAATGCCAGACCTATAGCATGTTTTGCGTTTTCTTCCGCTCCTCGGCATATAGGAAGCAGAGATAATTTTATCGGTTGGCTGCCACAGGTGAGAAAAATGAACATTCATTTAATAGCATATAACACGCGGTTTCTCATTTTGCCGTGGGTTCATATACCTCATTTAGCCGTAACTACTCAGGTATTTTGGGAGCCAAAACGTGTTATTTCGACCAATCCAACAATTTTCTATATGTGCAATAGTAAGAAATCTTGTGAAACAAATCGTAAACGGGATTTCTCCCTCGTAAACAACTGTTGAATTGGTCGCCTCCGCAGCGGAAGGCAAGAGCCGAGTAAGCCGGAGGTTGCGAGAAATGACAAAATTGGGACATCCGTAGTATCTGAATAGTTACAAAAAAGCAATCTAAAATTTAAATTATTGGTACAATTAAGCGACAGAAACTAATTATTCCTCAATAAGTAATTTTGAGAGGCTTTCGCCAAACCGTTTCTTTTAGCCCTTCTAATTTTTTTTAAATTCGACACCAAACTCAGTCGCGTCATCTATTTCAAGTTTATTTAATGGGACTATTTTTTCATACCCTGATTTATTTAAAAATGCCAGGCAATCTGTTCGTAGTTTATCGCTATGTGTAGATAATAGAATGGTAGGGTGGGATTGGGTTAATAAATTATTAGCTCCTTTAAGAACTTCTAATTCAGCCGCCCGCCGTTTCTGAGATCGTGTCCGTTTTCCCTACCCAATTAAACTAATTGCAGGTAGCAAACAATAAGTGTTACTTGTAAGGG
>CAZRWX010000174.1:2973-7527 GCA_964603925.1 uncultured Bifidobacteriales bacterium | reverse complement strand
ACCGTTCGATGAGCATTTTCACATCCCTCTTCGTCCAGCTTTGCAGTACTACGCCCGACAGGTTGGTGAGATTCCGTTCTAATCTTTATCATACCGGTTAATTGTATCATAATGGCTATTGGTTTAGCCCTATTTAAATAAACTGCCTTTCACTAGAAGCCCTTTTCTGCCAGTTTTGGGCAGAAAGTATCTTCCTTTTATCAGATAAATGGTCTTTTATTATCTCCTGTCCTAAAAAAAGCAAAAATGATTAGCCAGGCAAACAAAAAAATTGGACAATACTAACGAATGTTATACTTGAACTTAGAATGAGCAAAAACCCAGCTATGGTAAAAAAACAAGATATCGGGAATAAAATCCTAATTATTGATGATGAAGAAGATATCCGAAATATCCTTAAAATCAATTTAAAATCCCAACATTATGAGGTGTTTTGTGCTCCCGGTGGGGAGGAGGGTATAGAAATCGCCCGTACACAGGCCCCTGGTCTTATACTTTTAGACATGATGATGCCCGGTATGAACGGCAACCAGGTCTGCAAATGTCTGCAAGAGGATGACAGGACCAACAAAATTCCTATCCTGTTCCTTACTGCTAAAGACTCCAAACAAAGTAAAATAGAGGGGCTTCAATCCGGTGCTGTTGACTATATCACCAAGCCATTTGAGATCAGAGAGCTTTCCGCACGCATAGCCAGTCATTTCAAAATTCAGTCTCTTTATCGTGAAATTGAGACTTATGTCCGGCAAATAAATCAAGACCTGGATTTAGCCCGAAAAGTCCAAAAAAGTATCCTGCCGCATCATATTCCTCATATTCCCGGCGTTAATATCAGCGCCACCTATTTTGCTACAGAAAAAGTAGGCGGAGATTATTACGACCTTATCAGGCTGGGCGAAGACGAAGTGGCCGTAGTGCTTGCCGATGTCAGCGGTCACGGTATTGCGGCATCGTTTATAACTGCCATGGCAAAAATAGCCTTTACCCATTCACTCAAAAAAGGCCGCTCACTGGTTCGGGTGCTGGAGGATATAAATACCGAATTTAACCAGATACTTCAGACAGACCATTATCTTACCGCCTTTATTGGAGTTCTCAATGTAAAAACCCGGCTATTTAAATATGCCAAGGCTGGTCATGTTGGTCAGTTGTTATTTACAGAAAATGGCGAGAAGGCCATAACTCTTAAAACCAACGGCCTGATATTGGGAAGTTTTGAGGATGGCCAGTTCGAGGAAAAATCTATCTACCTGTCAGAGGGGGATAAAATAGTATTGTTTACCGACGGCCTCATTGAGTGCAAAAACCCTTCAAATGAACAATACGGTATTGAAAGGCTCAAAGAGTTTATCACTCAAAACTTTGTATTAGAACCATCTACCATGGTGGATGCCCTCATGGAAAATCAGACAACGTTCATTGGTGATGTAGAGCGTATTGATGACCTCACCATGGTAATTCTAGAGTTAAATACTAATTCCGTTATAGAGGAGGTAAAGGCCTCCTGCGGCTTTGCAGATTCAACAGATATTACGGTCAATGATTTTACCACTCTGGACCAGTTCAAGATAGCGCTGACAGATATACTGAATACTCTGGAGTCTCAGGGTTATGATTTCAAGTTTCTACGAGAGGCTAAAATGTCCATGTCTATCTGCCTTACCACCGCTTTTAAAGCTCTTAAATCAAAATGGGAAAAGCTGAGACTGGTATGGCAATATGATGAAGATCAGTTCCTGCTGGCCCTGTTTGGTGTTAAAAATGGTAAGCTTAAAAGCGCACCCGCCGAGGAAAGCATGGAGGCTAATCTTAAACATGATGAAGGCTCAGCCTATACACTTCTTCAAAAAATCTTTGATGAAGTACAGTTCCTGGAAAACGGTAACCTCTTAAGAATGGTCAAGAAAAAATTATAAACTCTTCGGGTCATACAACAGGCTGAGCTTTAAGTCAAAGAAGAGGGTTTTATCAAATACAATCAGAAAATAAACGTCTACATAGACCTGGAGACAACGTCTCTTAATGCCCATTTATCAATATCGCCGGCCCTGCCTGGTGATTTAGAAATTACAGAACATGATCTAATGTCCATTCTGGAGAATAAGGGTATCTGTTTCGGTATCCGCCCTCAGGGCCTTCGCGACGCTCTGGATCCAAAAAATTACGGACAGGCCATACTGATAGCCGAAGGCCTTCACCCGGTTCATGGCAAAGACTCACGCATTGAAGAAGTAGTTAAAATAGACGCAAATGCACAACCGCTTCTTACAAAAGATGGACGCATAGATTTCAAATCCATTGATAATGTACGTGCTATCAGCGAGGACGACATCATAGCTTATAAGCACCCGCCTGTACCGGGAAAGGATGGTAAGTCCATCTTTGGGGACGTTATCCCGGCCAGCCCCGGCAATGATGTAAACCTGCCTGCCGGAGAAAACACAAAAGTTTCCCCTGACGGGATTACAATGACAGCCTCAAAAACAGGCTATCTGTACCGCACAAAATACAGTATTAACGTTGGTACCACTTTAGTGATAACGGGCGATGTAAACTACTCAACCGGGCATATAAAATACTCCGGAGACATCATTATAAAAGGCAGTGTTATAAGCGGGTTCCGCGTAGAATCCACAGGCAGCATTATAATACTGGGAGGTGTGGAAAGTGCTCAAGTCTGGTCACGTAACGGCAATGTCAATATAAGTCAGGGGGTATTCGGCAAGGGGCAGGCCAAGATTTTTGCCAAGAAAGACATTAACCTGGATTTTGGCCAGGAAACAGAATTTGAAGCCGGGGGCAATATTAATTTCTCCAGGTATCTGCTAAACTGCAACACCTTTGCTCAGGGTAATATAACCTCTACTGTATCAGACAGCTACATTCTCGGCGGCAAGGCCGTAGCCTACGGCAATATCACAGTGGCTACAGTTGGTAATGATTCAGAAATTAAAACCATGCTTGCCATTCACACCAAACAGGACGATGAGCTTCAGGAAAAGCTGGAAACATACTCTGATCTGGAAAAGAAAATTAATCAAACTGTGGTTAAAACCACCCAGCGCCTTAAGGCCGCCAATAAACTTCTCTGGCGCAATGCTCAATCAAAAATAGAGACAAAGCAATATATACAAGCTCTGCTAAAAGAATATCGAGGTTATCTGTTGAGCCTTAAAGCCATCCAAACCAAGAAAAACCAAATTGAAGAAAAGCTAAATACAGTAAAGCCCATTGACAGCAGGATGCAAATTCAGGGGAACATATATCCCAAATGCATAATTTACTTTAATCAGGACCTATACCTGATAGAGAGTAAAATGAGCAGAGTGGAATTCTTCTTTGAAAATAAGATGATCAGAAAAAGAGAACTCAATATACAGACAGAAAAATAACACCGGAAAAAGGGAGTTGTTAAATGGAGCGAAAAGACGAAAACCAGCTCAGCATCATAACCCTGGACGATGATTTACAGGGGATGGCCGTGGAAAGCCTGATTAATCTCCTAGAGGAGATTATATCAGATGGGCATAAACAGATAGCCCTGGATTTTAACAATGTGAGCTACATATACAGCCGGGGTATTGGCGCTCTGCTAAAATACCAGAAGTTGCTTAAAGCGCGGGATGGCGCCATATACCTGTTTAACGTAGGCAAGAGTACACGCAAGATACTGGACGAGATCAATCTCCTGGAATATATGAATGCATATTCAACACGTGAGGAAATGGATATCAACATGGGGTGTATATTACCAGATGAAGGCAGTAATGATTTTTCTTTTGGCCTTACCTGCGAATTACTTCCCAAAAATGGCGATGAAGCAGTTATAAAACTGGTTGGCACCATAGACTCAGAAAAAGATATCGCCGCGTTAAAACAAATTTGCAGCCAGACCAGGGAAAAGGAAGGCTGGAACATGGCTCTGGAAATAGCTGACTTAATATACATGGACGATACCGCAGTAAATGAGATTAAAGACTTTCACTCTCTACTCACCCAGGCTGGGGGCGGCCTCAGGCTTCTTAACCCTAACGAAATTATCCGCGACCAGCTGGAGATAATGGGCCTGCAGCAGCTTATCAGATCTTGAGTTGTAGTACTGCCTGTAGTGAAAAGTAAGAAGTGAAAAGTGACAAGAATTTCTTTTCGTGTTTTCTTATCGCTTTTAACTTTTCACTGTTATTCTCCGCAACTCAAATAATCCCCTGCAGAGGGCCGCCTTTGGCTCCCAGGGCTTTTACCCTGTCGGCCACTGCCTTATCGGTCTCTAAAACCGGGGCATGATGGGGTTTGGCCCGGGCATCAATTACCAGGCTGCCTTTACAACCCCAGTGTTTAAAGCTTACAAAGGCCCCCACTCCGTCAATATCCCGGGCCGGGTCTGAGCGGGTAAATGTCGCCCAGAGGAAATTATTCAGACTGGCAGCCAGAAAAGCGCTGTCGTCAGCCAGAATGATAAGGCGAAAACCGTTAACACAATCCTTATCTGAAAAATGACGGCAGAAGCGTTTTAAGCTGACATCTTCTACAGCCACCAATCTGCCAGAAACGGGG
>CAZRWX010000174.1:0-2873 GCA_964603925.1 uncultured Bifidobacteriales bacterium | reverse complement strand
ACGGGGGCTGTTATGGCTAATACACCGGGCATTACGATAACGGGTGAACTAAAACCCTCCGGGAGGCTGAGATTAGCGGGTAGGGTGCCGGCGAGCGTATGAATTACCGGCCCGGTTACAGCCATAATCAGCTTAGAGCCCTGATTAATGGACCCTCCGGAATAGTCCAAAGTGTCCATAGTGGTACGGGTTATAAAATGCAGATCACGCTCCCAGTTTGCCCTCTCCAGAATGTGGGTAAGAAAGCCTTTAATATCCTTGATATCCAGAGTACACCCCGCCTCCGGTGCTGTAATTAATAGGTACTTGGCCAGTGAACACTGCCCGAAACCCAATAAGGCATGGGCCTGTGTAAGGAGCTCCATGGGCCGCGGTTCATTATAAGGAGTGTACCTTTCTGAGCCAATAGCCAGCATAAGGGGATGGACACCGGCGGCATCTACAGCATGAATGGCCTTGACGCCTGGAACTGAGGAAGGCACCAGAGGCCCGGTAAGTTCGTGAATAAAGCCCCCGATGACGGAATCCTCCTGGGGAGGACGCCCAACCACGGTAAAGGGCCAGATAGCGCCGGGACGATGATATACAGCCTGGATTTTGATAACCGGAAAGGGGTGTTTCATGCTGTAATAACCAAGATGATCGCCAAAAGGGCCTTCAGGTAAAAGTACCCCCGGCTCTACAGTACCCACAATACAGAAATCTGCCTGAGCGCTTATTAAATTGCCGCTCTGCCGGCAGTAGGGGAAGCGTCGGCCACTGGCCACACCTGCAAAGGCAAGCTCAGAAAGCCCCTCTGGAAGAGGCATGACGGCGGCTATAGTATGGCTGGGGGGGCCGCCGATAAAAATACTAACCTTAAGGCTGCAGCCGGCCTGCAGAGCGGCACAGTGGTGTATGCCAATGCCGCGGTGGATTTGATAATGAAGGCCCGCCTGCCGGTCCTGCTGATATTGATTCCCCGAAATTTGGACGCGATACATGCCCAGATTGCCGGAGCCCACTCCGGGCCGGGATGGATGCTCAGAATAAACCTGGGGCAGGGTTATAAAGGCGCCCCCATCCCCACCCCAGCATTGAATTTGGGGAAGCTGGCTCAATGTGGTTTGATGTTGAAGTACAGGACTTTGGCTGACCTGCCTGGGAAAGGCATGAGACACTGAAGGCAGCAGTTTTAGAAAACTCAGGGCGTGTTTTACTGAAAACCGGGGGTTTGCACGAAGCTCAATTAGTTTTTTTAGAGAACCCAGATTGTGCCTAAATATAAAATGAAGACGCTCTCGAGTGCCAAACAAGTTGGAAACAGCAGGAAAGGGAGAGCCCTTAACCTTGGAGAAATAGACAGCGGGCCCACCAGCCGCGCACACCTGGCGATGAATTTCGGCCATTTCCAGATAAGGGTCTACGCAGGAGCCTATCCTGACCAGGTGCCCGTTATTGCCTAAATCGTCAATGCACTGCCTTAAACTGTCGTATTTCATCATTTAATTAAAAGCTAAATAAAACAACCGTTAAATTTTGTTTAAAAAAGCCATTTGGTTGACATATTTTCACAAATACCCCCAGTACCGGGCTTGACTTTGACCACATAATTCCAGTAAAATAGATAGGTAAGGAAAATCATGCGAACTTTGCTTTTATCAGAAACCCAGGAAAAGGAGATTTTAGGGAAAATCACCAAAATAAAACATGAGATCAGAGAAGCCACCCATAACAACCTGGATGAAGCAAAGAAAAAGGGCCTGCAAAAAATGCTTCGCACTTATTACAAACTGTGGAGCTTATTAGAATAAAAAAAAAGGGATACCAGGGGCGGGAATTTTAAGTCTCAGCACTTTATTTAAATTTATTTAATCTTAACCATTGAAAAGAGTAAGCCATGGCATTAACAGCACCTAAAGTCGAACACATTAACCCTTTTTTAAAAGCCACTGTCGAGGCTTTTTCCACCATGATAGGCATGTCACCTACTCCAGGTAAGCCCTACTTAAAAAGAGGTTCCGGTATAAGCTATGATGTATCTGGTGTTATAGGTCTCAGCGGAGATGCTAAAGGCTCCATTGTAATCAGCTTCCCCCGGGTTACGGCTTTAAAAGTTGTTAGTGCTTTTCTGGGGGAAAAAATAATATCCCTGAATGATGATGTAACCGATGCTGTGGGAGAGCTGGCTAATATTATTGCCGGGTCCGCCAAAAAAAACCTCAATGACTTTAACATAAATATATCACTGCCTACAGTTGTATTAGGCGAGAACCACAATATATTTGAACCTAAAGACGTATTGTGCATGATTATACCCTTTACCTGTGAGGCAGGTAATTTTGATGTAGCCGTTAATCTTAAAAGTGATAAATAAGGGCTCATATGACATCTGCAGTAGAGCAAAAATCAGCAATCCCGGAAGTTAAAAGCAAACTTAACCCCTTAATAATGGCCGTTGACGATTCTGAGATAATGCTTAAAAAGTATCATGCCCAGTTTAAGACCGCCGCCGAGTTACAGGATTACGACTTAATTACCTGTTCCCATCCCATGGAGGCCCTTAAAACCATGCTTTTAAAAAAAGTATCCCTGGTTTTACTGGACTGGAACCTGGTCGATGGTATGAGCGGTCTGGACTTACTTAAAAAAATTAAGCAAAGCGATTCCCTTAAAAACATCCCCGTTATTATGGTGACTGTAGTAGGTGACAAGAGTAAGATAATAGAAGCTGTACAGGCAGGCGCCAAAGATTACGTTGTTAAACCCGTCCGTAATCAACACCTGGCCGAAAAAATTGTCCGCCACCTCAATATCCAGTAATGTCCGATGTGCATTTTCACATCCTTGCTTCGACTACAAGTCCGCTCATCCTGAGCGGAGACGAAGGATGA
>CAZRWX010000173.1:0-7616 GCA_964603925.1 uncultured Bifidobacteriales bacterium | reverse complement strand
CCTTCAGCCCGTATTTATTTTTACAAACAGCTACTCCTAAAGGAATGGGGCAGCTGGTTTTTGACTCCCAGAAACTGCCAAGATCCTGAACCAGTGTAAGTTTATGGTTTTTATAAGTAAACCGGCATTCGTGAATGACAACCCCCTGAGCACCAGGCGTCTGCCGTAAACGGCTGTAAAGTTCATCAAAAGGGACATAGACCTTATCGGCGGCCTTTTCCATAAAAAAGTCCAGAAGAAAGTTGGCGGTAGTATGAACACCCGGCAGCATTATGGGGGCATTGGGATCCCACTCCCCCCCGTTAACCAGCAGGAGAGGGCCGCACCCTCTCCCTAAGGCCCCTCCGCAATTGAGAAGCTGATAATTGCCCGATACCAGTGGCAGGGCCGCGGCGCTTATTTTAGCGGCATCATAAACGCCCTTTATAGCATTTTTATTAAGAGTTTCAACATCCTGAAAATCAAAAGTAATACTCAGCCCGGGAGCCTCTACCTCCCCTGATATAAGGCCTGAGTATATATATACGTCATTAGGACAGGGCGATATCCCGAAGGATATTTTCATCTTGCCATATTCCTTTCACAGATTCCAGATATTGAGTAAGGCTGCTAAGGGCGTTTTTTATTGAACCAGACGTTATATTGCGGTTGTCGGCCATGTTACTTATGGCGCGTATCTCCACGACTGGAATTTGATAAAGCCAGCCTGCATGTGCTGCTGCCGCGCCCTCCATGGTCTCAAAAGCAGCCCCCCACTGGGACTGCCGGCGCAAAGCTGTAGCGTGTGTGCCCGTACATACATTAACACTGCAGCCCGCCCCCGGCAGGCATTTATATGCTCGTGAGTTAATTATGGGAACATGGCGCCAGGCCAGCGGAAGACACTGTTTATACCAGCAACCAAAATCGGTCTGGCCCAGGTGCTGGAAACCCGGCATACTGTTATCGTTTAAAGAGGGAAGCTCCATACCCACATCACCATAAACTTCACTTTTACCAATGGCAATATCACCAGGCTTCATACCGCTGTCTGGATAAGCGCCAGCTATACCTGTATTTATAAGAAATGCGGGAGTATACATCTCCAGAAAAGGCAGAAGACGAGCCAGAGTGAGCGGTATACCAACCCCGGTTAATACCAGAGCCATAGTATTTTCGACCTTAACGAGGGTGTCCCCCCGCCAGCTGCTGCCTGTACCTGGCCATGTCAACAGCTCCGCAGTTGTAGATGCGCATACAGCAAAAGACAGTTTTACCCTGTCAGGTGCTTTCATAACACAACCAGTCCATCTTTTTTTGAAACTTTTACTGAGGCTAGGATTTCCTGATAATGTTCCCGCGAAAAGACCCCAGGTAAATGTGTGCGGCAGCTGGCAGAGGCCATGGCAAGAGCCTCTTTGTAGGCCCTGTGCCAGGGCAGACCGGCGGCTATACCATGGGCCAACCCGGCAGTAACAGTGTCCCCCGCCCCAATAGTATTCACAACTTTAATGCGGGGTATGGCATAATGCCATGTGCACCAGCCATCAGGCCCTGTACCTTCATATTTATAATAACTAGCCATGGAACTGCCGGTTATAAAAATGGAAGCCTTGGTATTCTGGGACATTTGAGCCCAAAAATCTTTATATATGTGCTGGAACACCT
This sequence comes from uncultured Bifidobacteriales bacterium, assembly GCA_964603925.1. GTDB lineage: Bacteria > Fibrobacterota > Fibrobacteria > UBA11236 > JADFYW01 > CAZRWX01. The sequence goes on along the minus strand of CAZRWX010000173.1, from coordinate 5,969 downwards.
TTAGCTCTTCGTCGTTAACTTTAATAATATCAACAGATTTTAACAGCCCCAGGCTAATACCCTTATATGAATCCAACAGTGTTGGAGGACCACCCATAGCCTTATAGATTTTTTCAAAAATAAGGGGACTGCACCCTTCCGGGGCAGTACCACAAAGCAAAACCATATCGTAATTGGCTGAACTGTTCTGGACCTTTTCTAAAACCCTCTCATGAATTTGACTATCATTAACACAGAAAGGTTCTATAACTTCCGACACAATACCTTCATTCTCTTCAATCAAGGTAGTACAGCTGCGGGTTTCCTCTTTTACCTGGATACAGAGAGGCTCGATACCACATTCTATACACTCATTTTTGACCCTTTGCCCGGCACCACCTCCTGTAATCTGCAGAAGCGACACCTTATGGCCAAGAGTATTAAGTGTCCTTGCGACATTCAGCCCCTTGCCCGCGGCGAAGGTTTCCATTCTGGTTGCCCTGTTCACCCCCCCTTTTTCCAATTTGGGGAAGTAGAGGTTTTTCTGCCAGGCTGGATTCAGCCCAACTATTAAGAAATCTGACATGGTAAGATGCCCATTGTTATTTATATCAAAAAGAATTTACATTATACATCATGTTTGCGGTAATGCTACTAGGTCTCATTCAAGGCCTTACAGAGTTTCTCCCTGTCAGCAGTTCAGGGCATCTTACCCTGCTGGGCACCTGGTTATCTACCCGCGATAATGATATCGTACTGGAAGTTCTTCTTCATTTTGGCACCCTTATGGCCACACTGGTGGTTTTCAGGGCAACTATTTTAAGTATATGCATGGGTATTATTAAGAGGGACAGGGTCAGTCTCAAAATCACCGGCCTTATTTTAGCAGCCACTATCCCCACCGGCATTATCGGCAAACTTTTCGAAGACACTTTTCAGCGCATTTTTGGTATGCCCCTGGTTGTGTCCATTATGCTGATCTGCACCGGGTGTATTATTTTCTGTACCAGGTTTGTCCAAAACAAACCCGGGGAGCTTAGCGGTATCAAATGGCATCAGGCGGTTATAATCGGCTTTTTCCAGGCTATGTCCATTATTCCGGGTATTTCCCGCTCAGGTACAACCATATCCACGGCCCTGTTTCTTGGCGTATCCCGCAAAGCGGCTGGCGAGTACTCCTTTTTAATCTCTATTCCCGCTATAATGGGCGCTACCATACTCAAACTGCCAGGTGCATTTTCTGGTTCCCATCATTTCACTATGTTCCAAATGTTAGCAGGTGTGAGCGTGTCTTTTGTAAGTGGTTATTTTGCCCTTAAGGTACTACTGCACTTTGTACACCGCGGCCAGCTGCATATTTTTTCCTGGTACTGCTGGGCGCTGGGGGCTGCCGGGGTAATATATTTCGCTTTCTAGACGTATACCACCTTTTTAAGACTTTTCTATTTGGTCTTTAATAGTTGAAAAATAGGTAACCCGGTTACGCCCGTTCTCTTTGGAATGATACATAGCTTTATCGGAATTATCTATAAGAGCCTGTTTTTCGGCGGCGTCTTCCGGGAAGGTGGCGCTGCCTATGCTTACAGTTACCTTAAGAACCTTATCCTCATGAGGAATATCCATAGCCTCTATACTTTGACGAATACGTTCGGCCACTATGCGCGAGTGGCCTTCATCAGATTGAATCATAACCACCACAAACTCCTCGCCCCCATACCTGGCAACCAGATCTGTGCTGCGGGCGGCCTTCTGCAAAGTGGCAGCCACCATCCTGAGTACTTCATCCCCTACAGGATGCCCATAGGTATCATTAAAATTCTTAAAATGGTCGATGTCCATAAGAAGTAGCGTGAGTTTATTTTTATACCTGCCTGCACGGTATATCTCTGCGGTCATTACCTCCTGAAACTTGCGGTGATTGGCAATTTGGGTAAGACCGTCAACGGTAGCCAGCTTTTCCATCTCACCATACAGCCGGGCCCTGGCAATAGCTGTGGAAAAATTTACCATCATGGTGCGGAGCTTTCGCAATTCACGATCTGAATACGCACCAGACTCGTTGGACTCTAGACCAACGACGGCAATAACCGACTGTTTTTCGTCCAATATAGGCGCTATCATAATATCCTGAGGTTTATGCTGAGGATTGTCTTCCGCCTCAAACCTAATGAACTTGGTATCCTTTTGATAATTATGTACAACCACCTCCCGGCGGTGCGTAAATACAAAGCCATACAGACTTTGTTTACCATTTATGGAAAACTCCATACCGCGAAAAACGCCACTGGCATCCCCCACCAGGTTCCATATCTGGGCCTTCTTTTTCTGGGGGTTATAGATACATATGACTATGCGGTCATTTGTGAAAATTTTAGATAAGGAATCTGTTAAAATACTGATAACGTCTTCTACCTTTAGTACCATGGTAAGCATTTTAGTGATCTCATACATTGTGTCCGCCCACTTAGCCTGTTTATTAACCTGATCGGTAAGACGGGCATTTGTTATCATGGCAGACGCTATCTGGGTAAACCTTTTAAGCAGCTCCTTATGCTCATCGTGAAAGGCCCTGATAGTGTCTGAGTCTACAACCAGCAGGCCCTGTACCGCATTTGTTTCGGTATCCATAATCGGCATAACCATAATACTGTTGATATTCTCAGCTTCAGAGTAATACTCCAGTACCTCTGGGTAGGATTTAATGTTGCCGGAAACAAAACCTGAGGGCTTACGGGCCCCCACCCCTACCAGACCTTTACCGGGTTGTATGCTTATTTTTGGATTAAATGATTTGCTCTTGGATACATAAGAGTTGACCACAAACCTGGCTCCCCCTTCTGCGGCCAGGAAGCCGATGGCCGAATAAGCTTTAAAATTACGGCTCATAAAAAAGACAACTGTCTCCAGAATGTCCCGCATACTGTTAAGAGTGGCCTGCTCCTGCTGCTCTAAATACTCCCTGGTATAAAATTGGGTATCCCCTGAGATGCCGGTATCTGACTGATCCAGACTAATGCCTATGGTGGCTTTGTCTTTGGTGATATCTTCTTCTTTTTTTGCCGAGCCAGGTTTTTGCTCCCTGCGGCTAAGATAAGACTGGCGCAAAATGCTGTTAGACTTAAGTGTACTGAGTAGTACACCCACTAGACCTATAAAGGTAGCCTGAGAAAGTGGAAAAACCAGATCGGAAAGCGGCTGGTTGCTGGCAGCGGGAATAGAGCCAGGCAAAACCAGATATTCCATATTCAGGCTGTAAGCACAATAGCTCAGCCAGATAAGAGCAAAGGCCGCAATAGAAAAAGCCGGTTTAGAGCTCAGACTAATAAATACCACGATTAAGTAAATAATGGCAATATTGGCGCCAGCCTGAAGGCCCCCAAGATAATGAATCCCGAAAATTGCTGTAACTACCAGGATATTAACACGCCAGAAAGATGGCAACAAATGGAGACTTTCACCCTTATTGGATACAAGTACACCCAATATCCCCAGCAAAGCTATTAATAAAGAAAATGCGTATTTATACTCTGGAAGATTATTATAAAGCGGCAGCCAGCTGACACCGGGAATGGCCGCTAGCCACAGCGCTGCATTCAGTAGATAAAACAAAATATTAACCATAAGCAAAATCAAACGTGATATTCTTTAGTTATCATTCCTTTTTCAGAGTTACCTTCCTATTTTAGCATAAATATTATGTTGGGTAAAAAAGTAGAATTAAAAGAAGTTATCGCCTCAAACTGGCCTTACCGTATTCTCAATTTATTACCCCGAAATTGGCTGCAGCGCTATCTTATTCATAAATCCGGTTTCAATCAAAAAAAAGATAACTCTTTTAGTTTCAAAGAGTTACAAAAAGCCAGGAAATGCCTGCTGTTTTTACCAAAAGAACAAAGTCAGCTGGCAATATCTTTAAGCTTTATAGAGTTTTTAAAGCGCACTCAGCCAAAAATGCGCATATACGCCCTCTGTCAGGATATTTACAGGGATTTTTTCCGGGGGTTTTTCCCTGATATCAAAACATTTTTGATTTCTGCTAACGGTACTTTTATAGATAATGATTCTTTTTACAACCTTAAGAGTTCGCTGTGTAACCTTAATGTGGATTTTACCTTTGATTTTAACTCAATGCCCGGTCTGTTAAGCTCATATCTTCAGCTTTCCACTCATGCGCCTATACGTATAGGCTTTAAGGAAAATGCCTACCCCTTTAATAACTTGATATTTAAACCTCACAATGGTCACAACATTATCAGAATGTATCAGAGTGCGGCTTCTCTTTTTGAAGACAATGTTCATTTTCTGGATTTTTTAAAAATTGTTCCTCATGAAGATATGGAAAAAGATGTTAAGGCAGAGTGGAGGGCGCTTAAACTGGAGCAAACGCCAACTTTATTGTATTTATGGGACAATGACCCATTATTAGAGCGTTCCCAGGCATTTATTCTGGATTCTCTTATTAATTACTTTTTACAGCACCCTGAAGGGGCTCCAGCTATCGTACTGGCCAATACCTCTGATTTGCTGCACCCAAGTAATACGCCAGCAGCATTTCAAGAAAAGCTCCCTTGTTTTACAAATATATCAATGGGAAAGCTTTTCAGTCTTATCTGCCGTGCCAGTCTCACTCTCAGCCAGGCAAGCGCCTTAATGCACCTGGCAAATTATTGTGGGGGTAAAGTTATAGGCCTTATACAGGAATCACAAAAAATTACAGACCCTGAGACAGCGGTAAAAGGCTTCCACGCTCTTTATTATAAAACCCCTGAAAGCATAGATATTCCAAGGCTGGCCGGTTTAATACAAACCCCCGATTAAAACCAGCCCCAGGGCTACAGGTAACTGTCCAGCTTTTTGTGTTTTTGCACCTCTTTAACCAAATCTTTAAGATTGGGGCGCATGTCTTTATGAACGACAAGAGTAACACCATTATGCTGTACAATGAGAAGATCTTTTACCCCAAAAGCTGCAACCAGGCCCTTATCAGTAAAACAGGTGCAGTTTGATGTGCTCAGCTGTACAGCATCGCCCAGAGATATATTACCCCTGGAGTCGGTTTTATTCCTGCGGTCTAAAGCTGACCATGACCCTATATCATCCCAGGAAAAATCCGGCACTACAACTTGAATACTGGGCGCATGTTCCATAATGCCGTAATCAATGGATACTTTATCCAGTGAATTATAAATGGTATTTAGCTGGGAGGTAAAAGCCCGGCTGCCAGCTTTGGCGCTTAAGAGCTGGAACGATTTATACACTTTGGGAAGATGCATCTTAAAAAGCGACCATATATAGTCTACGCGCCAGGCAAACATACCGCTATTCCAGTAATATCTTCCCGTTTTGAGATATTTTCTGGCATTGGCCAGATTAGGCTTTTCACAAAACCCCTTAACCTTGAATGTTTGTAAGCCGTTAACCCTCCCGGGGCCTTTGAGGGTTTCTATATATCCATAACCAGTCTCCGGCCTGTCAGGCTTTATCCCAAAAGTCACAAGACTGTCCCCATGAGCCGCAAGGGCGGCAGCTGCTTTTATGGCTTTAACAAATTTAACCCCTGGAGAAATAGCATGATCAGCTGTTAAAACCACCATAACGCCCTTGGGATTTATATTAGCGATAAGACGGGATGCCAGAGCAATAGCAGCGGCTGTATCCCTACCCTGCGGTTCACCAATCAGCACAATATTCTTCCTGTTTTTCAGGATTTTGCGCATGGGAGCTTCCAGATTTTTGCTGGCTATAATATGGACAGGATTTGGGGATTTAAGTTGCTCCACCAGAGCGAGAACATCCTCCAGCATGGATTTATTGCTAACCAGAGGCAACAGCTGTTTAGGGTGCTGTTTATTACTGTATGGCCAAAACCGTTCACCTTTACCTCCTGCCATAATAACTGGAAAAATCATAAGCCCCCCTTAAATATTCGAACATTTAAATTACCTGAAAATCTTTTAAAAACCTGATTACTATATGTTACCACTCTAAAT
>CAZRWX010000172.1:0-7735 GCA_964603925.1 uncultured Bifidobacteriales bacterium | reverse complement strand
TTCTTGATAAGTTGCAGATAAATATATCAGTTTATTAATTGTGTCAGTGGGTGTTAATAATAAAGAGAACGATTATCGTGGACGAAGGTCTATCCGGTTGCAAGGTTATGATTATTCGCAGCAGGGGTCCTATTTTATCACTATTTGCATTCATGATTATAACACATTGTTTTTTGGTGATGTTGTAAATGGTAAAATGATTAAAAATGATGCCGGGAAATTTGCCCATAAATGTTGGATGGATATTCCAAAACATTATCCAGGGGGGGACAACGCCGGGGGGGGCAACGACACGTAAACCAATATCAACATATAATTCCGGGGTCCATTGGGTCCATTATACGTGGTTTAAAAATTGGTGTAACCAAATGGTATCGAATAACCAACCCCGGTGGTAAATTATGGCAGAGGAATTTTTACGAACATATCATTCGTGATAATCAAACATTGCACATAATCCGTAAATATATTGGGAATAATCCCAGAAATTGGGTTGGAAAACAACTAGTTTATAAAGATCTTAATAGTAATAACCATACTTAGGAGTGTTTCATGGAAAAAATCATCATCATCGGTTCAGGGCCTGCTGGCCATACAGCGGCCATTTACGCGGCCAGGGCCAATCTTGAGCCTCTTTTATATGAGGGTTTTATGGCAGGCGGTGTCGCCGCCGGGGGCCAGCTTACTACTACCACAGAGGTGGAAAATTTCCCCGGGTTCCCCGAGGGTATCAGCGGGCCAGAGCTCATGTTCCGCATGCGCGATCAGTCCACTAACAGCGGCTGCCGCATAGTGACCAAAACCGTGGACAAAGTAGACTTATCATCTTCCCCGTTTAAGGTTTATGCGGGTAAGGATATTGTAGAGGCCCATTCCATTATTCTGGCCACCGGGGCCACAGCCAGGCGTATGCATGTGCCAGGTGAGGAGGCGCTATGGCAGCGCGGCATCAGTGCCTGCGCTGTATGCGACGGCGCCCTTCCTATTTTTAAAGGCAAAGAGCTGTATGTCATCGGCGGTGGCGACTCCGCCATAGAGGAGGCAAGCCATCTCACTAAATTCGCCAGCAAGGTCTACATTGTTCACAGGCGAGATGAACTTCGCGCCAGCAAAGCCATGCAAAAGCGCGTGGAGGACAACGATAAACTCGAAGTATTGTGGAACACAGTGCTGGTGGGTGTAGAGGGTGCTGGTCAGTTGGAGAGGCTTAAGCTTAAAAAAACCGATTCAGGTGAAGAATTCACCCGGGAAGCCGGTGGCCTGTTTTACGCTATAGGTCATACTCCCAATACGGGTTTTCTGGGGGGCCAGCTCAAGCTGGACGATCAGGGGTATCTTATTACCGAGCCGGGTACTACCAGGACATCTATAGAAGGTGTATTTGCCGCTGGCGATGTCCAGGACAAAAAATACCGTCAAGCCATTACCTCAGCGGGTTCAGGTTGCATGGCCGCCCTGGAGGCAGAACACTATCTCACTGACAAAGGGTTGGGGTAAGGGGTAAGTTAAATTAAATACAAAATTCAAAAACCCAAATTCTAAACAAACAAATTCCAAATTCAAATTGTCAAAATCCAAAACAATCAATTGGGCTTTTGATATCAAAGTGGTACTAGTTTGTTTTGAATTGTGAATATTGGGATTTGTTTGGGATTTAGGATTGTAATATTAGGATTTGACATGATTGACCTCGATAAAATTGAGCGTTATATCAGGCCTGCACCCATAATTAATAATTACGGCATAAGGTCTATTTCCGGCAGGGGTTGGAAGTAACCTTTACTAACCCCGCAGTCCGGGCACTCCCAGGTATCTGGAACACTGGTAAATGAAACACCTGAGGGTACGCCGCCCTCCAGGTCGCCTTCGTCCGGGTCGTACACCCAGCCGCATATCATGCACATATATTTATTCATTTAGCTGTCTCTGTCAGGCAGCTGAGGGCCCCGGGGGGACGCTCAGCCGCGTACTTAAACTTCGATACCTTTATATTTTATCACAAAATACGCTAACATTCCAGAGACAAATGCAATGGCCATATTACCCGTAGCCAGCGAAATACCCGCTATAAGAAAAACTATAAAGGAATCCCCCCTGGTTTTGATATCCCGTACAAGCAGGCAAAGCTCCAGGCCGGTGAAAAACAAAAGTACGCCCAGCACCGCGTTTGGAATAAGCATAAGCAGTCCTTTGCCTGTATGGCCAAAACCAAGGGCCATAACCATAAGTACCACCCCTATAATAATATTGGAGCCCCCGGTACGGGCCCCAAACCTGTAATGGGCAACCAGACCCCCGGCTCCGTGACATACAGGCATGCCGGTGAAAGCGCCCGATATAAGGTTCATGGCGCTTATGCTTAATGCCAGCGACCGCACGGTAACTCTGGAATGCTCAGCGTTTTCCTTAAAAAGGGAAAGGTAGACATCGTGGGTGCTGAAAATGGCATTACCCAGAGTAAGGGGGAGCTGAGGCAGCACCAGCAGAATAAGGGCTGGAATAAAATCGCCCCAGTCGGGGTAAATAAGTGCGATATCTGTGGGCCCAGCTTTAATAATGGGTAACTGGAAGGCGTTAAAAAGAATACCAGCCAGAATGCCGCCTCCGACAAGTATTAGGGACGCTGGGAGCTTTTTATGATTGAGAAAAATGAGTACGACCATAAACCCCAGAATGCCAAGGAGAGGATTTACCCAGGTGCCGTCAAAACTTGAGCTGTTATTGGACAAATTGATAAATATGTCACGATTACTTATAAAGCTTATACCCTTCTTAATAAGCAGAAGTCCCAAACCCAGCTGTATACCCCGGACAATGGGTTTATGGAATAAGGCTATAAGTTTTTGCAGCAGACCGGTAAAGGTTAATGCCAGCAGTATAAGGCCCATCAAAAGAGCAGACGCCGACAGCATCCCCGGTGTAACAACGGTGGGGGAGGCTATGGCTACAGCGGCGACAACTTTAAGGGGCTGTATGGGCACAGGCAGACGGAAATAAATACCGGTGGCGATGTAAAAAAAACCTGCCAGCAGAAAAACAGTGGAAAAACTAAGACCATTAAGGGCTATAAGGCCAAGGGCCATGGGCAGAAGCGCACCCATATCCCCCAGAGAGCCCGCAAACTCCCGGCGTGTATATTTAAAACCTGGCTGCATGGGCATTAATATAAAATTATCACCCCCCACTTCTGGTTTTAGTATCAATAAAAAAGGATGCGTCTGTTTTTTGTTTTTCTCTGTGTCCTCTGCGCCTCTGTGTCTCCGCGCCTCCGCGTCTCCGCGCGAATTTTTTGTTTTAAAAGCATGCACTGGTCCACGAACCGTGGAGTCACATCCATTTAAAAAAAGTAATTAGTTCCTTTTCAGGATAAGCTGTTTTCCAAAAAAAAATAGCAGTGCCTATCTACAAATATTCAGTCTATTCTTTCTGTGTCCTCTGCGCCTCTGTAGTTATTAAATATTTAATAATAGGTGTCGTAATTCCAGTTCCTGTACAGGGCACAGAGTGTGCCTATAGCCCGCAGATGTCCGCCAATGCTCATTTCGTAACCCAGAATACCCACACCTTTGCGCAGGTAGTAATAGGATACAGTGTCTCCGGCCGTTTCTTTAATCAGGAAGGCGGAGTGCTTTTGAAACCCCGCTTCATTATTAAAAGTAATGACGTCATCGTCAAAAAGCTTTTCTGTGATGTAGGCTGTATCGGAAGTAATATATTCCATAATATGACCCGGGCCCGGCGTCCAAGACTTTACCTCATCGGGGAACTGGGGAAACCACATGTAGGCGGTATCGTAATATACCTTTGCCGTATCCACAAAATAGCCGATAACGTAAATGCCAGCGGAGTCCCATGGGGACTCTTTAAAGGTAATCAGGCTACCTCTGTCAGGCTTTTCCACAGCATAGCCCCATTCATTGTAACCCTTTGGTTCCATATAAATCTGGAATCTGGGTATAGAGCTGGTTATGGTGCCGACGGTGTCTGTATACGTGTGGCGATAAAAGGAAGCGGGGCCTTTATCAAGCGGGATTATCCACTCACCCAGGGGGCGGGGAAAGGGGCTGGCGGTCGCAGCTAGCTCATTTGCATCACCCGAAGCCAAACAACCCCAAAACCCGATGGAAACAGAGGTAAAAAGGAAAAAAATAAATATATGGAAATCGGTTAGTTTCCTGAATGTACGATACATGCAATTTTTGGCTATTGATCTAATTTTACCAAAATTCTTCATTTCATGCCTCCCTGGTTACGGGAAAATGTCAGCAGCACGGACAGAGTACCGCCATATTCTTCACTCTTCAGTTCTTTATCGGGAACAGAGGCTTCTGACTCTATAAAGAAGGAGGAAAAACGGTAATAAACCCCCGCCCGTAGTTGTATAAGCCCGGAGATTAAGCCCAGAAAGCGGGGCAGCTCCAGGGAATAGGTGATGGCGCCATCCAGCCGGCCGCCATCCCCATAATGGGAGGCGCTTTGGGTAATGGTTTGGTCATAAAGGGTGCGCTCCAGGTTCCAGGAGGTATTAACGTTCATGAATGACCAGAGGTAGGCGCCGTCAAAACCCAGGCTGTGGGGACCGTATATAAATGGGTATACCTCTACAACAGGGCCCACGTCAATCAGGTTAATATCATAGGTTGATGTGAGATTAACCGGGAAGCTGACATCAGCTGACAGGGGAGATTCAGACCCGGTGGTAGTGGTTGTGTAGCGTCTTGAGGAGGTGAAGACCCTTATTCCCAGGCTTAGACGTTTGTTGTAGGCGGCACTCAAACCAAAACCCTGGTGCCAGGCAGTGCCCGGGCCCGTAAAGGATGGTGCCAGGCCGAAGTGGGTGTTGATTTCTGAAGGGATGTTGAGGTTGCCAGCGAGAATCTGCTCGTTAAAAAACTCGTAGCCCATTATGCCTGTGAGTCGCCAGGTAAGAGTGCGTGCGGGCCGTGAGCGTTGACCTGTACCGGGGGTACTATTAACAGGTACACTTTTAGCTTCCGGTTTGCCTTCCAGCTCCTCGTCTGGGCCGGCGCTGCCCTTGGCGCCTTTTATTGGCCCTGCGGGTTGGCTGGATGTAAACATGGCGGGTGTTACCTGCTGTACGGACGCTGTCTGAACATCCACCCGCGCAACCTTGTATTGCCTGGCACCGGAATTTTTCAGGAGTTCATAATTACCGGGCTCCAGAGCCAGGGAGAACGTTTCTGACTGCCCATCAGCGCTGGACTCAGGCAGGTTGATATCGCCAATAGCCAGTTTTTTGCTGATACTGGTTACGCTGTAGGTGCCGGGATGGCAGCCCTTAAATACCAACCCCGAGGCCATGTCCACGGGTTTGCTCAGCATAATGTCCCGGCCGCCGCGCAGCTGCATATCATAGGATGGGTGCTGTGGGCGTTTCAGGGCCTCCGCTGTGTAGGCGGCTGTTTTGTGGTAGGTGTAGTTGTAGGCCTCAAACAGTGAAACCTGTCCGTCCATATCCTTATCGGCCGCCCCCCGCAGGGCCATGACCCAGTTGCTGGTAAAAACTGAACCCCCCAGACTTTTAACCTCGTAGGCCTGCTCGTCCAGAGCAGAGGAGGTGATGGTAACCTCGCCCTCGGTTAGTTCATCCACCTGTACATCTACCGGTACGGGCGCGGCGGTTTGAAAACCTTTGGCGGCGAAGAAGGAGGCTCCAAAGCACACATCAAGCACAAACAGGCGGGTGTCAGCGCGGGAGGCGTTGAGCAGGGATTTGGCTTCTTTAAAGGAGAGCCGCTGTTCTCCCAGATGAAAATGGCTGGCGGCCCCGTGACCGGAGTAATACATCTGCAGGAATACTCTTTTGCCGCCGGCCTTGGCAGCGGTGATTTTATCACCCATGGCCTGTAACCCGCGGCGAAGTTCGTCTATGCTTTCTGTTTCCAGTATTGTAAGGTTCTGCCCTTTAACTTTGCCGATATCGCCCAGCAGCCTGCTCAAACTGCGGCCATCCATGTGAGAGTATTTAAGGATTTGATCACCGGGCAGGCCCGTACGGCAGGCCACTATCAGTACCAGGCGCTCCCAGCTGTCTGCGGGCTGCACAGCACCACGGGCCACAGACCAGAGAGTCAGGCTCAATATAATTGCCTGGATATAAAAATGTTTCATTCTTGGGCCCCGACAAAATCGAATATTTGAAAATATAAATTATCCTTCAAGTAAGAGGACGGGGCGGACTCCATAGGGTACAGGGGAGGCGCAGAAAGAATGGTCTCAATTTGGGAAATACTGAAAGGCCTGGTACTACTAACGCAAATGAGACGGCCCACAGGGGGGGTATCGGGTATGAGAGCGGGGGGCAGGGCGCCTTTACTTACTATGGGGGCCTGGGTGTCTGCCTCTGGGTACAGGCGTGTGAGGCCTTCAGCCATGCTCCAGCCGTATACACACACATACTGTTCGCCCTCCCCGAAGGGCAGCACCTGCAGGGTGTCCCCTATGCTGGCCGTAAGGTTTGCAGATGCCAGCCGCTGACCGGCTTTATCCTTTATATAAAGGTGGATGCCAAGACTTTGACCCTTGGCTGCGTACATGGGGCCTGTTCCAGGTTCCTGAATGAAATTTAGACCGGTATAAAGGCCCGCCAATAATAACGCCGTACAGCCAGTAAGAGCCCAGCCCATTTTACGGGTGGAGGACCATATAGGGGTATGGCTTTTTTGATAAATGGGCCGGTGGGGGGCGGGGCTCCCGGTTTCGCTTTGCGGCTTGCGGCTTCTTTCAGGTAATTTGTCATCACGATTTGCCGATGCACTCCCGGCAGCTTTGGGTATAAGCCCCAGTTTTTGCCGTAGTTGGGGCATTTCCCCAGCCTTATAACGGGCATTTTCCTGCCGGAGCCTGTGGAAGCGGGCGCGCAAGGGGCTGCTGATAAATATGGCTGCCTTCAACATTAACGCCCTGGGCCAGGGCATAAGGCCTGCCAGGTACAGCTGCAGATGAGTGTCTGTAATGGCCTCTGATCGGCGGGGATTAGTCATGGCGGCCAGGAGCTCCTTTTAACGTCTTCCTAAATAGTTCTGCTGCCCGGGCTGCGCGTTTGCGGGCACCCTGCACCGATAAACCCAGCCTGGAGCCAACCTCTTCCCAGGTAAGGCTCCACATATATTTGAGGGTCAGCACCTCCTGGTATTTTGGCTCCAGGCTTCCCATAGCGCGCTTGTAGTCTATAGGGTGTGCATGCTCTTGTTGGCCCCTTTCGGTGCTGCCTTCATTAAAATCCTGCCAGGGAGTTTGTTTTTTCTGTCTGCGATAAATGTCTATGGAATAGTTCCTGGTGGTAACAGCCAGCAACCGGCTCAGCTCATCCCAGGTAACATCCGGGTCCTTACTTAAGATACCGGGGATTTTTTTAAGAAAAATATCCTGGACCACGTCCTGAGCCTCCTCTCTTGATTTGAGAATATTTACACTCACCGAAAAGATCAGCGGTGAGAGTTTGTTAAAAACTTCTTCCAGCGTCATTTTGTATTCACATTAAATAGACGATTGCCGGGAATAAAACTGTTACCATTATTTTTGCAAAGATAGAAAGGAGAAAAAATTATGGATTGAGCCGAAGGCAGTTTGGAGTAAAAAATGTGAAATTTTCACCCCTTTCGGCGGTTTGGAGTTGGTAGCTGGCTACTTTTAGGCCGCTTTAACTGGCGCTGAGTTCCAGCTCTATTTCATGCTCCAGGTTATAGCCTTTTTCTTTAAAAAGCTTAATGCA
>CAZRWX010000171.1:0-7777 GCA_964603925.1 uncultured Bifidobacteriales bacterium | reverse complement strand
TTTTAGCCAGCAGAGCGCCGACAACTGTACCATTGATAGTAACCAGAGCACTTTTAATAACTATGCTGCCCTCCAACTTTACGCCCTGACCCTTGGCCAGTGTAATAGTTGGTGTGACAGCGCTTAGATAGGCGTATTTGTGAATTTGCAGGCTGTAGTCACCCTCTGGCAGGCCCGGCAGGGTAAAAGCGCCCAGAGAATCTGTTAAGGAAAAGTAGCTGCCGTCACTGGTAATTACCGCTGCCCCGGGTACACCATTACCTGCATTGTCTTGGACAATACCCGAAATACTGCCGGCACTGCCGGCACTGCCACCGCTGCTGCTGTCTGAACCCGAATCATTATCAAAGAAACAATGGAAAAGTAAAAGGGCCAAAACACAAACCAGTAGCGAAAGCAGTGACTTTTTCATAATGATGCCTTAATAGCTAAAATTACTCCCTGACGCGCCCTGTTTCTTCTGCCCGCAAGGGCGGGTGTGTGCGTATTTATAAGGGCCATGCGCCTATACCATAATAAAATAGGTAATGATATAGATGCTTTTCAAGACAAAGCAGTGTTATTTAATACTTGAACCGCCTGGTGAGATTATACAGGGCTCAGAGTGCGCTGGGCGGGGATGCTCAGGGAATTATCTTAAGCAACCGGGTGGAGACCGCCGCCCCCGGCAATAGTAATACCGCCCCATAAATGCCTGGCTGCAGCCCCGTTATGGCCGTACTGCGGCTGTTGAAGCCTGATTCGGAGATATTGAAGCTCTCGCGGCCAATAAGGGTGCCAGTCAAAGTGTATAAGCTGATGGAGGCTGCCCCTGGTTCTACGGCATTAAATCTGGTTTGGATAACGCCCCTGGAATAGTTGATACTAAAGACACCAGGTTCTGCCGGAGACCTGTATGCTGTGATAGCGGATGTAACTGTAACTGTGCTCGCGGGGGTGTCGGCATAGTGGCCGGTACACGCTATGTTGGCGGCAGCACAGGTGCCATTGGGTTTAAAGTATACATTGTAGACGCCGGCCTCCATTCTCGGAGCCGGGAACTCTACTTTAAAAGGCTGTATAACATCGATGCAGGCCATTTTGGTCTGCACGTAGTCGTAAGTAAGCGTAATGCTTTTGTTTTGTACTGACACCTGCTTGTTATTTAACACGCTGTTACAGGGGAACCCCTCACTCCAGAGGGACAGGGTATAGGACTGGCCGGCGGACGTTTGAGCGGGCTCCACCCATACAGTTGGAAGACTGGCGGTGACCTTAAGGGTGTCTACAACCATGGGCATAACGGCTATCATACAGGCTGGGTTTGTAAACTCACAGGCGGCATGACTGACCATGCTGACAGTGTAATTGCCGGCACTCAAACCCTTAATGTCGTAGGAAGGACCATGGGGACTGATATTGGCAAAACATACAATTTCCGGGTTGT
The DNA here is from genome assembly GCA_964603925.1 of uncultured Bifidobacteriales bacterium. GTDB lineage: Bacteria > Fibrobacterota > Fibrobacteria > UBA11236 > JADFYW01 > CAZRWX01. Next base: position 6,351 of record CAZRWX010000171.1, on the reverse strand, counting down.
TGACCTGCACAAAGTTAAGAAAAATTTCGCTGCCCTGTATGCTGTGGGATATATTGGTAAAGCTGGTTTGACAGTTGCCTATTTCGTTGCTTAAAAGCTTTAGGGTGAAATCGGTTTGGGCCTTAACCTGGCCGGGCTCTATATACCATTTGGGGGTTACGGGGGTTGCTGTAATTTTGATGCTGCCAGCCAGCTGAGGCATAATGACCATGTCACAGACGGGATTTCCCACCATGCAGTCGGCCAGTTTACTGACATAAACCTTATAGGTGCCGGCGCTAAGGGCCTCCATGCTAAAGGACGGACCATAGGGCTTATAAATGTAGGGACACATAACGTCTAAACTGGCGGCGGCATGATAAGTGATGTAAATGTTGCTGCCGATGACTTGTACGGATTTATTACTGTAAACGTGAGCACATGAAAGCTGGTAACTGAGAAGAGACAGGGTGAAGGCAGCCCCGGCGGAAGCTGTAGACGGAGACAGCGTATATTCCACGTTAACCTGTTTTGGCAGTACATAGGTAGCCTTGGTAAGTGTAATGGGGGCAATTATCTGGCTATGGGTGGCTGCGGCCAGCAAAAGTACTATTAAGATTGTTAATGCTGTTGATGCTATAATATGATTTGCTTTTGACATGACATCATCCTTTGTAGTGTAATTATAATCTAATATATTCAAAATAATCAGAAAAACAAGCTTATAATTATAAAAAAGTTTAAAAAGTGTAGTGTAAAAAGTAGAAATATCTAAGGAAATTACGCTGCATTTGCTGCTAATAACAGCGTTTCCCCCCTTTATTCCCGTTTTTCAACAGATATATTCCTGGAGGAAGACTGTTTGACCCGCCAAAATTTGAACCAAGAAGACGCTTCCCCTGAACGCTAAACAAATTTGAACCTTTGACTGGGAAGGGAGTTTTAGAATTCTTAAGGCTAATGCCCACCAGGGGCTTGTATTGGGGCTGAGAAAAAATTGCAATATCCGTTGTGCGGTCCCATGAACTGTTGGAAATAATCAGTTTGAGGGGCTTGGACAAATCCGCTGCGTCTGGTACTTCAAAGGTGAATGCGCCATTCTCCATGGTGTAAGTTTGTATGCTATTATCTTCATAGACAGCGTTTATGGTCAGGGCGCTGCCTGAGGTACCCGTAAAATATTTATGAATGCCGGTTTCGGGATTTTTAATATCGAGCACTTCCCATGTAAGGGGCGGTAAGCTGATACTCATGGTATCGTTGGCATGATAGTCCAGAATCAGGGGCTGGATTAACGGCCAGAGAGCGTTATCATCTGAAAAAACAGTAACAGACGGGTTTTGAGTCTGGGTAAAGGCCAGTGGCAGGGTAAATTTGGGGTATAATGTATTTATGGTTGTATTGTTCTGGCTGAAAAGGCTTGTCAAAGCTAATTCAATATCCTGATTTTGCGCCAGAAAAGACCAGACAGCCTTGTCAAAATTGTTCCCAAATTCACTTGAGAGAAAAATGTGGAATATTGAATTGCCATAAGGGCTAACGCAGTCATCGCAGGCTTTATGGAGGCTTTCTGTGCTATGGCTGTTAAAAACCGATGGCAGATACTGCAGGTAGTCATTAACCTGGGGTGCCAGTCGCTCTTCCATGGCAGTGGCGCTGGCTTCAAACCAGAAATGGATATTTGTAACTACCGGTATGGCCCTGAACTGGAAGGCGTGATAAAGCTCATGGGGGGCTGTAACTTTGATACCGTCCTCCCATTGAGTAGAATAATTATGTTCGATTGCGGGGCTGATGCTACTGTAGCTGGATAAAATACTGTCTGTTCTGGGGTTACCCAGGGAGTCTGTAGAATAGTTAAGAAAATCGTTCTCCATCAAGGCCCCCTGATTGCTGCCGGCCGGGAGGCTGACACCCATATAGGCTATGCCCTCAAAGTAGGGGTCTGCGCTCCATATATCCGCCAGCTCTACATGGTACTTGCCGCCCACTGCCGGAGCTTTGTAAAAATAAGAGGTGGATTGTGTAAAAGGGCCCGTAAGCCCTACGGTGTCTGCATAATATGACCACGCAGCTTCAAAATAGTCCCTTTGCTTTTGCACAAATATGGGATGGGGAGCGTCTTGGCTGTTGAGTATCGTATAGACGGCCATCTCCCTGTTGTACTCGGTGTAGGAGACAGGGTAGGAGCTGTAGATGGAATCTACCCGCTGTGAGAGCCATGCCTCGGACGGCTCCAGCCGGACCTTGTGAACACCTCGGAGTTTGTAATGAATTGTGAGGTGGTCGCTTTCCAGGGTCCTGTGAGCAATGCCTCTGGAGGGTGGGGCGGTTGTTTTAGTCAGGAGACCGGGGCTGGAAATAAGATCATTTAACAGGCGCATGGTGCCGCATGGGGCTGCAAAAATATTGACAGCCATTATCGCAGAAAGTGCGGACAGGTGTATCAAATACTTGTGCATTGTAAAAAGCAGGCTGGATATAGATATTCTTACCTATAATATATTTATATGCTGCTTATCGCCTGTGGCATGCGTAATTAATGTTCTCGAAATGGTGACGATTACTATGAAAAAAGTAAGAAACAAACACAAAGAGGCTGAAATATGACTAAAATCGCTATTACTTTGTCCGAAGAAGACTTACTGGAGCTTCAGAATATCCTGTTGGATGATGATGCTGATTTGGCACTTGACTTTGTAAAAAACCGGATTGGGGCCAGGCTCCCGGCTAAGGGTACGAGCCCTTGTGATTCTACGAGGATTAATCCTTATCTGCAGAAGCCCCCGGTGGAGGAGGGGAACGGTAGAATTTAGCATGGACTTTTCCTGAGAACCGGCAGGTTAATGTGGATTTACACTCTGTGCAGATCCTCAAACATTAAAGCGGATATTTAATATATCCCCGTCGGCTACCTGGTATTCCTTACCCTCCAGGCGGAATTTACCGGCTTCTTTAACGCCCTTCTCCGACCCTGCAGCCATAAAGTCGTCATAGGAAAAACATTCCGCCCGTATAAAACCGCGGGCCAGGTCTGAGTGGATGGTGCCGGCAGCTTCAATAGCTGTATCGCCCTTTTGGATGTTCCAGGCCCGGACCTCGTCGGGCCCTACGGTAAAGAAACTGATATAACCCATAAGTTTATAGGCTGTGCTGGTGAGTACAGTGCGGGCGCTCTGGGTAATGCCCATGTCTTCCATAAAGGCCTTTACTTCTTCCTCATCCTCCATGCGGGAGATCTCCATTTCAAAATTGCCCGCATATTCAATGATAGGATGTTGTTTAGCTATAGTGTCTATAGTCTGCTGATTTTTGCCGTAATTATCCTCCCCGGAATTGAGAATAACCATGATGGGCTTAAGGGTGAGAAACTGGTAGCCCCTTATAGCTTTTGCTTCGTCGGGAGAGAGCTCCATGCCAATGAGAGACTCCATATTGTTAAGCTTTTTGGAAATACGGGTCATTAATTTATCTTCCAATTCCAATGCCGGGGTTTTAAGGCCGGCTTTTTTTGTCTTGGCCATTGCGTTCTGGCGTTTTTCCACTATAATAAGGTCTGACAGGATGAATTCATCCTTAATTTTACCTAACTCAACCACAGGGTCTGGCGCTTCACCAAGTTCATTTTCAAAATTACGTAAAATAACAGCCAGGGCATGGCTGTTACGTACCAGCTGCATTACGGCAGCGGGCATAGCCTCAGAGCTTTCCGTCTCCTTTTGCATACCGGCAAAATCGGATATATCCAGAGTGGCGTAGATAGTTTTTTTAGGTTGGTAAATGCCGGTGAGTTTGTCTATGCGCTCATCACCCACGTTAATGGTGGCCAGGTTAGGTTCCGCTTTAGCGCTGGAATACAAGGCTACTTCTGCATGGGATTTGGTAAGAGCATTGAATATGGTGGTTTTACCTGATTTGGGCAGGCCGACAAGTCCGATTTTCATGATTTTTATATCCTCTTTTTTTGAGCGCTCTAATATAGAGTAATATGCTTCATTTATAAAATGGAGAAATTAAACTGCGAAAGGGCTTTTGACCTTATGCTTTTCACATCTAAAGGCTTAAAAAAGCCTCCATAATGGATAAAAACCAGGAAAAGCCATTAATCGGTTGAGCAATGAGGGTTAAATTACGATATATATTAAGATAATATTGCCTATGATGTTAAGATGAAGTTTTTCAAGCCCTTCTGCGTCCTTTTTTTAATGATGGTAATATCGTTGGCTGAGGAACCTGTACAAGAACCCGTTCCACAATCTGCAGAAAAGTTTTTCCCTCTTTATACCCGGGTAAATGTTGGTTACGAGGGGTATGTAATGAAACATGACACCGGTTATGGTGATTCAGATCCCGGGTTATTAATTGCTCCGGTTTTAGAGGCCTCTCTTGATTTTGGGAAGGCAAATCCGGGCAGTGTATTTTTTACCTCCGGGTTGGATATTTTTGGCGACACAATAGTGGAAAAATTTATCAATGGTGGTGTGGGCCTTATACAAGACAGAGGTTACGGCAAATTACGTGAGGAGATATCCGTTGACTATGTAGATCAAACAAATAGCAACGATACGGATGAGCCTCTCAACTATCTGTCGTATAATTTTGGGGTGGAGTATAAACATAATTACAAATTTCCACCCAAAGTTAAATACTCCCTGTCTATCATAAATGACAATGACCATGACCGTATGGACATTAAGGCAAAGGTAACACCCTCCATATTAATTAATGCCATGTCCGGCATACTTCCCGGTACCGGGTTTTCTTATACATGGAACAATTCCAGCCAGTCAGATTTTAATTATGCAGGCCCCTCTCTCATAGTTTACGGTGTGGTTCTGCTGGAGTCGGGGGACGTTATTAATTTGTTTTTTGACTACTCCATGAGGTACTTTAATTTTGATTCAACATCAACCAGGAAATCCAGCGGGGAAAAACCTCAGCGGATGCTGACTTCATTTGACTGTAGTTATATTAAGGCCTTCAGCGAAAAATTGAGTGCCAATTTTGATTGCTCGTTGATGCTCAATTTCCCAACATTCGAAACGGATAAATATATTTTCTACCGTATGAGTATGGGAGTTGCTTATCAGTTTTAGAAAAACGCCTGTAGTTTTACCCTGCTTTTGAAGTGCTTATACCCGGGGTATATATCCACATCGCTGAGGAAAAACTGGGTGCTAAGATGCAGGCTCTTAATTATTGCATAAGCGAAACTGGCCTCATAACCAGAATTACCGGTACCGCCATTACCAAAATCTGAGTCGGTAAAGGCCCCGAAGGCGGCATTATGTTCTAACAGGCGGTTAAGAAACTGCACCTGCCAGTCACCTTTTTGTGAAAGCCTGCCGACAGTAAAACCCGCTATAACACCGTGGGACAAGGTTGGCGCCGCCCAGTTGTTTACCACCTGAACATAAATAGAGTAAGGGAGGTTTTCCATTACCATACTGCTGAATTGTCCGAAAAATTCAGTTATAGCAAAGTGTGTATCATAAGTGTTATCGGCACGATTGTGTTTATTATTGTAAAAAAGACTTTCACCCTGTTCGTCAATATAAATAGACTTAAACCCTTTTATACCCGTAAAAATATACCCGCCACCCCCCAGAATTATATCTGAAGTGTAGCCTACATTAACCTTAAGGCCAAGTTGTGTAGTATAAAAGAAGGCGTCTGTTTCTGTTTCCCTTTGCTGAATAAGAAAACCGCCCATGGTACCAAAGCGCGATATAGTGCCGTTGGTATCCAGCCAGGATGAGATCGCTATGCCCTCCAGGGTAATATCATCGTCCCAGAGGAGCTCTGTATTGCCTACCTTATAAATTGGGTTATCCATTTTACCGGCAATGAAAGCCGCTCTTTCCAAAAGCTCAGGCTCCCATACCACACAAGCAGTATTTACCAGTATGGTCTTTTTGTTGAAGCCCTCACCAACCCGCTGTTCAAGTGTATTGGGATATGGCTGACCAGTGGCGACAGAAAGATTAGCCCTGATTTGGGGATGAAACAAAGCTACAATGCCTACCCGACCCTCAAATACCGTGGCAAAAATATCCAGTTGATGCTCCTGGGATATAACCTCGGGGAACAAACCGAACTCCCCATAGATGGTAAAAATGTCAGAATTGAATTGAGCGGGTGTAGAAATGAAGGCACACATAATGCAGAGTGAAAGCGTAATAAGGATACACTTTAACCTGGATGTTACCTGTAGCTTCATGGTCATGCTTCCCTGTTACCGCAAAATGTTAACAATTGCAGGGAATAATAATTATTGATTGAACGAATTCCTCTATTGCATGGTTTTATTACTGAAAAACCGGCTTTTGGGGTAATTTTGATGAACTCCCTGCGGCTTTTGAAGTTAAACCA
>CAZRWX010000170.1:0-7793 GCA_964603925.1 uncultured Bifidobacteriales bacterium | reverse complement strand
GATTTGGTATAACGTACATTCTCCAGCACTTTTATACCCAGGTTGATATGCTCGGCAGTGTACGTACTGGCTAACTTTTTGGAACCCTCTTTTGTTTTAATGCCTTCGGGTTTGAGGGGCATGTCAGATATCAACAAAAGGGCGCCGGTGGACACACGCCTTTTATAGCCAACAGCAAAAAGAGTGGCGCATTCCATCTCCACAGCCTGGACCCGCTCTTCTATGAGCTGCTCGCGGAACCCCACATTAAACTCCCAGAAACGTATGTTGGTAGTATGTGTTATACCTATATGATATTGTTTATTCTCCGACTCCATAACCTGGGCCAGTGCTTTTTGAATTACGAAATTTGCCATAGCAGGCACGTTAGCAGGCAGGTAAAAGTCTGATGTACCCTCACCGCGTATAGCCGCAACAGGCAGCAGATAATCCCCCACTTTGTACTTACGGCGCAGGCCCCCGCACATGCCCAGCATTAGGCAGGCGCGCGGTTTTAAGAAACTTAGCAAATCCATAGCCAGCGCTGCTGCCGGGCTGCCCACCTTATGATCGAGTATGGAGATTTTACGGGCCGGACAGTGGCAGGCTTTCATGAGTGAGCCCTCATAAACCTGACCCCCGCAAAGGGTGGCAAATTGATCTACATAATGGGGGAAATTTGTAAGCAGTATCAGAGGTTGAAATTTGCCTGCTGGAGAACCCGAATAACGCTCCAGAGTTTCTTTAGCAATCCTCTCTTCTGTGACTTCGGGCATAGTGCCTCCTTAAGACTACATTTTCCAGAAAAAAATGACTTTATTGCCATTTTTCATAAAAAACAAAAGAATTTGCCTTTTATGAATTTTGATATATAATGGTAGTAAGGGTTGACAGGTTTTCACATACACGTTTTTCTTCAGCGTTATTCTCAGGAGCTTATTCTTTGAACATATAAGTTTAATATTTTCCCAATACGGCTTAAGTATTCAAACTTAACGCGCTTTAAAATACCAACCTGTCCATCTTTTGAGCTAACCTCCAGTTCAAGTTTGATTACCATTTTAATATTTATATGGCTAACCTTTAATGACTACCATAGCACATGCACAGGCCGGAAGGCCAAACGGATTTACTATCATGGAGATATTAGTATCCACAGGAATTTTATCCATTCTGCTGCTGGGAATTACAGCTTTTAATAAAACAGCTTTCAACTCTCAGCGCCATTCACATAATTTTACCGGTGGTATCACTCTGGCCCAGAATCAGCTGGAGTCTTACAAAGCGATTCTAAGTGATACATGTGTATTCGACTCCCTTGCTGAACTTGTAGCCACTAGTACAGTAAAATTACCGTTTAAGGCCAAAAAGGACACTATCAAAAATACTCAATATTTATTAGACGGTTACATAAGCAAAGGGACAGTAAGAGTCAACACTCTGCTAATTGTATCCCGTTCCGTCTGGTTGGGTAATTTGGGCAATACTGACAGTGGAAGAGTGTGTTTAAGAACATATATCAGAAGGAAGTCCTGATGCATGGCAATAACCAGTCTGGTCTAACTCAGATAGAGCTTATTATAGCCTTGGCGCTTTCCTGTATTGTTATTACAGCCGCCTGCAGGTGCTACACAGGTTTTCAGCAATTTAATCTCAGACAGATCGATATTTTACAGATGCAAATGGATTCTAAAATGACCATAAACCACATTACCAATCAGCTATTTTTTGCCGGCAGCCGGCTTGGAGTTAATGGCGCTTTCAGCAAACCCCTACCAGACACTCTTCGGTTCCGAAGCCTGGCCAGCACCCCGGGACCTTGCGCCTCAAACGATACCATGTCTCATATTTACTATCTGGATAAAGGAAATAATTTTGTATACGAGACTCGCTGCAATGATAAAATTAACGGGATATCCTTTATTGCCGGCGGTATGGACAGCGTCTTATTCACCTATTATGATTCCCGGGGCCATATTACTTCTCAGCCAAACCAAATTAGAACAGTCGCGTTTAAATTAACATTCTGTAAACGGCGCAAACATGATGCATCCCCCATTTACCGGGAGATAGCAGCCAGGGTAAGCCCCAGGAACCTGCTGATTTAAATACACATTGCCTTTCTTTCTACTATTTTCCCAAAATGAAAGTACAATACTATGGAACTACTTTTTTGTAATAGAAGTAAGCAAAGAGGCGCAGTTTTGTTTATCACTATTATTATTACTCTTAGTATTTTCACCCTTGGTTCTTATCTACTATATGGCATCGACGTTGATATGCGTCTTTTAGACAGCTACCGTAATAAAACTATTGCCAGAAACTCCGCTGAAATGGGCTATGAATGGATACAAAGCCAAAAAGAACCCGCACTCCCATATTACCTCGTTACACATAAAACAGATGAAAGCCCCGAAGCTGACAGCTGCCTTAAATTTAATACAGATACATTAGACCCTTCAGGCGGCTTATTAAAGGTATCCGATGGGTGGATTGTGCGTGAGGGCAGGGATAGCGCCGCTCTCGGAGGGTTCGGCCAGGAGGAGATTAAAATCAAAATATTTCGACCAGCTGACTCTATTCAGGTTACCGAAGTACGCGCAAAAATTAACGGGAAGGATAGTATTACGCTTGTTTATAACGCCGAATTAGTCTCCATTAGTCATTACAGCTTTTTTGCTATGGGAGATATTGAGCTGGCCGGACGAAAAAGCACGACTATTACAGGTAATATATTTGTTAATGGGAACCTGTATCTGAGCCCCCATGAGTCATACAACAATCAGATACATATTACTGCCCGGTCCCTGGAGGCCACTGGGAACATTTACCGCTACAATAACGCTCTAACCAGTCTTAGTTTATGGAAGAGCAGCTATATCAATTCCCACAAAACGGATTTCATACCCGATATGGCTCTGTCACCAAAGTTTGAGGCGGATTTATCATTTTTAAGCACGCCGGGAGGGAGCGTTTACATAAATGACATAGAGATGGAGCTAAAAGGTCCCAACACATCTGATGACAGCAAAAACCCTGACTGGAACGTAATCAGTAAAAAATGGAATGGCGTTGTACGCCACCACAGCGCATTCAGGGATTTTAAGATTCCCGACTTAATACCAGATGGTTCCTGCCAGGACAAAGGCAGTATATATAATTATAAAAAGCTTGACGATCTTCTTTATTATACAAGCACCGATGAAATCTTTAACAGCGCCTATGGCCATTATACCAGCGGCCATCAAATATACCGCAAAGGTCCCAATGGCGCTAACACCCTGGCCAATCACATAGAATGGAACTGGACTAAATGTAAATCAGCTCTTGCCAACGGCCCCGTCAACCCATTTTATATAACCGATGAAGGGTGCTCCGGCGACCCCGGCCACCACAACTGGTATGGGGGCGTAGAAGGTGGTCAATGGGTAATAGTACGTGTAGTAGATTTAAGCCTGACAGACTTTTATCCCGGCAAAGAGGCCGGCACTCTTCTGGATGCCGGTGATTACAACCTTCTTTTAAAGAATGCGTCTCTTCTCCTCTACCCCATTACTATTAAAACTAATGGAGAGGTATATATTATGGGTGACTATAACATAGGTATACCCCATGATGATATCCGCATAGGCAGCGGCGGCGCCTTCGCAGGTACTATCGATGACCCTGATACAGAAAAAAATATTGACCAGAACCGCATAGTGCCCTCAGCCGTTGTCGCCAATAAAAATTACATCTGGTATTTGAGTTATGACTGGGCTCTAAGCAGTTACGGCCATTTTTCTTCCTCTTCAAAAAAAGGGATGGCTCCACTTGCTCAAAGGAAACCCCGAAAACGACCGGACAAAGACCACCACAACGCGGGCACTTATGTGGGAGTTTTTGTCTCCGGCGCTCCCCAGATGTCTGAATCTTTCTGGCTTTCCAGCAACAGCCATGGAGTTCCTTTTAATCTCACACAAAACACCCTTGAGGATATTTCTACGGGGGTCAGTGACACCCTGCCTCATATGCGTTTTTACGGTACCCGGGTAATGCTGCAAAACGGTGTCATAGACACCAGCGGGATGTATGGCGAAGGCGCTGAGCTTTTTACTGCAGATTTTGACGGGTATTTAAAAGGAGGAGATAAATCCATAACCCATAACGGCAAGATCCCCCCCAAATACGCCAACTCCTGGCACAGCTATCCTGTAACATACAAGCCTTACAGCATGAACCCACCGGGTTTTAAAAGATTTTATAAATTGGCCAGTGTTACACAAAAATAGCCGAAGATAGTACTAACTACCCCGTAAAGCCCTGGTTAAGAACTTGTTCAGTTGGTTGGCAAACTCCTGCCGCTCTTTTGGTCCATAGGAATTGGGCCCGCCGGTTTCTACTCCTGAGGAGCGCAGGTCATCCATTAAATTACGGACAGCCAGGCGCTGGCCTATGTTATCGGCTGTTAAGAATATACCACGGGGATCTAATACCACTCCACCTTTTTTAACCACCCTGTCTGCCAAAGGGATATCGGCGGTAATAATAAGATCGCCCTGCTCCATAATTTCTACAATATGATCGTCAGCTTCATCAGCACCTGCTGCTACAACTACTGATTTGATAAATTTGGATTGAGGTGCCCGTATAAATTGATTGGCCACTAATATCACATCTATATTAAGCCGATTAGAAGCTTTATATAAAATTTCTTTAGCCACCCTGGGGCACGCGTCAGCGTCCATTAAAATTTTCATATATATTAGTTGGATGCCACCAATTTTTCATGATATTTAATATGTGCGCCTTCCAGAAATTTGCGCAGAACCTGGTCCTGGCAGACACGATAATGTTTATGACCCGGACGACGGAACAGGGCGCTCAACTCATGATTGCTCATTTTGAAATCGGCCAGGGCTAAAATATTAAGCACACCCTCCCCCTGCAGATTAAAGGCAATTTTAAGCTTCATAAAAATAATATTGTTGGTCAATTTATCTTCGGGTTGGGGCAGTGGGCCCTCTTTTTTACCGCGTTTTTCGATTATTAGCCCATTTAAAAAAGCAGCTAAAGGGGTGTCCTCGCATTGCTTATATTGCGGGTCCTCCTCTTTTTTAAGCCAGTTGCTAAACTGCTCCTGGGTTACAGGATATTGGGTATGAGCAAATACTGCAGCAATTTTAGTGTCATTAAAACCAAGTATAGAGCGTATTCGTTTAAAAATATCATTATTTGTCATGGATTAATCCTTTTTATAATACCCGTTAAGACAATTAATATGCCTTTTTCAAATGGATTTCACCAGCCTGGGCTTTTCATAATGACAACTCGTCTTTATGAATGTTAATCAATGGCCGCTGGTTAGCGCTTTAGAATATAACTTCGCCTGTTCCCCCCATCACGGACAATACTGGGTGTCCTGCCAATCTCTGTCATTAGCATCCAGCCAGGCCTTCATAAGTGTGTTCTCCTGAGCAGTTAGAGTACCTAAGGGGAAACACAGCTTATTGTTACCCACATTTATGTAATTGTATGGCAGGCCGGTCATGGAACCGGGTAGATCTTTTAAATTGTTATAAGAAACATCCAGCCTTTTTAAGGCAACACATTCATTTATGTTCTCCGGCAGACTGTCCAGGTAATTTTTACTAATGTCAAAATCAACTAATCGACTGAGGTATTTGAAATCTGCAGGCAGAACTCTAATATTGTTTGAGGCAAGATTAAGGTTCTCTAAATGGGTAACATTAATGTTAGTTGGCAGGCTCGTAATCCTGTTATTAGAAAGGTCAATTTTTGTCAGGTTTACATTCCTCAGACCATCGGGTAAAACCTCAAGTAAATTGTTGTTAATAATCAGAGTATTCAGGTTGGTAAGTTGTTCTATATCCGGGGGAAGGGAGACAATGGAGTTAGAACTTAAATCCAAGTGTTTAAGCTCAACCAAATCCCCAATTTCGGGAGGAATAGTACTGAGAAACTTACCGCTTATTTCCAAAACCGTTATCCTGCCCACATCATTAAAACCTGTAATATAGGCCTCCCTTTGCCATGGCAGCCTATTAGCCTCTAAAATAGCCAGCAAAGCCAGGGAATCTGACTTATCAATGGCAATATCCTCCTCTGGGGCTACATAACAGCTGACACACAAGAGTACGGATACAGCGACAGAAAAGAATAACACCAGCGCGGAACTTTTAAACTGGAGCCTGTTAAGAAATATTGGTGACATGATTACCCCCTGCTGTCGATTTTAAACTCGATTATTTTAATAGAGTGCCGATAGATTTCCTTCTTATATTTTATATGGTTTATGCCCATAAAACAAGCATACTTTTTAAAAAACCGCTCAATTGACAAAGCACCCCTATTTTGCCTTTATAATCTGCTCCAGGGCCTGTAACTTATCCACTAATTATCATTTTTCCCTGACTAACTTGTTTTTAGCCAAAATAGACGCCTTAATCCCAAATTTCCTTGTTAAAAGTATATTTGCATCAAGTAACAAATTACTGGATCATTTAAGTGATTTTATTACTCTGAATCCCAATTTCAGCTTTATCTAAAAATTTTAAGGACTATACATGAAAAAGACTTTTTCCCTGGTTCACCCAAAAATTAAACCTGCCCGTCTGGCCGATTCCGTAAAATCCGAGGTTAGGAGATACCTTAAAAGGGAGCGTAACAAAACCCTGCCCGAGGGTGCAAATTTCTGGGATTTCACCTGCAAATACGGCCCCACTGCTGAGAGCGCCAAGGTCATTCACGCAAATGAAATTCCTAAATACATTGAAGAAGCCGAGAGTAAGAAACTGGAGTCGTTTTATATTGAAATCCTGGCCACCCCAGGTCATAGAACAAAAAGACCAGAGCCACAATCCGAGCAAACTCCCAAGGAGTAAGTGCTGGTTCCACAATCTTTTAGCTAGTTCATGTTCAGGATATAGGTGTTATCGCCGTCGCCCCATCGACAGACTCAGGGTGACAGCAATAAAAAAGAAATTTCAAGGCGTCACACTGAGCGCCTGCTGGCTTGCCAGCGGTTAGTCGAAGGGGCGATGCCTTGAAGCGGGTATGCTGAACAAAAACTAGCTACCACTACCCCATCACCCACATTGTCACTCTACATAAGCCCTGAGGATACATCACCTACATAACTACTCCGGACCCCCGGAACATACCAGAATCCCCGAGGATACAATTGCTCTCATTGTCACTCCGGGCTCCGACCCGGAGTCCACAATTTCCATTATACAACAACTAAATTTGAGAACACAGTGGCAGGATGGACTCCGGGTCGGAGCCCGGAGTGACGAAGAAAATAAGGGTCTAAAAGCCCCATTCCCAAACCGGGCCTGCAACAGCATAGCGTAACGTAGCCGTGCCTGCAACGGCATAGCCTAGCGCAAACCGGGCCTGCAACAGCATAGCGTAACGTAGCCGTGAGCACTGCCTTAAACCGGATATTAAAACATCTTTCTGGACAATAATCCAATTATCCAGATTAGAATTCCAACCATTTATACCCTACCATATTTTCCCAAACACCATACTACATGCTGCAATGCGACTTTGCTTACATGATTGGCACAGACATGTTTGATGACCTGGTAAGGCCCGAGCTGGCCGCCACCTGCCGCAACCTGGATCATGCCTTCTATCACCTGGACGGCGAAGGCCAATTACCCCATCTGGACTCCATGCTGGCTATTGACGCCTTAAAAGGTATTCAGTGGATACCCGGTAATGGCAAACCTCCCGTTGAAGATTACCCCCAGGTTGTTAAAAAGGTACTGGATGCCGGCAAACGCTATCAATTTTTTAGCGGATCA
>CAZRWX010000169.1:0-7806 GCA_964603925.1 uncultured Bifidobacteriales bacterium | reverse complement strand
GTATATTAAGTTTCAAAACGGGTCAAAAATACTAGGATGTGCAAAAACAGTCAATGCTATCTAAACACACTCTCTCCCTGGAAAGTAACACTCTCTCTCCCTGGAAAATAACACGCACCTTATCCTGATTTTTATTCGCCTTGTCGAAGATCCAACGAAAGGGTAGCTTTAGGTTCTCAACGGTATTTTCCCTAAAAGGGTTCAAATTGGCAGCTATTTTCTTATTCACACTTATTTTCCTGAATATCGCGTATTTAGTTGTAAATTTACGCCTTGGCAGCGGTCTGACCAAGCTTAAAAAAGTTAATTCTTCTAATAAAACATCAGGTCCACTTCCAAACCCTCCGGCCGCGTACAAAGTATCAGTGATAATTGCCATGCGAAATGAGGAGGATGTTCTGGAGAAGTGCCTAAACAGCCTTATTTCTCAAGAATATGACAAGGATCTACTTGAAGTTATACTGGTAAATGATCGTTCTAACGACAATACTAGCAACATCTTACATATGTTTCTCAACCAAAACCCAAACTTGTTTAAAATTCTGGAAATCCGCGCAGAGGATACTCATAACAGTCCTAAAAAATATGCATTAAAGAGAGGCCTTGAGCTGGCCAAGGGTGACATTGTGCTCTCAACGGACGCTGACTGCTTTTTCGGTCCTCGATGGGTTTCATCCATGGTATCTCAATTCTCAAGCCAAACCGGCTTAATTTTAGGTCTTACTAACTATTATCGGGATCCCAGTATCAACAGCACGTTATGGGGAACTCAAGCTCTGGAGTTCTTTTCTCACAGCGTAGTGTCATCTTCTCTGGTCAATAATAACCTGCCAGTAAATGCCAACGCCAATAATATGGCATATTTAAAACATGCATTTGATGAGGCTGGCGGTTTTGAAACAAATAAGCACGTGGTCAGCGGCGATGACGATTTTCTGCTTCAGAAAATTCATGCCCTTGGCCACTGGGAAATCAAGTACAACACAGATCCGGATTCATTTGTATACACCCGTCCCAGCCGGAAGCTGGGGCAAATATGGGAGCAGCGCAAACGGTGGGCAAGTAAATGCACATTTTATGAAAAACGTCAGGTAATATTCCTCTCTATTATATATGCCTATTATTGTTTGATTCTAATCTCGCTCATACTTTTACCTTTTGCCCCGCTAACTTTTATGTGGGGTGCTGCCAGCTGGGTATGGAAAACCAGCCTGGATTTTCTGATTATCAGGAAAGGGGCTGACATTTTTCAACAAAACAGCCTTCTCAAGTGGTTTTTACCGGCAGGTATCATACATATACCCATGGTGGTGTTTGCAGTTTTGTTTGGCAGCTTCGGCCATTTTACCTGGAAGGGCCAAAGGGTAAAAAGAGTGACCGGATAAATTACAGAACTTTGATAACAGCCTTAGCTGTACCCTTTTCAATCATACCCAGCTTGCTGGCTGCTCCCTGAGAAAGATCTAATATTCTGCCTTTAGCAAATGGTCCACGATCATTTATTCGCACAACAATTGAGTTGCCGGTTTCTAAATCAAGTACTTTAACTCTGCAGTTAAAAGGCAAAGTTTTATGCGCAGCTGTCATAGCTCTCTGGTCAAAAATCTCACCGTTAGCTGTTTTTTTGCCGTGAAACTCTTTGCCGTAATATGAGACAATGCCCTTCTCACTGTAACCTTTAAACGAACCAGATTCCCCACCCTCAGCACGCCCGGTATGACGGTTGTAACCTGCTCGTGGCCCAGGGAAATAAGTACAACCAGCCAGACAACCGCTTAAAAGGGCTGTAATTAATAATCGCTTAATCATTAAAGCGAAAGTAATTTTTAAGAATAAACGGTGGGAAAAAAAATAACTGATGACAAGCTCAGCAGCCCGAATGATCTAATATTCGTCAATAACAGCGTCCAGGGTTTCCTCTGAAGCCTCTTCCTCATCGAATTTATACTCGTCCTCTGGGCCCTTACCACCGCTATCTGCTGATGGAGCATTATTTCTGGTCTTGAGATTTTTATTAGAATCAACCGTATCAACGGGAACTCCACGGGAAATATCATCACCCGGTTTAATACCTGCAGAGCTAAGCTTGTCGTCTGAAACAGGAAAATATATGGATTTTTTATAGGCTTCACGCACCCTGGCATGAGCCAGTTTGGCCTGGTAAAGGGCGCTATCTTCACCCTGGTAATATAAGTCTTCATGCAGCATGGCAATCACAAACTGGGCTTTTGCAGCATATAAAGTTTGAGGAAGGGAGTCAATTACCTGCTGGTAAGCGGGAATGACTTGATCATTTAAATCTCTGCCTTCAAAAAACAAACGCTCAGCTTTTAGGAATACCTCGTGTGCCTTATCCTCGCTGGTCTTAACGCTGGGAACCCTTCCAAGATTTTTTTCAGCCTGCTTGGCATAATCTGAATTTGGAAATGCTTCCAGGACATACTCATAAAGGGAATCAGCTTTTTGGGAAGAATCAGAAAATTCATCATAGATAAAGGCCCGGGCATAAGTTGATTTTAAAATAAGACTTGAGTCAGATGCCGGCTGAGCGCTGACTTTATACAAATGGGAAATAGCGCTATCAACATTATCAAGCTCAAAAAGAAACAGCTCCGCAATTAGAAAATTGTTTTTAGAATTCAGGGAATCAGCGGTGGAATCTTTAGGGGCGCGAAGCTCCAACAACCTTCGTAGAGACCGGGAACGCTCACGAGCCATAAGGGCTATTTCCAGTGAATCACCACAAACTGCAGCGGAATCGTAAAACTCCAAAGCATATTTTTCGTTGCCCTTAATTGTAAAGGTATATTCGGCCATTTTAAAATAAGCGCGCGCAGACCATCTGCCACGAGGGTATTTAGTAACGACATTGGTAAAAATTTCAAAAGCCTTCTTTTCATCCCCCGCTTCCAGGGACCACTCCCCCAGCTGAACTTCTACTTCTGGCATATAGTCTATATAATCCCCGTTGTTAAGCAGGCTTTGTAACTCGTTATATGCCTGGACTTTATGGTTGTCATTATGATAACTGACAGCCGATAAAAATGATGCCCTGAATTGGAATGTCACTGGAAGGTTGCTGATTTCCGGTGCCAGGCCATGAGCTCTTGCCCTGGACCAAAGCTCAAGATTAAATGATAAATGACAACATTCATAGTGTATTTCACCCTTAAACCTGGGTGTGATACCGGGCTCCTTAAGAAGCTTCTCATAGGCATTGAGGCCTTCCTGGGGAGAGTTATTGGAGTTCTCCATTTCTGCCAGGTACCGCATAGCCATGTGCCGGAATTGGGGGTTACCTGATTTGTTGATAATGTCCATTAAAGACCTGCGGGCACCCGGATACTCATGTTTGAGATATAAACATTGGGCCCGGTGAAAGCGCACTGTTTCAATATTCGCAAAATTTGGATAAGCGTCCTCCAGTTCATCATACTTTGTTATTGCCTGGTCGCATTTACCAAGCCGAGAATAAGCCTCCCCTATCAAAAATAGAGATTTTGGCAGATATTTATTGGGTTTGCCACTGTAAAGCTCCAATACCTTTGAGGCCTTCTCGATAGCGCGCTCTAACTTGACCCGCTCCTCAGCGCTAACCAGTGAGGTGTCTGTTGGGTTATCTTTTTGACGCTGCTTTTTGAGCTTAACCGCCTTAGTATATGCTTTTTCTGCATTGAAGTAGGCATTAAAATATGCCCGGAAATTGGCGCAATTTAAAAAAAGTAATGCTGATAATAGTATTGCCAAAGGGCCGAAAGCAGTAGCACACCACTGGCCAGAAGACCTTTGATGAAGATGGGGCTCTAAATTAATATTCATTTGGCTTAAGATACTTTAATGTAAGATACTGTTTTCTACTGCTATATAGTATAAGAAATATCTCCAGAACATGGCCCTTATTAGAACGGAAACTCACCAATTTGTTGATTTCCGTTCTGGCTAATGGGCATTTGCCCATTACCTTGGAGAATGATTGCAAATCATTCTCACATTATCCGATGGACCATGTCCCCCGCTCATACTGAGTACTGAGTCTATCGAAGTATGTGAAAATGCTCATCGGGCATTATACGAATTTAGCAGCCTGAGACCCATACCTGTCAAGATCACTATATCGCGATTTAATGCCAGTGCTCGAGAGTAAGGAGTTCTCTATTGACCAGTCATTCCGGCTTGTCCGGAATCGAAATTTCTTCAAAAAAGGAGATTCCAGACAAGCTGGAATGACTTTTTGGGGCTTTTTTGAGAACTCCTTACTGTCGAGGCCAGTGGTTAAGAATTTAGCATTTGATGATATTGCTGCAGTGGGCAAACAGTTATCGGCATGCTTTTAAGAGACTTGATAGCTTCAACGGCTGCTACAGCTGCAGGCAAAGTTGTGGTATAAGGAATTTGATACAATATAGCGTCAGCGCGGATAATGCCGTCATCAATCTGGCTTAATTTATCCTGGGGTGTATTTATTAATAAATCTATCTGCTTTTTTTGGATAAGGTCCAATATGTGCGGATGCCCCTCTGCTATCTTATTGACACACTCACACTCTACCCCCTCTTTCTTAAGAGCATCAGCCGTACCACGGGTGGCAAAAATTTTAAAACCCATGTCACACAGTTTTTTAACGGGTTCAATAATGGAAGCTTTATCCTTGCTGTTTACGGATACAAATATTGTACCCTCAACAGGTAGAACGTTGCCTGCGGCCATTTGAGATTTAGCAAATGCCATACCAAAGTCATAGTCTATGCCCATAACCTCACCGGTAGATTTCATTTCCGGGCTGAGTACGGTGTCAACGCCCCTGAACTTGGAAAATGGAAACACGGACTCTTTAACTGACAGGTATTTGGGCCAGTTAACGTTTGTAAACCCAAGTTCTTCAAGGGTTTTGCCTATCATTATTTTAGTGGCCAGCTTGGCCAATGGCACACCCAGAGCTTTGCTTACAAAAGGGATAGTGCGGCTGGCCCTGGGGTTGGCCTCTAATATAAAAACGCGTTCATTTTGTACCGCATACTGAACATTCAACAACCCTTTAACCTCCAGTTTAAGAGCTAAATCTACAGTATGTTTTTTAAGAGTGTCCAGTACATTTTTAGATAAATGTATGGGGGGCAAAACACAGGCAGAATCCCCTGAATGGACCCCCGCCTCCTCAATATGCTCCATTATGCCAGCTACCACCACACGCTCACCGTCACATATTGCGTCTACATCAACCTCTATGGCGGCCTCCAGGAACTGATCAATTAAAACTGGCCGCTCCTCAGAAGCCTCAACAGCCTCCTGCATATAAGTGGTTAAATCTGAAGAGTTATATACAATCATCATGGCCCGGCCCCCCAGCACAAAAGAGGGCCTGACTAAAACCGGGTACCCAATACGTTCGGCAATTTTAAGTGCCCCAGGTAAATCTGTAGCCACACCGTTGGGAGGCTGTTGTATTTTTAGCTCCTCAATGAGCTGAGCAAAAAGCTTGCGGTCTTCTGCTAACTCGATAGACTTGGGAGAAGTACCAAGTATTGGAGCCCCGGCAGCCTCCAGTGCACCTGCCAGCTTAAGGGGAGTTTGACCGCCGAACTGTACAATAATGCCGTCTGGCTTTTCCAGCTCAACAATATTAAAGATCTCCTCAAAATTAAGTGGCTCAAAATACAATTTATCAGATGTATCATAGTCTGTGCTGACTGTCTCAGGGTTACTGTTGATCATGATTGACTCATAGCCCTCCTCCTGCAGCGCAAAAGAAGCATGGCAGCAGCAATAGTCAAACTCTATACCCTGACCAATACGGTTAGGCCCGCCGCCGATAATAATGACCTTGCGTTTATTGGTGCGCACCGACTCATTCTCCTCTTCATAAGTGGAATAATGATAAGGTGTAAATGCCTGGAACTCTGCAGCGCAGGTGTCCACAGTTTTAAACACTGCATTAATGCCCAGCTCCTGACGCCGCCCCCTGACCTGCCCCTCAGTACACTGAAAAAGAAACGCCAACTGCCCGTCTGAATAACCGTTCTCCTTGGCCTCGCGGAGGAGTTCTGAGGAAATATCTGCCAGCTGCCTGCCGGATAAAGTCTGTTGTTCAAAGCGAACCAAATCCTGGACCTCATTGAGGAACCAGGGATCTATCCTGGTAGTTTCATAGATTTTGTCCAGCCCCCACCCCAGCTCAAAAGCCTTTTTAATGCCCAGGATGCGGTTGGGGCCCGGCTTGTGATAATCCAGGTTACGAATGAGCTCATTGGTTGTCATTTTAAATTTGCCATCTGCACCCAGACCTTTGAACCCAACCTCCATGGAACGTATGGCTTTTTGCAGAGACTCTTTAAAGGTGCGCCCGATTGCCATAGCCTCCCCAACGCTTTTCATTTGAGAACCTAAGACAGCCTCAGCTTGCGCAAACTTCTCAAAAGTAAAGCGGGGAACTTTTGTAACTACATAGTCGATAGTGGGCTCAAAACAAGCCGGGGTCTCCCGGGTAATATCATTTTGGATTTCGTCCAGCGTATAGCCCACGGCCAGCTTGGCGGCGATTTTAGCAATAGGAAAACCTGTAGCTTTACTGGCCAGGGCCGAACTGCGTGATACCCTGGGGTTCATCTCAATGATTACCATACGGCCGTCAACAGGGTTAACAGCGAACTGCACATTAGAGCCGCCGGTTTCTACACCAATCTCACGAATACACGCAATGGAGGCGTCCCTCATGCGCTGATACTCTTTATCTGAGAGAGTTTGGGCGGGAGCCACAGTGATAGAATCACCAGTATGTATGCCCAGGGCGTCTATATTCTCAATGGAACAGATTATGACCACATTATCTTTTTTGTCCCGCATAACCTCCATCTCAAACTCTTTCCAGCCCAGGAGGCTCTCCTCTATCAAAACCTCATTAATGGGACTTAGAGCTAAGCCGTTTTGGGTAATTTTCTCAAACTCCAGATTATCAAACACCAGACCGCCCCCAACACCACCCATGGTATAAGCTGGACGTACAATCAGGGGAAGACCTAGCTCTTCTTTGGCTTTACGGGCTTCATCCATATTGTGCACCACCCTGCCGTTAGGCAGGTCGATGCCGATTTTTTCCATAGCGGCCTTAAAGTTGTCGCGGGACTCTGCTTTTTGAATTGCCTTAAGATCGGCGCCGATCATTTCCACATTATACTTTTCCAGAATGCCATTCTCAGCTAATGCCACACCGGTATTAAGACCCGTTTGCCCGCCCAGAGTAGGCAACAGGGCATCTGGACGCTCTTTTTCTATGATTTTGGCGCAGACCTCCCAGGTAACAGGCTCCACATAGGTGGCGTCCGCCATGCCTGTATCCGTCATAATAGTTGCGGGATTAGAATTAACCAGAATTACCCGAAAGCCCTCCTCCCGCAAGGCCTTACAGGCCTGAACGCCTGAATAGTCAAACTCGCATGCCTGGCCAATAACAATGGGCCCGCTGCCTATAATCATGATACTTTTAATGTCTGTTCTCTTAGGCATTAGGTCTCCGCTGAGGATGGGTAAATTTTGCAGGTAAAGTTAATAAATTATAAGCACCCGGTGTGGGTCAAAGCTCCCGCTTTTGGATTTGGTATTGGAAAGAACCAAGGACGGTAATGTATGGTGCAGGTCTCATATTACGCGTTTTACTAATAGAATTATAACCAAAGAGCAAATTCTAAATCCCAATATCTAAATCCCAAACAAATCCAAAATCCAAATTGTTAAAATTCAAAACAATCGATTATGCATGATATCAAACTTATCCTCTTTTTTTTGAATTTTGTTTTTGCCTCCGAGGCTGGA
>CAZRWX010000168.1:0-7819 GCA_964603925.1 uncultured Bifidobacteriales bacterium | reverse complement strand
AATATTTTATGGATACAAAGTTGTACAAAGAAAAACCCAACGCGGGCAATAAATACAGGGAAGCTATGCTGGAGCAGGTTCAAACACTTGTCCGCAAACGGCAAGATCAGGCCGATGTGAACCGGCAACAGTATTTTAAGCCCGATTTTTCATCTTTACATACCTATGAGCAGTCTCTGTCTAAATACAGGAGTGACCTTATTAACCTGCTGGGGTGGCCTCTTACCGAACGGGCCTCAGGCAATGTACCAGATGCTAAGCGGGAGCTTGTCGGTGAAGATCGTCTTGGTACCATATCACGGATGTGGATAGACACTCTCCCGGGGGTCAGCACCTACGGGTTGTATTTCCGCCCCCATGGTAGTGGACCCTTTCCTTTTGCTATTTCTCAACATGGGGGCAATGGCACACCGGAGTATTGTTCTGGTCTTACTGGTTCTTCCAACTATAACAATATGACCAGGGGGGTACTGGAGAAAGGTATCGCGGTATTTGCCCCCCAGTTGCTAACCTGGGATACCGGGAGCTTTGGTCCTAACCATAACAGAGACACCATAGACAGGCGTCTCAAGCAAACGGGCGGGTCGTTATCCGCTCTGGAGCTATATCGCATTATTAGGTCACTGGACTACTTTGCTGCTCATAAGGATATTGACAGAGAGCGTATGGGCATGATAGGTCTCTCCTATGGGGGTTTTTATACTTTATATGCTGCCGCTCTGGATACACGCCTTAAGGCAGCTGTCTCTTCGTGCTTCTTTAATAACCGCTATGTATACGATTTTGGTGACTGGGTTTTGTATAATGCGGCCAACAAGTTTATGGATGCGGAGGTTGGCGCCTTGGTGTGCCCGCGCCAATTGTATATTGAAGTGGGCAAAAAGGATGAACTGTTTGATGTTAAGTACGCTGGGACCGAAGCTGGCAAACTTCAGGCAGTTTACGATAAGCTCAATATATCGGACAGTTTTTGCTATAAAGAGTTTGAGGGCTGTCATGAGCTGGATAAATCCGGTGATGGTATTGACTTTTTGTGCAGGCATCTTGCCCCCCGGGAGTAACAGATTTAACTTAGTGCGACTAAACCAGTTAAAAAATGTGAAGATGAAAAACAAATGGGATTATACATCACCGCTCCCCCGGATTTCTATTCCACCCGGGGTGACTCAACTTCCAGCAGCGGTGGTGACGACTTTTTTGATGACCGGGATTAAACTATGACCAGAAAGAGAAGATTAGGAATCTCCGTGGCCGCTCTGGCCTCTGCTGTGTCGGCCTCATCATTTATGTGTATTAACGGCGGTGGTACCGGAGCTATTGTTTTAACTGCTATTCTAATTCCACTGCTTGTAACGGTGCTTTGGTTATACTTCCGGGAAAAAGAATACAAACAGGAATAAAAATCGGGGCCGGGATCGAAGCTTGGAATAACACTTGATGGTAGGTTCCAATGGGGTTACGATCGATCGTGACCCCGAACGGCGACCCAGACGGCGATTTTTGGGTGGTACTGTACACTAAATACTTGAACACCGGTACTGCCGGGGTGAGAGGCCGTACTGAGTGGAAAAGGCGCGGGAGAAATTGTGCACTGTAGTATAACCCAGATAACGCGCGATGCGGGTGACACTGTCACCTGAATAACTTAAACGTTCACAGGCCTTTTGCAGTTTAACCTGCTGTTGCAGCTTACCGGGGCTGATGCCGTTGACGGCCTTGAAGCTGCGGCGGAAATGAGTTTCGCTCAAACCGTAGCTATAGGCAAGTGTCTCAAAGTTTATGACACTTAGAGCGTCAGCACGGATATGCTCGGCAGCGACTCTCATTTTTGAGCCCTGACTGGTGCTGCGGGTGTCCCCTGCTCCAAGACCGTTGCTGATAAGGTTTACCAGGACAGCCAAAAGAGAACCTGCAAGGGCCGCTTTGCGTGCCGGGGATTGGGTGTGTGCGCGGCATATTTTAAACACCAGGTCCCGGACTTCACTTGTGTTGTGCACATTGAGCAGGCCCTGCCAGGCTGAAATCTCCGGATCATTAACCGGTGGATGTATGTAGGCTGACCAGGGGCTAAGATCCATTGTATGAGCGGGAATGCAGGCGTCCCAGTGGCTGCGCGCGGGATCGTAAATTAAATCAAAATGAAACCACAGGCAGCGCATGGCGGCAGTCCCCCTCATTTGATGAGGTACATTTGGGGGAACCCATATCAGGGACCCTTTGGTTACGCTAAAAGTGGCAGAACCCACGGTAAAAGTGCCGCTGCCGCTTTCTATATATACAAGGAGATAGTCCAGAAGACGGCGATTGCCTAAAAACCAGGGGGGCCGGACCTCATCGCCGCTTTGGCGCACAAAGGGGCGCAGCCAGACCAACCGCTCTGCCTGTGAAGCTTCCGGAGACTCAAAATGCCGCTGACCGGGTAACCTTTTTAACATAATGTCCGATGAGCCTTCCACCTTAGGTTGACGCCCTCCATTGGCTTTTTAGAACGAATCCGCCTAAGACGGATTTGTTCTAATAGCCGAAAATGATACATTATACTTGTTAATGATAAAGATAAACGGGCATATTGTTGTAAATTAAATATATAAAAGCGTATTTACGATACATATTTCGAATAAATTTATGGAGTAAGAAGGAGATTAGATATGACAAGGAAACCTGATTTTGAAAATATCCTGAAAATATGCCGTCGGGAGGCTCCCGCAAGGCCCACTTTGTTTGAGTTCTTCTTTGGAGAGAACATACAACGGCACTTTACAGGCAAATGCTCTGATTTGGGGGACTACTCCGATAAAGCCCTTGGTATTGTGGTGGACAGTTTTTATAAAGCAGGGTATGATTATTGCACTCTTCCTGCTCCTGGTTTTAACTTCCCCACCGCGGATATTAAGCAGGAGAAAACTGTTTCCTTAAACTCAGGCGCTGTTATAACAGGCTGGGAGAGCTTTGAAAAATATCAGTGGCCCAATTTGGATTCCGGAGATTTCAATATTTTTAAAAGGGTGGAGGGCCATCTGCCCCAGGGCATGAAGGTAATTGCCCATGGTCCCCTGGGAGTATTGGAGACTGCTGTTAAAATTACCGGTTATGAAAACCTTTGTATTATAAGCATGACAGACCCCGAACTCACTGCCGGTATATTTAATAACATTGGCTCCAGGCTTTTAGCCTATTACCAGCGCTGTCTGGGGTATAACAGTGTGGGTGCTATTATTGGTAATGATGACTGGGGCTTTAAAACCCAGACCATGTTCTCACCGGAGATGTTCCGCCAGTATGTGTTTCCCTGGCATAAAAAAATTGTGGCCGCCGCCCACAATGCCGGCCGTCCGGCCATACTACACTCCTGCGGCAATCTGGAAAATGTATACGATGACATTATTGATGATATTAAATACAATGCAAAACATTCCTATGAAGACGGCATTTTGCCGGTTGAGGATTTTTACCGAAAATACCATGACAGGATAGCCATAATGGGTGGAATTGATGTGGACTTCCTGTGCCGTTCACAACCTGAAGAAATAAAGAAACGGGCCCGGGGACTGCTGGAACTTACAGCTCAACACGGCGGTTATGGCCTGGGGTCTGGCAACAGTATACCCGACTATGTGCCCGTAGAGAGCTATCTGGCTATGATCTCTGTCTGTGGTTGATAATTAAGTAAGGTGCCTGCTGTATTCCTTACTTTATAGTTAAATAAAGGGAAGGTACGGTCACCATGGTGCCCCTAAACAAGAAAGTTGATGAGGTTTTTGGGATATTAAGCAAGTCCAGGGCAAAAGTACCTGTACCTGTTACTGTACAGGATATACTTATGGGGCTAACCTCACGGGATAAAGGGTGTGAGACTACCCTTACATTTGATAAAAAGGCCGCACGGTTAGAGCCGTTTACCCTGATTTAGGTCTGGAGTCTATTTGTAAGATCGGTGTCGCCACCCATAATCGGGGTCGGGATCGAAACTGGGAATAACCCTTGATGGAAAGGTCCAATGAGGTGTAAATCGATCGCGACTGCGAGCGGCGACTGCGACTGCGATTATAATTGGAGAATTTGATGGGGTAAATCCGGCTAATAGCCAAATACAACCTGTGTAATTATTCCTACTAAAATACGACTAATTTTGATATTAATGAAAGCAGTTTAAATAGGGAGGCCGCTATGCATTCCGGGGCAGCCACGGTTAAGGATTATATATCAGAATTACCAGCAGAAAGAAAACGGGCTATTTCCATCGTCAGGAAGGAGATACTTAAAAACCTTCCCGCCGGTTTTGAAGAGGCTATGAACTGGGGAATGATAACATATCAGGTACCCCTGCAAAAACATCCAGACACCTACAACAAGCAGCCCCTTATGTACGCGGCTCTGGCTTCTCAAAAGAACCACATGGCAGTGTATCTCTCCAGTATTTATGTATCTGAGCATACCAGGAAACAATTCGAAAGAGAATATAAGGCAACAGGCAAGAAGCTGAATGCTGGTAAATCTTGTGTCCGGTTTAATAAGCTGGAGGATTTACCTCTGGACCTTATCGGAAAAACTATCGGTGAAATTGGGGTTGATGATTTTATTGATGTCTACGAAAGCGCCAGGGTCGCTCATTTGCAGGATACCAAATAAAAATCAGGATCTAAGATCGGGGTCGGCTGTCGGGGTCCTGCCTGCGTTCGCGTTAAGCGAACTACACCATGGCACGCAGGCGGAACCGGAACTGGGAATAGCACATGATGGAAGGTTCCAAAGGGGTGAATTTCGATCGCGGCGGCGAGCGGCGACCCCGACGGCGATTTTGTGTGGAACAACAAAGACAGGGGTATAATAAGAAAATCTATCATTGTTCTGGGAGAGTGTAAAACCAGGAATAACACTTGAAATTGACGTATATTTAGCTTATAATGACTAATAAGGGCGTATTTTATAGTTATTAGTAGTCAAATAAGGCGTAAATTTGAAAAAAAGGCTTATTTCGGAGAGAATTAAGGAGCTGAAACAATCTCGGCGAGGGCGTATTCTGGCTCTGACCGGGGCCAGGCAAACGGGGAAATCAACACTTCTAAAAGCTCTATTTCCCAAATACAAATATATTAGCCTTGACGACCCCGCCACTCGCAATGAGTTTCAAAAACTTACAACTCAACAATTAATCAAATTTTATCCATCAGCTATATTTGATGAAGTTCAAAAGGCGCCTAAGCTTTTTGATCTCATAAAATCCGCTCATGATGCCAGTGATAATGTAGAGTACATACTATCGGGTTCTTCTCAAATATTATTAATGAAAAATATATCCGAGAGCCTGGCTGGCAGGTCTGCCCTTTTAGAATTGTATCCTCTTACAATTAAAGAACTGTTAGCCGATTCTGAAAATATCACTACCTCACCAGGTATCAGCCTTATTATCTCTCTAATATTAAAGCTTACCCGGGGCACTACCCCCGCACAGCTGTATGAGGGTCTTAATCCTGTTATATCTAATAACAGGGAGTATATCCATTCACTTTCTCAATGGCACAGTTACCTGCAAACGGGTGGTATGCCCGCCATTACACATTATAATACTGAATCATCAGATAAAGTTGACTGGTTAAGGGACTATAACAAAACATACCTGCAAAGAGATATTATTGATCTTTCCAAAACCAGTGACCTGGAATATTTTGTTGATGCGCAAAAAGCACTGGCTGCGCGCTCAGGCAAACTGGTAAATTATTCTGATTTCGCCCGTATTATTTCAGTTTCTCCCGCTGTTATAAAAAGGTTTCTAAGATACCTGGAGATTAGCTATCAGGTATTAAAGCTGCCTGCATGGCATAAGAATACAGAAAAGCGGTTGATAAAAATGCCTAAGGTATTATTTATAGATCCGGGTATATGCCGCGCTCTCCTTAACCGGACCGGCGATATAACAGGAGAGGAGTTTGAGGCCGCAGTAGCTGGCGAAATGTATAAACAATGTAAATGCGCAAATCTTCATGTTGATTTTTACCACCTTAGAACATTTGATAACCGGGAAATTGATCTACTACTGGAATTTGAAAATGGCTACATCGCGGTTGAATCAAAATTGTCAGATAATGTAGTTCAAGCTGATGGCCGCCATTTCAGGGGTCTCCAGGAGGTTCTAGACAAACCATTTCTAGGCGGTTTAATTTTATCAAATAATAAAACCATCGGATATTTTCCTGAATTAAATGTATTGTCCCTGCCCGCCGCTTTTGCTTTTGGGGCTTCGGCGATATGATGGGAATAAAAACCAGGGAAAAATCGGGGTCAGCTGTCGGGGTCCTGCTTGCGTTCGCGTTAAGCGAACTACGCCATGGCCATGCTTCGTTCTCTTGGAACTACGCCATGGCACGCAGGCGGAATCGGAACCTGGAAAAACACTTGAAGGAAGGATCCAATGGGGGGGGGTTCGATCGCGACTGCAAGCGGCGACGGCGATTTATGGGGGAACCAGTATTGGTGGGGAATTTCTGATTATGATGAATGTTCTTTTATATATTAGGGAATAATATGAAAGTACATTATCTACAACACGTTCCATTTGAGGGTCTGGGTAGTATGGAGCCCTATTTTAGAAACAAGGGCTGGCCGGTTACCTGTACCAGGCTGTATCTGGGAGAAGCTCTTCCCTCTCAAGGGGACTTTGACTGGCTCATTGTAATGGGCGGCCCCATGGGCCCCGGTGATGTCTCCAGGTACCCCTGGATGCAGGGGGAAAAAGACTTTATCGCTGCCAGCGTAAAAGCACGCAAAGTAATGCTGGGTGTTTGTCTGGGGGCTCAGTTCATAGCCGAGGCTATGGGTGCCGGGGTGACCACAAACCGCTGGCGGGAGGTTGGCTGGTTTCCGGTTAATGCCAAAAAAGAAATTGAGTCTACAGTACTCAAAAACGTTTTCCCTCAGGAACTGGAGGTTTTCCACTGGCACAGTGATACCTTTGATATACCACCGGGCGGTGTTCATTTTTGTTCCAGTGAGGCCTGCGTCAATCAAGGCTTTATAGTGGCTGATCGCATTGTGGGTCTGCAGTTTCACCTGGAAACTACGCCGGCATCTGCTTGTGCACTTGTAGAAAACTGTGGTGATGACCTTGATGGCTCCCGGTATGTTCAAAGCCAGGGGGACATTCTGAAGGCCACGGACAATTTTACACGTATAAATAAGGTAATGACGGCCTTGCTGGATGCTCTTGCTGCTGCCAGTCAGGCCTAAGAAATAGCAGATCTCAATGCTGCCGCGGGCGGCTCAGCAGATGCTATTTACATTTTTAAGCCAGGGTAGTATAAAAGTCTGTTTTACAATTGCCAGTTTATAAACTGCGGCAGGGGCGTAGAATTTTTTGCCGGCCGCCCCAACAACCTCAACGGCTATATCATCCACAGCCACAGTTTTGAATAATGCCAAGTGGAACTACTACTACAACTGTAAGAATGACATGCCCCTGGGGGATAACCCTCAGGGCTTGTTTCTTAATAATCCCTTTACCAGAAACCCTGAGGTAAACCACATGGGTGTACTCATGATAGATTATGTGCCCACAATAATTATTACCGGCGCCACTAACCCTAAACCCCAGCTTTTGGTGGGGACTCCGGCTGTGCCATAAATAATATTTTATCCTGGTTCCCAATCTACGTTTTCGAGGACAAAGGACGAGGACGATTGTTCTGAGTACGGTACAAAGGTCAGAGCCCAATAGACTTGTGGCAGGCCGGGTAGTTTTCATTTATATTGTAATCCATGATTGAATACCTGATCATGGGCACACTACTGGGGCTGTCAGCTGGTTTTGCTCCCGGCCCCCTTG